>CACEMG010000004.1 GCA_902560565.1 uncultured Pelagibacteraceae bacterium | reverse complement strand
GTTTTCTTTTTAATTTTTATTTCAAAATTTTTAACTTTTTTATCTATATTATTTTTTTGAAGCAGGTCAATTTTATTGAATACTATAATTTCTTTTTTTTTAATCAATTCCTTTCCATAACTTTTAAGTTCATTTCTCACTTGTTTATATGATGATACGAGATCTTCCTCGTTAATATCTATTAAATGAAGAAGTGTTTTACATCTTTCAATATGTTTTAAAAATTTTATTCCCAAACCTACACCTGAATGTGCCCCTTCAATTAAACCAGGGATATCGGCAAGAGTAATTTCTTTATCATCATAAACTGCAACCCCTAAATTAGGATTGAGTGTTGTAAATTTATAATTTGCAATTTTTGGTGTTGCACTTGTCATTGATGCAAGCAAACTTGATTTTCCTGCATTAGGTAGTCCAATAATACCAATATCAGCAATTGTTTTTAATTGAAGCCAAATCCAAAATTCTTCACCTTTAATACCTTTAGTAAATTTTTTAGGCGCCCTATTCGTTGATGATTTAAATTTAGTGTTTCCAAAACCACCTTTTCCTCCAGACGCGACAACAAATTCATCATTATTCTTTTTAAAATCAAAAATAAGTGTTTTATTATCTTCCTCAAAAACTTGAGTTCCCATTGGGACTTTTAAGTAAAGGTTCTCCCCACCTTTGCCAGTCATTTTTTTTCCTTTACCATCTCCTCCTCTTTGAGCCTTAAAATGTTGCTGATATCTATAGTCGATTAATGTATTTAGGTTTCTTTCAGATTTTAAAATTACTGACCCACCTTTGCCACCATCACCACCATCTGGTCCTCCAAATTCTATAAATTTTTCTCTTCTAAAACTTGGAGATCCTGATCCACCATCACCCGCTTTAACAAATATTTTGACTTGATCTAAAAATTTCATAATACAACACCTTTATTTTAATATGTTGTATATTAATTGGGCTTTACAGATACAAAAGTTCTATCTGATTTTGTTTTTTTGAATTCAACTGTTCCTTTAATTTTTGAAAAAATTGAATGATCTTTTCCCATTCCGACATGTTCTCCAGGAAATATTTTTGTACCTCTTTGTCTTACAATTATATTACCTGGAATGACTTTTTGACCTGCATAAATTTTGACACCAAGTCTTCTACCAGCACTATCTCTTCCGTTCCTTGACGATCCACCTGCTTTTTTTGTTGCCATAATTTATTCTCTATATTTACTTTTTAGCTTCTTCTTTTTTAGTTTTTTCTTTCTCTACTTTTTTATATTTTTCAGCTTCTGAGAGTACTTTACCATCTTTAGCAAAAATTTTACTTATTCTTACTAATGTAAATTCTTGTCTATGTCCATTTTTTCTTCTTGAATTTTTTCTTCTTCTTTTCTTAAAAACTAAAACAGTTCTATTTTTACCATTTTTTAAAATTTCAGCTTCAACTTTCGCACCTTCAATCTTTGGAGAGCCAACTTCAGCATTTTTTTCATCTCCATAAGCTAAGATGTTCTTAAACTCAACCTTGTCTTTGTCGATCAATTTCTCAACTTTAAGTATCTCTCCGGTTTTAACTTTGTACTGTTTTCCACCAGTTTGTATGACTGCAAATGACATAAAATTTATCCTAAATAATGCTGCAATATAGATCTAAGGTATTTTTAGTCAAGGATTATCGATTAAAAATTATCCTTTAAATCCCGTAATTTTGAAAATTCTTTTAAGTTTTTTGCTCTCAAAAAAATATTACAATCTAATTCATCTTTTATTGAGGATGGAACAGTAGGAAGTCCATTATTTAATTTTTTTTTAATATCAATAATTTTTCTATCAAGTTCAGAATTATTTTCATCAAATTTACTACAAAAAATAGAATTATTTAACGTATATTCGTGCCCAAAATATACCTTGGTTACTGGAGGCAAACTTTTTAATTTTGTTAATGAATTGAACATATCCTTATTACTTCCTTCAAAAACTCTTCCACATCCTAGGGAAAATAATGTGTCTCCGGTAAAGACTATTTTTTCATTAAAAAAGTAAAAACATATATGTCCCATAGTATGTCCTGGAACGCTAATAACTTTAAACTCAAATATATCATCCTTCCAAACTTGACCGTCGCTTAAAAAAATATCAATCTCTGGAATTCTTTCTCTATCATTTTCAGACGCAAGAATTTTCGCACTAAATTTATTTTTTAATGTGTTATTACCACCTATATGATCTCCATGGTGATGAGTATTCAAAATATACTTTAAATTTATTTTATTTTCTTCAATGAATTTCAAAACTGGTTTAGCCTCTCCAGGATCGACTACACACGCATCAGAATTTTTTTCATTAATTAGTAAATATGAAAAGTTATCCTCAAGACATTTGATTATTTCTATTTTCATTTTACTTCTCCAATACAAAAATTCCTAATTCTGAAAAAAAATTGTGATACTTCAAATTTTTTAAATTAATTTTAATATTTCTGTTTTTACAATAATTTTCAAAATCTTTAATGGTGCACATATGTAAGTTTGGTGTATTGTACCACTCATTTGGTAAGTTTTCGGTTACTGGCATTGTACCTTTTAAAAGTAAATGTAATCTAACTTTCCAATGTCCAAAATTTGGAATTGATACAATTGCTTTTTTCCCAATCCTTAGTAGTTCATTCAACACGTTTTCGGGATCTAGAAAAGCCTGTAAAGTTTGACTGAGGATTACAAAATCGAAAGAACTATCTGGAAATTGCTTTAAATCTTTTTCTGCATTTCCTTCGATGACTGTTAAACCTTTTTCAACACACTTTTGTACATTGGATTTTGATAACTCAATTCCTCTAATATCTGTGCTAATATTTTCTGTAATATATTTCATAAGTTCACCATTTCCACATCCTACATCTAAGACTTTAGAATTTTGAGTTACCAATTTTGCAATATTATAAAATTCTTTTTTCATTTAATTTGTTTGTAAGAAGTATTTAAAAAATACCTAACAGTGTTTAAAAAATCTGGAACATCAAGTAAAAAAGAATCATGACCTTTATCAGAAGAAATTTCGACAAATCCTACATTTTTACCAATAGCATTTAAAGCAATTACAATATCTCTATTTTCAGAGGTTGGATAAAGCCAATCTGACGTAAACGATATAATAAAAAACTTAGTGTTACTTTTCTCGAAAGCTTTTGATAAATTTCCACCAAATTTTTTTGTCAAGTCAAAATAATCCATAGCTCTTGTAATATACAAATAGCTATTTGCATCAAATCTATCAACAAAAACTGATCCTTGATATCTCAAATAACTTTCTATTTGAAAATCAGCATCAAAACTAAATTTTAGATCGTCTCTTTCTTGCAATTTTCTTCCAAATTTTTCTTGCAGTCCTCCTTTGGATAAATAAGTAATATGAGCCGCCATTCTTGCAACAGCAAGCCCTTTATCTGGTTGTTTATTTTGTTCTTCATAAAACCCATCTCGCCAATTTCTATCGGCCATTATTGATTGTCTGCCAAGTTCATTTAGGGCTATATTTTGAGCTGAATGACTTGCAGTACAAGCAATTGGGATTGCGGTAAGGGCCTTATTAGGAAAATTTGATACAAACTGAAGTACTTGCATTCCACCCATAGATCCTCCAATAACACTAAATAACTTTTCAATTTTAAAATATTCTAAGAGATTATATTGAGCATTAACCATGTCATTAATTGTGATAACTGGAAAGTTTGTACCATAAGGTTTTTTTGTTTCAGGATTAATATCACTTGGACCAAAAGAACCCATGCATCCACCTATAACATTTGCTGCAATTACAAAATATTTATCAGTATCGATTGCTTTTCCGGGTCCAAGAGCATAATTCCACCAACCATCTTTTTTTGTAATTGGATTAATGCCTGATGCAAATTGATCTCCAGTTAAAGCATGAAAAATTAATATAGCATTACTTCTGTCACCATTTAATTTTCCATAAGTTTCATATGCTAATGGAAAATTATTAATTGTCTTCCCACAGTCTAATTTTAATGGTTTTTTAACAATAATTTTCTTTGTATCCTTAAATTTGCTCATATTTGTATGCTGACGAATTGGAGAAAAAAAACTTATTTAGCGGTTTTTTTTAAGCGCTCGCAATTCAGTTTAAATCAGCGCAACCATTATTTACATTAAAGGTTTTTATATGTCAAATTTTTAAAGGAATTTTACTTATTTAATTTAAATAAATTATAATTTAACTATATATACCAGAAGCATTTAAAATTATGAAACTAGCTAAATTTAAAAAACTAAAATTTCAATCTTATAAGCCAGGAAAATACGAAATTCCAAATTTAAAGGAGACTAGAAAAATAATCAAATTATCCGCAAATGAATCTGCATTAGGAGCAAGTTCAAAAGTAAAAGCAATCTTAAGAAATAATGTTAACACTTCAAAATACCCAGATTACACCTCCAAATTATTAAGAAAACAAATTTCAATTAAATTTAAATGTGATGCTAACAAGGTAATTTGTGGATCTGGATCAGATGAGATTATTCAAATGCTTTGCCAATTATTTTTGAGTAAAGGTGATCAAGTTATTGTTCCAGAATTTAGTTTTTTAATGTACAGAATTTATGCATCTATATCAGGTGCTAGAGTAATTTTTTCAAAAGAGAAAAACTTTAAGATTTCAGTAGATAACATAATTAATAAAGTAAATAAAAAAACTAAAATAGTTTTTTTAGCAAATCCTAATAATCCTACAGGAACATATCTTTATAGAAATGAATTAATTAATTTAAGAAAAAGATTAAGAAAAGATATTTTATTAGTAATAGATGATGCATATTATGAATATATGAAGGATAATAAATATTCATCAGGTTTAAAAATTTTTAAAAATACAAAAAATGTTTTCATACTAAGAACATTTTCTAAAATTTATGGATTGGCGGCTTTAAGAATTGGATGGGGTTATGGAGACAAAAAAATTATTCAAGCTTTAAATTTTATTAAGCCACCATTTAATGTTAATGAAATTGCACAGTTATGTGCAATTGAAGCTTTAAAGGATAATAAATTTATTAACAAATCAATTAAACACAATTTATACTGGAGTAAAAAAATTAAAAAAAATCTGGAGGAATTTAATATTTACTCAAATAAAGTAAGTGCTAATTTTCTTTTACTAAATTTTAATCGTTGTAAACTATCTGCAATTTTATTTGAAAAAAAATTAGAAAGTAGAGGAATTATACTAAGAGAAATGAATACTTATGGAATTGATAACCATCTAAGGTTAACAATTGGAAATAGTGCAGAAAATAAATTTTTCCTCAAAGAAGTAGAAAAAATATTTAAAAATGTTTAAAAAAATTTTAATTGTTGGATGTGGCTTAATTGGCTCCTCAATTTTGAGAGCTACAATTAAAAAAAAAATATCAAAAAAAATTTATATTTTAGAAAGATCAAAAAATCATATTAAACAAATTAAAAGATTAGGATTAAATTGTGAGATTTTGAAAGATTCTAAAAAACAAATTCCCAGTATGGATATGATAATAATTTGTACACATTTAGGCGAATATTTTAAAGTTTTAAACAAATTGGAAAAATATATTAATAAAAATACAATAGTTACTGATGTTGGTTCAGCTAAAGAAAAAATATTTAAAAAAACAAAAACCAGGATAAAAAAAAATATTAATTGGATCTCAAGCCACCCAATCGCAGGTTCTGAAGTGAGTGGTCCTAAATTTGGGAATGAAAAATTATTTTCTGATAAATGGTGTGTTTTAATTAAAGAAAAAAGTACAAAAAAAACACAGTTGAAAATTTTATCTAAATTTTGGAGTAAAATTGGAAGTAATATAGTTTACATGAATTTGAAAGAACATGATCATATTTTTTCAATTACAAGCCATATACCCCACCTTGTTGCTTATAACATGGTAAAAACTGCGATGAATTTTGAGAAGAAAAAAAAATCAAACATAGTTAAATTTAGTGCTGGTGGATTGAGAGATTTTACAAGGACTGCAGCTTCAAATGAGATTATGTGGAAAGATATATTTCTTTATAATCATAAAAACATTATTAAGGGAATTGATCTTTTTATAAACAATATGCGCCAAATAAAAAAATTAATTAATAATAAAAATGAGAAACAATTAATCAAAATAATGCAAGAATCAAAAAAAATTCGAAAAAAAATAGTTTCTTCTAAACAAGATGTAAATTTACCTGACTTTGGAAGAAGATAGTGCGTTTTCCAAATCTTGAATATAATTTTTATATTTTACAGCACCCTTTAAAGAGTCTCTGTAAATAGGTTTTCTAGCTTGGTTAAAACTTACAGTCTTAATTGATCTTTTATTGTTATAATATTCCAAACATGCATCTTGCCAATCTAGTCTACAAAAATTAATTATTTCTCTAATTTTGCCTTCGGAATTATTGATCAAATCTTCATAACTAATGTCATAAATTTCTCTTTTAAAAGCATTTTTCCAAAAATTCATTAAATTTTGATAAATATTATAATAATATGCTATATCCTGAAAATCGTTAGAAAATAACATTCCCCCTTCAAAATCATTTTTGTAAATAGACCAACTGTTTTCAAGGGGATCTCTTTTACAATGAATTATAATTGCATTTGGGAATATTATTTTAATTAATCCTATCCATCGAAAGTTTAATGGTGCTTTATCTGTAATCACATCAGACTTCGTCATTTTTTCAATTATAGCTAAATAATTTCTTTTAAATTTTGCAAGATCTTTATCTATATTTTGTTGATCACCAAAATTATTTAAATATTTTCTGAAATATTGCTCTAGAAAAGGCAATTCTCCAGCACCATAAACCTCACTGTGACTTGAAATTATCTGCTCAACTAAAGAAGTTCCCGTCCTAGGCATACCTAAAATAAATATTATTTTTTTCTTATCTCCATTCGTAGGAAAATTTTTGATTTTAATATTTTCATGGAATTTTTGTATTTTCTCAAAAAGTTCTATTTCACTTTTTATATCAAACTTTGATAATTGCTTTTTAATATCATTTGCTATTTTAATATGTTCGAATGATTTTTTATATTCGCCAATATCCTCATATATTTTACCTAAAGCAAAAGATAAATCTTTTACATTTGATTTATGGAGGTTTTTATTTTTAATTTTTTCTTCAAGTAAGGATATATATTTGTCATCTTTTTTATATTTTTTAAGCATTGCTAAACTTTTATGAGCTCTGGTAAAGTCCTTGTTAATTTCTAAAGTTCTATTATAATATTTTTCAGCTTCTGAATACCTTCCTAAAGTTTGCAAAAATGATGCGTAATTATAGTTTGTTTCTAAAACATTATCATTGATACTCAGAGCCTTTATGTAAAGCTTCTCACACTCGTTTGAATTATTAATCTCATTATATAAACTAGCTAGATTATTAATAGTATTAATAAATCTTGGGTTATGTTTTAAAACTTCATTAAAATAATGTTCTGCTTTGATATAATTTTTTTGTTTGTAATACCCTAATCCAATATTGTTTAAAAAATTTGTGTTATTTTTACTTTTTTTTAATGCATCATTTAATAACTCAATTGATTTATCATATTCGCCTTTTGCTTGATAAGTAAGAGCTAAAAGATTATATAAAGCCTCTTGTTTTGGGAACTTTTTAATTAAATAGTTTGTTTCAAAAATCACCTCATCATAATGACCAAAATTCATTTTATTTACCAAAATATTGAATTTTTCTTCTAAATTCATATTTAAATTTTTATTATTTTTTTTACTTTAAGTTTTGCTGTTTCGTCGATTAATTCAATAGTTTTTTTAATATTCATTATTAGTACTTTTTTTCTAGGTCCATATGCATGTATAAGTTTATTTTTACTCAAACAAACAGCAACATGACCTTTCCAGTAGATAATATCTCCTTTTGAAAATTTGACTAATTTTTTTTTACCTTTTTTAAAAGATATTTGGTCTTTTGTATCTCTAGGAAAAAATTTATTATTATAAAGATAGTATAATTGAATAAGTGCTGAACAGTCTATGCCTTTGTATGACTTACCGCCCCAAGTATATTTACAATTTTTAAAAGACTTTAAAATTTTAACAAAATTTCTGTACTTGTGATTTATTGGTTTAATATCTGTCCTTTTTACCCATTTGCCTTTCTCAAATTCTAAAAATTTTTTTCTCTTAGTAATGATTGGCAATCTGCTATTAAATGTAAGAAAATTCTTTTTTTTATTTTGAGAAAATATTCTAGTTTTCAATTTATGAGTTTTAAAAATAATTTTTAAACCTTCTTTAAGTTTATCGTTTGTAATATAACCAGAATAATTGTCATTATATGTCTTAATTTTTAACCATCTATTTGCAAATTTAAGAATTCTTATTTTTTCTCCGTATATTATTTGACTTGTAACCTCTGATTTTTTCGATGGTTTTCTATAAATATTTTTTATTAATGATGTTGAAAATAAATCAGTCATTTAGTTTAATTTTATTTTTCATCAGATATAGAAGAATAAGCGATGGAATTACCATTAAAGCTGTAATTATGAAAAATATGCCCCAATCACCATTCAGCCAATCTACTAATGCACCTGAGGAAGAGGCAAGTGTTGTTCTTCCTGCTGTACCTAAAGAAGCGAGCAGAGCATATTGTGTAGCAGTATAATTTCTATCAACTAATAAAGATATAAAAGCAACAAAAGCAACAGTTGCAAAAGCAGCCGCCATATCATCTAAAATAACCGCTATTGCAAATAATAAATATGATTTATCACTCCATGCTAAAAAAGAAAAAAGAACATTTGTTAATGCCATTAACATTCCTGCCAGAAACATTGATTTAATAACTCCTGATCGGATAGCAAACATTCCTCCTAATAAAGTAAAAATTACTGTAGTTATCCAACCAAAAGTTTTTGAATAAAGTGCTATATCGGATTTAGAAAAACCAATTTCTTTATAAAAAATTACAGACATTCTTCCTAAGAAAGCCTCTCCTATTTTAAAAAGAAAAATAAAACTTATAATTCCAATAGCTATTCCTTTTCCATTTTTTTTAAAAAAACTAATTAAAGGACCAGAAATTGTCGAAGTAACCCAAGCTAAAATTTTAGTAAATATATTATTATAATTTAATTTACCTAAAATTTTTTCATCTAATTCAAGATGAGAACTTTTTATATTATAAAAATTTCCTTCTTTAATAAATAAAATACCTATATTCAATAAAATTATAATTATACCCAAACCTAAAAAAGATAATTGCCAATAATTTACTATACCTAAATTTTCTAAAAAATCCGCCAACGTTAAAGCGATTACACCCCCTAATTTATAACCTGACCACCAACCAACCACTGCTATCGCTGCGCCTGCTGCCATAGCTTCTTTTTCCTCTTTTTTTATTTGCTCAATTCTCAAAGCATCCACAGTTATATCCTGTGTGGCCGAGGCTAGAGCAATAATTAATCCTGCACCAATAACTAGATTTAGATTTTGCACTGGGTTTATAAAGCTCCAGAATATTAACCCAATTAAAATTATTATTTGCATTAAAAAAATCCAAGACTTTCTATGACCAATTTTTTTTGTCAAAAAGGGTATCTGAATTCTGTCAATTAATGGTGCCCAAAAATAATTAAAAGCATAAACTGCAAAAATTAATCCAGCCCATCCAATAGTGGATCTTGAAAGACCTTCTTCCTTTAACCATAAACTTAGACTACTTCCAATGATGACCCAGGGAAAACCACTGATAGATCCTAACAGTAAAATCTTTAACATTCTCATGTCAAAATAAAATTTTACAGTATCAAAAAATTTTTTTTCTTTTTTAATTTCAATCATTTTTTCCAAAAAGATGGTAAAAATAAAACTAATATAGCAAACAATTCCAATCTCCCTAATATCATTCCTACAGTTAAAATCCACTTAGAAGCATCTGGCAAGGTTGAAAAATTTCCATTTGAACCAATTATAGAACCAAGACCTGGACCAACATTAGAAATTGACGTAGCTGCCCCAGAAATTGAGGTTATAAAGTCTAAGCCAGTCAAAGACAAGAGTGCTGTGATAAAAAAGAAAATTAATATATATAAATATATAAATGAGATAATTGATGCTAAAAATTTATCATCAACATTATTATTTTCGTATTTTATTACAAAAATTCCTCTTGGATAAATAATTTTTTTTAGTTGAGTGATTACAAATTTATACAAAATTTGAATTCTAAAGATTTTTATTCCACATGTAGTAGATCCTGCGCAACCCCCGATAAACATTAAAATTAAAAAATAAAATAATGAAAAACTCCCCCATTGATCAAATTGACCTGTTACATAACCTGTTCCTGTTAAAATTGATATGGAGTTAAAACCTACCGATCTTAAATCTGATAAACTAAAACTTTCAAGTTTAAAAAATAAATAAATTAATAATATTAAAATAGAAAAAAATGTTATTTTGATAAAAGTAATTATTTGCGAGTCGTTTATAAATACTTTTTTATTACCATTTAAAAATTTAATATATGCAATAAATGGTAAACTTCCCAATATAATAAATAACATTGCAGTTATTTCTACTTTCACGTTATCGAAATATCCAATTGAGTCGTTGTAGTTTGAAAAGCCACCGGTAGCGATTGTTGTCATAGAATGTGTTAAGCTATCAAACAAACTCATCCCAAATATTTTATATGCAGTTGCACATAATAAAGTTAATACAAAATAAATTAAGATTAATTTTAATGAGATTTCTTTAGAAGAAGGTAAAATTTCATCCGATGAATCAGTATTTAGAACTTTAAACAAAAGCATACCTCCAATATTCATTATCGGCATTAAAGTAATAGCCATTAAAATAATTCCTATTCCCCCAAGCCACTGAAGTAGTGCTCTCCAAAGCAAAATGCTTTTAGGTGTAATTTCTAAATTTGTTATTATTGTAGAACCTGTAGTTGTGAGTCCGGACATGCTTTCAAAAAATGAATCTGTAAAAGATAAATTCAAATTTGAAAAATAAAAAGGTAAAGCTCCGAAAATAGCAACTGTCAACCAAGAGAGAGTGGTTAGA
This sequence comes from uncultured Pelagibacteraceae bacterium, assembly GCA_902560565.1. Taxonomy (GTDB): domain Bacteria; phylum Pseudomonadota; class Alphaproteobacteria; order Pelagibacterales; family Pelagibacteraceae; genus Pelagibacter. The sequence goes on along the minus strand of CACEMG010000004.1, from coordinate 76,848 downwards.
AGAAACGCCTGCTGCAGATTAATTTTTTTATTATAATCTAGATTTGATAAAACGAATAAAATTCCAAATACTAGCGTAATTACCGATGATGTTATAAATGATGAGTCAATTTCACCTAATACTAATTGTAACAAAATTGGAATAGCCATAAATATTCCAAGAATTATTTGTAGTATACCAATAATGAAAAAAACTGTTTTATAATTGGACATTTTGTTTGAACATTATTTTATGGTAAATAAATTTCAACACTATAAGAATTAATAAAAACAACCAAATATAAGAATTTTTGAAATTTTGTGATTGATAAAGCTAATCTAGATAAGACAAATGCCTGGCCTTTTATCGAGGCAAAAAAAATTCTTAATGAAAGGAAAACATCAATAAAAAAGAAAGGTAAAATTATATTGCAAACAGGCTATGGCCCTAGCGGACTTCCACATATTGGTACTTTTGGTGAAGTTGCTAGAACGTCCATGATAGTAAACGCTCTGGATCAAATTACAGATTTGCCGAAAGAAATTATTACTTTTTCTGATGACATGGATGGTCTTAGAAAAGTTCCAGACAATATCCCTAATGTAAAAAAATTAGAGGATAATTTACATAAACCTTTAACACTTGTTCCAGACCCCTTTGAAAAATATGAAAGTTTCGGTGAGCATAATAATGAGATGCTAAAAAAATTCTTAGATGAATTTAAGTTTAATTATACTTTTAAAAGTTCGACTAATCTTTACAAGACAGGTTTTTTTAATGAGACACTCAAACTTATATTAAAAAACTATAATGGAATTATGGATATAATAATACCGACACTTGGAAAGGAAAGACAAAAAACTTATTCTCCATTTTTGCCTATCTGTCCTAATTCAAAAAAAGTTTTAGAGATACCTGTAATAGAGATAAACGAAAAAAATTCAAAAATTATTTTTGATAACAAAGGTCAAAAACTTGAGTCAAGTATTTTAGATGGAAATTGTAAATTACAATGGAAAGTTGATTGGGCAATGAGATGGTATGCTTTAGATATTGATTTTGAAATGTATGGTAAAGATCTAATCGAGAGCGCGATTTTGTCTACCAAGATTATTAATTTGCTTGGAAAAAAATGTCCAAGTGGTTTTGCTTATGAGTTGTTTTTAGACGAAAAAGGTGAGAAAATTTCTAAGTCAAAAGGTAATGGAATAACAATTGAGCAATGGCTAGAATATGCATCGCCTGAAAGTTTATCTTTGTTTATGTATCAAAACCCTAAAAGAGCAAAAAAACTATATAAAGAAATAATACCAAAATCAGTAGATGAATATTTAGACTTTATTGAAAAAGGCAAATCTCAGAATGATCTTCAAATTCTTATGAATCCAGTTTGGCATGTACATAATTCTAAAATGCCTAAGGAAAACTATATTATGAGCTTTTCTATGTTGCTTAACCTTGTGGAAACAAGCAATGCAGATAACAAAGATCTTTTATGGAAATTTGTGAAAAAATATAAAAAAGATATTTCAGAGAAAAATCAAACCATTTTTGATAACTTAATAGGGTATGCAATTAAATATTTTAATGATGTAATTAAGAAAACTAAAAAATATAAAAAGCCTAACAAGGATGAGAAAAATGCCTTAGAGGCTCTGGTAAATACTTTAGATAATTGTAGCGATGACATGAAACCAGAGGATATCCAAACAAAAATTTATTCCGTTGGAAAAGAAAACGGTTATAAAGAAAATTTACGTGACTGGTTCAAATTAATTTATGAAGTTGTTTTTGGAGTTGAAAGTGGTCCAAGGATGGGTTTTTTTATAAGTTTTTTTGGAGTTAACGAAACTAAAAATCTAATAAAACAAAAAATAAATAATGTTTGAAAAGATACGAGGATTAATTTTTAAATTAGACCCTGAAACAGCGCATAATTTTGCCATTAAAGCTTTAAAGTTGAATTATATTCCAAATAAAACAGTTCAAAAAAATAAAATTCTAGAATTGGAAATCTTTGGAAAAAAAATACCGAATCCTATTGGTATTGCAGCAGGTTTTGACAAAGATGCTGAGGTATATAACTCTTTGTTTAAACTGGGATTTGGTTTTGTTGAAGTTGGAACAGTCACCCCGCTCAAGCAATACGGTAATCCAAAACCAAGAGTATTTAGACTTGAAGAAGATGAAGCTTTGATAAATAGATTAGGGTTTAATAATTCGGGTTCTGACAAGGTGAGAGCAAGAATATTATCAAATTCACCAAAGGGACTTTTAGGAATAAATATTGGACCTAATAAAGATACAAAAGACCGAGTAAAAGACTATTTAGAAGGTTTAAGAAAATTTCATGATATTGGCGATTATTTAACAGTAAATATTTCATCTCCAAATACTGAAAATTTAAGGAGCTTTCACAAAGATGAAGAACTGGATGAACTTCTTAAAGAAATTCAAACTGAAAAGACTAAATTGAAAACAAATATACCGATTGCCTTAAAAATTTCTCCAGATATCGAAAATAAAAGTATAGATAGAATTTGTGAAGTTTTAACTAATAATAAAATCAAAACGGTAATCATCTCAAACTCGACTGATAGAACAAGAGAAAATTTAAAAAATATTAACAAATTAGAAAAAGGAGGCCTGTCAGGTAAACCTCTTGAAAATAAATCAAATTTTCTAATTAATGAATTTTTTAAAAATTTAAAATCAGACATTACAATTATAGGAGTTGGAGGAATTGATAGTGGTAGATCAGTTTACGAAAAAATAATAAATGGCGCAAAACTTGTTCAACTTTATACTGGAATGGTTTTTAAAGGTCCAAATATAGTATCTAAAATAAATGATGAATTGATAGAAATAATAAAAAAAACAGGTGTAAATAATATTTCTGAATTAGTAGGTTCTAAAAATAAACTTGACTGAGTAATTTTCAACGCATATACATTCCTAGAATTTATGTCGAAAAAATGTGAATTAACTGGAAAAATACCTTTAAAGGGACATAAGGTAAGTCACGCTAATAATAAAACTAAAAGAAGATTTCTACCAAACCTGAAAAAAGTAAGATTCAAGAGTGAAATGCTAAATAAAAGTTTAAAACTTACTGTTTCAAACTCTGGAATACGATCAGTCGATAAAAAAGGAAGTTTTGACCAATTTATAAAATCAGCAAAAACAAAAAATCTTTCTTTCAGATTAAAGAAAATTAAAAAAACTTTATTAAATAAATCGGCTTGATGAATAAAATATTTCTTTCCCTCGCTTTTATGATGGGATTAGTTGTTTTAGCATCAAACTATCTCGTACAGTTCCCTATTAAATATTATGGTCTTGAAAATATTCTCACATATGGAGCTTTCAGTTATCCTATAGCTTTTCTGATAACTGATCTTGCAAACAGATCATTTGGTAAAATAGTTGCTAGAAAAATAGTATATATAGGATTTACAATTGGAATTTTATTTACTTTGATATTTGCCACAAACTATTCTGACTTAATTTCAGTAAGAATAGCTATTGGTTCGGGTACAGCCTTTATAATTGCTCAGTTGCTAGATGTTCAAATTTTTGATCAATTAAGAATGAAGAAGTGGTTTGTGGCTCCATTAACATCTTCGTTAATAGGTTCAACTGTTGATACATTTTTATTCTTCTCGATTTCATTCTATGGAACAGGAATACCTTGGGTATCATTATCATTAGGAGATTTGGCTGTAAAAATATTTGTAGCATTATTAATGCTTATTCCTTTTAGATTATTAATTGGTACACTCAAATCTGCCTAATTAAAATTTCGGTTCTTGTTGTGTCATACAATGTATTGCACCAAAACCCCAAATTAATTTACTGCAGTCGATTGGTATTATTTTTTTATTTTTAAAAAAATTTCTAAATATCTTAATAACTTTTTTATCTTCTTTAACATTAAAAATAGGTAATAATACTTTTTTATTAGTAATTAAGAAATTTAAGTAACTAGCTGGAACTCTTTTTTTTTTAATAAATACTGGTGAAGGCATTGGGACTTTGATTATTTGAAATTTCTCTCTATTATTATTTCTACTTCTAGATAATATTGTCAAATTAAGTTTTAAATTTTTAAAATTTGCATCTTTTTTATTTTTTTCTACCGCAATCATTATTGTATTTTTGTCTACAAATCGAGCAATATCATCAATATGCCCATGAGTGTCATCCCCTGATATACCCTTTTTCAGCCAAATAAAATTATTGATTCCTAAATATTTTGAGAAGATATTCTCATAATCTTTTTTTTTGAAACCGTTATTTCTTTCTTGTACCTTACTTAGTAGGCACTCTTCAGTAAGTAGTAAAGATCCTTTTCCATTAGTATCAAATGCACCACCTTCCATAACTATTGATCTGATGTTTTTACCAAAACTAATTTTTGGTTCAATTCTTTTAACTTTTATTATTTTACTTATTTTTTTATTAATTTGATTATCTCTATTGAAATTATAATATTTAGACCATGCATTGAATTTAAAGTCTAGTATCAACTTTTTTTTAATTCTTTTATTAATGACAAATATTGGTCCAGAGTCACGTAACCATATTCTATCTGTTTTAATTTTGTGAAAATTGATATTGCTTAATTTCGCTTTATAATTTTTTAATATATTTAAAACTTGGTGTTTATTTTTATCAATTAATAAATCAACTTTTTGGTTTTCTGAAATTATTTTAACTATTTTTGCAACTACATGTGGGATAAAACTAAAAAGCTCTGGCCAATCATTTTTATTATAAGGCCATGCGATCCAAATTGATTTTTGAGGTTCCCATTCTGCAGGAATCTTAAAACCAGTTAGTTTACTAGTCATCATCCGGATTTTTTAATATTCCTTTATAGAATTCTACTCTTCGATCTCTTAAGAATGGCCAGTGCTCTCTCGCAGTATCTATTTTATCATAATCAATTTCACGAATTAAAATTCCCTCTTTTTTATTACCTAATTTGCCAATTATCTTTCCACTTGGATCAATAATCATAGAATTTCCCCAAAATTCAATTTTTTTATTTCCTTTTTTTTCATTACCTACTCTGTTAACTGCAACAACATAAGTTCCATTAGCTATAGCATGTGATTTCTGCATAGTTACCCAAGAATCTAATTGTGCTTTTCCTAATTTTTTCTTTTCTTTCGGGTGCCATCCAATTGCAGTAGGATAAAAAATTATTTGTGCACCCTTTAAAGCAGTGAGTCTAGCAGCTTCAGGAAACCACTGATCCCAACATATTAAGGGACCAATATTTCCATGTTTAGTTTTAATAGATTTAAAACCAAGATCACCCGGGGTGAAATAAAATTTTTCATAATACCCTGGATCATCAGGAATATGCATTTTTCTATACTTTGATAAAATTTTTCCTTTTTCATCTATAATAATACTTGTATTATGATAGAAACCACGTGTTTTTTTTTCAAACATAGATATCATTAAAACAACATTCAATTCTTTTGATAAATCGCAAAAAACTTTTGAGGTTTTACCTGGTATTTTTTCTGCAAATTTAAAATTTGAGTGGTTTTCTGTTTGACAGAAGTAATTTGTTAAGAAAAGCTCAGGTAAACAAATTATTTTCGCATTTCTATTAGCAGCTTTTTTAATATTTTTTATAACAGCTTTTAGATTCGAATTATAATTATTTAAAATCTTACTCTGGATGATACCAATAATTGTTTTTTTGGGCATTTAATTAAAATATTTCTGAAAAATTTTTTCTTTCTCTATTTTTCCATTCTCCAGTATGATAAGCATCACTTGCAATTAAAGGTAGCACACTTGTTGCCTCTGCAAAAACCATTTGTTCTTTTGATGTATCTACTTTACCCCATGAACTTGCCTCTTTAAGCGTTGAACTACTGCATGCTCCATCTCTAGAGTCAGCAACTGTGATTTGGATTGCATATTTATGCATATCAACTTCTTTACCTAATAGCTCAGCGCATATTACTGTGTCTTGAATGAAATTTTTTGGAACTCCTCCTCCTATCATGAATAAACCCGATCCTTTTGATCGGATTTTAATTTCTGTTAATTCTCTAAATTCTCTGATTGAATCTATGGTAATATGCTTATTTGGGTTTCTTTCTTGATGCATCACTAGTCCAAAGCCAGCGCTAGAGTCTGTAAAAGCAGGACAAAATATTGGAACATTATTATCGTATGCTGTTTCAATTAATGAGTCTTTTTTTTTCGAATTTTTTTTTAAAAATTTGCCAATTTCCCTTATAAATTCCCTAGAGGTATACGCTTTTGGTTCCAACTTATCTGCAATTTCACCAATAGTTTTATCACACCTTTGAAGCTCATCTTCGTCAATGTAAGTATCATAAATTCTATCTATATAATTCTTTCTTAGCTCGTCATCATTCTGAAACTGTGAGCCCTGATAATGTTTAAATCCAAGTGCCTCAAAAAAATCCATATCAATTATTGATGCTCCTGTTGCAACGATTGCATCCACCATGTTATATTTAACCATATCTCTATAAATATGCATACATCCTGCTGCAGAGGTTGAGCCAGCTAAAGTTAAAAAAATTGTACAGTCTTTATCCTTAAGCATTTCATTATAAATATTTGTTGCATTTGCAGTCTCTCTGGAAACAAATGACATTTTCCCCATTGCTGATATAATTTCTCTACTGTCAAATTTGGTAATATCAATATGCTCTACTGGATTTTTTAAAAAATCTTTTTTACTGTTATGACCTAGATTTTTTTTATCAGACATTAAGCAACAAGAAATGCTTTATATTTATCTTTGTTGTACATGCTCATTATAGGCTGATCTTGCACTTCATAAATACGATCTGAGTAAAAACCGTTAAATTTAGTTCTAAATGTTAGTCCGTAAGCTCCTAGTTGACCAAGTTCTATATAATCATTTTCTTTAATGTTATTCGGTAAAATAAATGGTCCTTTCATATAATCCATACTGTCACAAGTTGGACCATAGAAATCAAATGGAGTAAGTTTTTTTGAAATCAATCTTCCTATTGGAATCATTCTTGAAGGATAAACAATATTTGGAACCCCTGCATCAAATAATGTTCCGTAAGTTCCATCATTTATATAAAGTTTTTGTTTTTTTCTTAAAATTACTTTGACGATAGTTGAACCACTCTCAGCCACAATAGCTCTGCCAGGCTCACAAATAATCTCAGGTTTTTTTTCAAATTTTAATTTTTCTAAAGCTATTTTAATTTCTTTAAAATAGTTATCTAATGATTGTGGTATTAGATCAGGATAGATTGTTGGAAATCCACCTCCAACATTTATGTAATCTGGTGAAATTTTAGTTTTTTTTATAATATTTCCAATCTCTGCTATTCCTTTTGAATAAGATATTGGATGCATACATTGTGATCCAACATGAAAACTTAAACCAATTTTTTTAGCGTATTGTTTTGTTAATCTTAAAAGGCCTAAAGCCTCACTATGTAAAGCTCCGAATTTTTTTGATAAATCTATTTCTGCATGTTCATTTGAAACAGCAACTCTAACAAATAATTCTAAATCCTTAGCTTGGTTAGTAGCCTCAATTATTTTAATTAACTCTTCTTTTGTATCTAATGAAAAAGTTTTTACACCATGTTTAAAATAAGCCTCTTTTATACTTTCTCTAGATTTAACAGTGTGCATGAAAGAACACTTCAACTCTGGATTTATTTTTTTTATTTGTTCAATCTCTTTTAATGATGCTACATCAAAATTTTTAATTCCGCTCTTTATAATAGTATCAATTACTAAAGGGTGAGGATTGGTCTTTACTGCATATAAAACTGTACCTGGAAATTTATTCTGGAAAATTTTTGAAGCTTTTTGAATTGCACTTGTTCTAATGCAATATATTGGTTCAACAGGTTTAAGTTGACTTACAAGTTCGTCAACACTTTTAAATTTTTCCATTTCATAGCCCCGCAAAAAAAAATTTAACAAAAAAAATTTGCATATCTTGTATGCAAATTTGTAATTTCTTCACTCATTATGAGAAATGACCCCTAAAGTAAAGAAAATTTTCAATGTTATTAAGGCTGTTAAATTCCCACTTAAAATGACATATTGAAAATCCCGCTTTAAATCCTATATAGGTTCTCATGACAGATAATGTTCAAAAAGTAACAGATTTAGCGGATAAATCGTTATTAATAGTTGATGATGATAATACCTTTAGAGAAAGGCTATCCAGAGCTATGGAAAAAAAGGGTTTCTTAGTCTCTCAAGCTGAGGGTGTAAAATCAGGCATAGCGTCTATAAACTCCAAGAATCCAGCATTTGCAGTTGTTGATTTAAGACTTGGTGATGGCAATGGTTTAGAAGTTGTAAAAGAACTTCAAAAGATAAATTCTAAAAGCAAAATTATAATGCTTACAGGTTATGGAAATATACCAACTGCCGTTGCAGCAATTAAACAGGGAGCAATTGATTATTTAGCAAAGCCCGCGGATGCTGATGATATTGAAAAAGCTCTTTTAGCTGACCCTAAAACTAAAGCCCAACCTCCCGAAAATCCTATGTCTGCCGACCGTGTAAAATGGGAACATATACATAGAGTATTCGAGTTATGCAACAGAAATGTATCAGAGACTGCAAGAAGGTTAAAGATGCATAGACGTACGTTGCAAAGAATTTTATATAAAAGATCGCCTAAATAAATTTTCTAATTTTAATAACTTTTGAAGTTAAAAAAGTAAGCAGTAAAATTTTAAATATCTCTGCATAAATAAATGGAAAAAATCCAAGCTTAAATATAGGTTTTTCCCATCCAATTAAAATACCCAACCAAACAATGCCAAAAAAATAAATAAAGAAAACCGAGAATAAAAGTTTAATAAATATTAAAATTAAATTAGTTTTAAAATTTAAAAAACCTGCAAAAAAAGCTGAAAATAAAAAACCAATTAAATATCCCATTGTAGGTCCTACAAAGTATGCTAAACCAACCCCTTTTTCTGGAGAGTTTGAGAAAACAGGAAGTCCTAACAAACCTTCAACAAGATAAACAGAGACTGTTGCAACTGCAATTTTATAGCCAAATGATATTCCTAAAAAAAGAACCACAAAAGTTTGCATTGTCATTGGTACTGGATAAAAAGGTATTTTTATTTTTGCCGAGATAGTTAATAAAATTGAGCCAAGAACAACAATAAAAAAATTTTTCAAGATTTTTTGATTATTAGATATACTTATGTTTTCCATTTATATACTTTACAGTTAATCAACCATTATTACTAGTTTTTAATTAAAGATGTATAGACATCCTCAATATTTGCATCATCTGTAGAAATATCTAAAATATTTATATTTTTATCAGAAAAATAAGAAATTATTTCATCAATTTTAATAGAATTTTTTTCATAAGATAATGTTATTTTATTGTCCTCTTGAGATAAAATTTTTAAAGATTTTAAGGGTATACTGCTCATATTAGTCTTTTCATTGATTGTAAAAGTGACGATTTTTGTTTGTATTTTATTTATTAAATTTTTTGTTGTATCCAAGGCGACTAAATTGCCGTTGCTTAAAATTCCAATTCGATCACACATTTCCTCCGCTTCTATAAGGTAATGCGTGGTTAAAATAATTGTAACACCTATATTGTTTAAAAGTTTAACGTTTTCCCAAAGATGCTTTCTAAGCTCAACATCCACACCAGCTGTTGGTTCATCTAATATTAAAATTGGGGGTTTATGAACCAGAGCTTTAGCTATCAATAATCTTCTTTTCATTCCTCCTGATAAACTTCTTGCGTAGCTATCTGCGTTATCTTCAAGAGAAACTAATTTTAAAATCTCATCAGTTATACGATCTTTTTTTTTAATGCCGTACATTCCTGCATGTAGCTCCAAAAGTCTTCTTGGATTAAAAAATGGATCTAAATTCACCTCCTGAGGCACTATCCCCAAGGAGGCTCTTACCTGTCTCGGATCCTTATCTAAGTCATAGCCCCATACATTAACCATTCCTTCTGACTTAATTACAGTTCCTCCTAATATATTTATGAAAGTAGACTTACCTGCTCCATTAGGGCCCAATAACCCAAAAATCTCACCTTGTTTCACGTCTAAGTTTAAATTGTTTAAAGCATTTACTGGTTCCAAATTGTTTTTAGAGTAAATTTTGCTTAAATTTTTTACTGACAATACATTTTTTTTTTCCATAATGATTTATACATTTATAACATTCGTGTACATTAAGTTAACATTTATTAATGAACAAAATTAAAAAAAGCGATCATTTTTATTTAGTTGATGGTTCAGGATATATCTTTAGAGCATATTATGCTTTACCACCTTTAAGCAGGAAAAGTGATGGCATGCCTACAGGGGCAGTAAACGGCTTTTGCAATATGTTATTTAAGTTGCTTGAGGACTCTAAATCAAAAGAAAATTTGCAAAAACCCACACACTTTGCGGTCATATTTGACTCTGCAAGAAAAAATTTTAGGAATGAAATCTATAAAGATTATAAAGCAAATAGATCTGACGCTCCTGATGATTTAATTCCTCAATTTGATTTTATAAGAAAATCAGTAATGGCATTCAATTTACCATCTGTAGAACTTATTAATTATGAAGCAGATGATTTAATTGCAACTTATGTAGAACAAATCTTAAAAATTGGGGCTAAGGTTACAATTGTATCATCTGATAAAGATTTAATGCAGCTATTCAGCAAGAATGTAAGAATTTATGATCCTATGAAAAATAAATTTTTAGGAGAAGAAGATGTTATAAAAAAATTTGGTGTCAAGTCTGACAAAGTAATTGATGTACAATCATTAGCAGGCGATACCAGTGACAACGTTCCAGGAGTACCGGGTATTGGTGTTAAAACTGCTGCGGAATTAATTAATAAATACGGAAACTTGGAAAAACTTCTATCAAAAGCTCATGAAATTAAACAGAACAAGAGAAGAGAAACTATTTTAGAAAATAAAGATAAAGCTCTAATAAGTAAAAAATTGGTAACTTTAAAAAAAGATGTACCTATTAAAAATAAATTAGATGATTTTGTAATAAAAAACGTAGATAAAGATAAACTATATGAATTTTTAAGAGAAATGGAATTTAATAGGCTCTTAAGTAGCGTCATATCACAGTACGGAGAACCTAAATTAAAAGAAAAAGATACACCATCTTTAAAAGGAAAAGAGATATCAAGTATTGATCGAACAAAATATAAATTGCTCAATAAATTAGGAGATGTTGACAATTGGTTAAAAGATGCAGAGGAGAAGGGAGAATTATGTATAGATACCGAGACAACTTCTCTAGATCCTCATCTAGCTGAATTAGTAGGAATATCTTTATCTACTGATATCGGAAAAGCTTGCTACATACCTTTAAAGCATAATGGTAAAGATGTGCTAGATACTAATAAGGTAATTCAAAAAATTAAACCGATCTTAGAGGATAAATCAATTAAAAAAATAGGGCAAAATATAAAATTTGACTATATAATTTTTTACCATCGAGGAATAATAATAAACTCAATGGAAGATACTATGCTTATGTCATACGTGCTTGATGCAGGTAAAAATAGACATAATATGGATACACTTTCAGAGCTTCACTTAGGACATAAAACAATATCCTATAAAGATTTAGTAGGATCAGGTAAAAAGCAACTTACTTTTGATCAAGTTGAAATAAAAAAAGCTACTGAATATGCAGCTGAGGATGCTGATGTAACTTTTAGATTGTATAAATTATTTAAGAAAAATTTGATTAGGGAAAAACTTGAAAATATTTATGAATTATTTGAAAAGCCTTTAATTGAAATATTAGCTAATATGGAGATTCAAGGAGTAAAAGTAGACCAGAAATTTTTAAATATTCTGTCAAAAAAATTTGAAAAAAAAATCTCTTCAATTGAAGATAAAATTTACAAAATTTCCAAGAAAAAATTTAATATTGCTTCAACAAAGCAACTTGGTGAAATTATGTATGAAGATTTAAAGATAGCTTCTCTTAAAAAAACAAAAAAAGGTAGTTTTGCTACTAGTGCATCAGTTTTAGAGGATTTAGCTTTCAAGGGTAATGAATTTCCAAAACTTATATTAGAGTGGAGACAAATTTCTAAACTTAAAAATACTTACTCAGACTCTTTGCAAGAGCATATTAATCCTAAAACAAAAAGAGTTCATACTTCTTTTTTATTGGCCGCAACGACAACAGGCAGATTGGCTTCAAGTGATCCAAATTTACAAAATATACCGATTAAAACTGAAGATGGGAAGGATATAAGAAAATCTTTTGTTTCTGAAAAAGGAAATATTTTAATATCGGCAGATTATAATCAAATTGAAATGAGAATTTTGGCAGATTTAGCAGATGTAAAAGAATTGAAAAAAGCTTTTAATAATCAACAAGATATTCATTCACTTACAGCCAGCCAAGTATTTAACGTTAAAATAAGCGAAATTAATTCAGATATGAGAAGAAAAGCAAAAGCGATTAATTTTGGAATTATTTATGGAATTTCTCAATACGGCTTAGCAAAACAGATTATGGTATCAAATAATGAAGCTGCAGAATTTTTAAATTCATACTTTAAAAAATTTCCAGAAATTAAAGACTATATGAACGACACTATAAAATTTTGTAGGAAGAGTGGATATGTTAATAATATTTTTGGTAGAAGAAGTCATATAACCGGAATTAATGATAAAAATTTTAATATAAGAAATTTTCAAGAAAGAGCAGCTATTAATGCGCCAATCCAGGGATCTGCTGCTGAAATTATGAGATTAGCGATGATAAGAATTTCAAAAAGAATTGAGGAGGATCAAGAAAAAAAATTTAAAATGTTACTTCAAATCCATGACGAACTAATATTTGAAGTTCCAAAGGAAAGTGAAAAAAACTTCACAAATTTGATAAGACAAGAAATGACTAGTGTAAAGGATAGCGATCTTCATTCATTCTCAACGCCTCTCACAGTAGATGTAAATAGTGGAGAAAATTGGGGGTTACTACATTAGTTTTTTCGGTAATCTTGCCCAAATAGGAACAATTTAGTATTTGTATAAGTAGATACATATTTATGAAACAAACTATTGCGTTAATTGATGATGATAGAAATATTTTAACTAGTATAAGTATTGCTCTAGAAAAAGAGGGTTTTAAGGTTCAAACTTATTTAGACGGAGAAAGCGCTTTGATTGGTCTAACAAGACAGCCACCAGATTTAGCAATAATTGATATAAAGATGCCGAAAATGGATGGTGAAGAGTTATTAAAAAAACTTAGAAAAAAAACAACCTTACCTGTAATTTTCCTAACCTCGAAAGATGATGAAATTGATGAATTATTAGGACTTAAATTAGGTGCTGATGATTTTGTAAAAAAGTCTGGAGGTTTTTCTATTAAAGTATTAATTGAGAGAATAAGGGTTCAATTAAGGAAAAAAAATCTAAATCCTATTGAAGAGACGAAAAATGTAATTTCACATGGCAAATTAAAACTTGATCCTTCACAATTAGAATGTGAATGGGATGGAAATCAATTACCAGATAAACTTACAACTACAGAATTTTTAATAGTTCAGGAACTTGCAAAAAGACCGGGAATAATAAAAGAGAGATCCCAATTAATGGACATTGCCTATAGAGAAGATACTGATATTGAAGACAGAACAATTGATAGTCATGTTAAAAGGATTAGAAAAAAATTTAAAAAAGTCGACCAAAACTTCTCTGCTATTGAAACAAGGTATGGAAGTGGTTATAGATGGAATGTAAGTTAATTAATGGGTTCTATATTAAAGAATTTCTCAATTTTAAAAAAATTTTTATTTGTAAATCTTATTATTTTTATAGTTATTGGAATCCTGACAATAGTTTATTTAAATTTTTCAAAGCCAAATTTAATTTACAAAAAAACTTCAAATCATATAGCTGTAATTAATAATACAACTGATCACATTAAAAGATTGAAAATAAATTTTAATAAAGAAGATTTAAGAAGATTTTTATTTTCAACAGGATTTTTATTTCAAAGTTTAGACAGAGTAATTTTTCTAGATACTGAATATAACGTTATCGCAGACACTGATACATTAGACTTGGATCCACGATCTTTTTCACAAAGAACTGATCAAATAGAATTTGATAATATTAATACAGATATTGAAAAAGCATCAAGCAATAATAAAAAAAATGTTCAGAAAAATTTAAGTGATATTACTAGAGATTATTTTAATTCAAAAGAATATGGAAAACCATTCACTTATACAGAAGAATATTATGATCAATTTATATTGAATACTCTTAAAAATTTTATAATTAGTGATGAAAATGTTGGTTATATTTTAGTAGCTGAACGCGCTAACGACATTAAAACAGCTATAGATGAAAGAAAAAATTTTGTTATTAGAACAGCTATATTAGTAACATTAGTTATTTTTGTTTTTTCTTTTGTATTAAATAGATATTTTTTAAAACCAATTAAAAATCTTGTCGATTATACAAAAATTATTAAAGATAAAAGTGAAAAAAAAACAAATATACAAAATTTAAAAAAAAGAGGTGATGAGCTCGGTGTATTATCAAGCTCATTAGATGACATGACCCATGAGCTTCAAAAACGAGCTGATAGTGCTGAAAATTTTTCCACTGATCTTGTTCATGAAATCCGAAATCCACTTGCATCCCTTAAAAGTGCATCTGAGATTATTTCAGAAACAGATGATAAAAACCAAAGAGATAAACTTGTTAAAATCTTAAGTCACGATGTTGAACGTATAGAAAGACTTATTACTGATTATTCTCAAATGCTTAAAGATGAAGTTGCAATTACAAAAGAGCAGATGAAAAAAATTGATCTAAGACCAATTGTTACCTCAGTAGTTGATGATTTTAATAGTATATATATGAACAAAAGAGGAATAAAAATTTCTCTAAATTCAAACCAGAATGGAAACAAGATTGAGATTATGGGAATTGAAAACAGAATTGAACAAATTTTAGCAAATTTACTTGAAAATTCTATTTCATTTAGCGAAGATAATAAAAAAATCATAGTAAAGCTCTCAAAAAAAAATAATTCGGTAATGCTTGATGTGTTAGATGAAGGATCTGGTTTTAAGGAAAATGATACAAAAAAAATATTTAAGAGATTTTACAGTAATAGACCTGGAAAATTTGGAGAACATTCTGGACTTGGATTAAATATAGTGAAAAATTTGATTGATCTTCATGGTGGTACAATTAGCGCAAGTAACAATAATAGGGGAAAGGGTGCAAAAATTGAAATTATTTTCCCCTCAGCGTAATGAAAAGTTGATTATTTAAAATTATACTGTTACAAAATCGCTCTTATGCCAGATTATAAAGTAAAAGACATATCCCAAGCTGATTTCGGAAGAAAAGAAATTTCTTTAGCTGAGACTGAGATGCCAGGTTTAATGGCACTGAGAAAAGAGTATAAGGGTAAATCCCCTTTAAAAGGCGCTAAGATTCTTGGTTGTCTTCATATGACTATTCAAACTGCAGTTTTAATCGAAACATTGGTAGATCTTGGAGCCGAAGTAAGATGGTCTTCATGTAACATATTTTCTACACAAGATCACGCAGCAGCAGCTATCGCAAAAGCTGGTATTCCAGTATTTGCTTGGAAAGGTGAAACAGAAGAAGAGTATTGGTGGTGTGTAAAACAAACTATTGAAGGCAGAAAAGATTGGAAACCTAATATGATATTAGATGATGGTGGAGATCTAACTGCACTAATGCATAAAGAATATAAAGAATTATTAAAGGATATAAAAGGTTTAAGTGAAGAGACAACGACTGGAGTTTTAGCTCTCAAAAAAATGGAAGAGCAAGGAACTCTGATGGTGCCAGCTATAAATGTAAATGACTCAGTCACAAAATCAAAATTTGATAACTTGTATGGATGTAGGGAAAGTTTAGTAGATGGTATCAAGAGAGCTACAGATGTGATGATGTCGGGAAAAGTTGCGATCGTTGCAGGCTTTGGTGATGTTGGTAAAGGAAGTGCTGCATCTTTAAGACAAAGTGGTGCAAGAGTAATGATAACAGAGACAGACCCAATTTGTGCACTACAAGCTGCAATGGAAGGATACGAAGTTGTTCTTATGGATGAGATGATAGGTCAAGCTGATATTGTCGTTACAGCTACTGGTAATAAAGATATAGTTACCGCTGACCACATGAGAGCTATGAAGGATAGATCAATTTTATGTAATATTGGCCACTTTGATAATGAAATACAAGTTGAGGCTTTAAAGAATTATAAATGGGACGAGATTAAACCACAAGTTCATGAAATTACTTTTCCAGATAATAAAAGATTAATTCTATTAGCAGAGGGTAGATTAGTAAATTTAGGATGTGCAACTGGCCATCCAAGTTTTGTAATGAGTGCATCTTTTACAAATCAAGTTACGGCACAAATTGAATTGTGGAACAATTCAGAAAAATACGAAAAGAAAGTCTATGTTTTACCAAAACATCTTGATGAAAAAGTTGCTAGATTACACTTAGAAAAAGTTGGAGCGAAACTAACACCTTTATCTAAAGATCAAGCAGATTACATTAGTGTAAAACCAGAAGGTCCATACAAACCAGATGCATATCGCTACTAACAGTAGCAAGATTGATATATCTAAAGAAAACAAAACAGCCTCTTTAGCTAAAATTTTTTCAACATTTCTCAATAAAGGGGACATCGTCTTTCTTTACGGAGAAATCGGAGCTGGAAAAACTACATTTGTTAGATATCTTATAAATTACTTGCAATTAAGATCGAGGAAATCCTTAAGCGAAGTTACCAGTCCAACTTTCAATATTATGAATGAGTATCAGATAAAAAATTTGATTGTAAATCATTTTGATCTCTTCAGAATAGAAAAGACAAAAGATCTTCAAAATACTGGTTTATTTAATGACTACAAAAGCAAACTTACTTTAGTCGAATGGCCTGAAAAAATTATATCCAAGCCTAAGAATAGATATGAACTTTTTTTTAAATTAAACAAAAATACAAATAAAAGATTTATAGAAATAAAAAAAATAATATTTAACTTAGAAATCAAAGAATATCCTGGAGAAAATAAATATACTCAGATTAAGGGAGATGCTTCATTTAGAACATTTTTTAGAAAATCCAAAGGTAAAAAAAGTTCTATTATTGTTTATTGTAAAAAAGATAAGAAAAAAAATCTTTTGGATTACGATGCTATTAATAAAAATTTAATTAAAAATAAAATTATTGCCCCAAAGCTTTATTACCAAAACTATAAAAATAATTTTATAGAAATAGAAGATCTAGGTTATAAAACAATTTTTGACGTTTTTTCAAAAAAAAATAGTCATAAAAATCTAAAAATTTACAAAGACATAATATTATCATTGCTCAAAATTCAGAAGATTAAAACAAAAAAGATAAAAAATTTTATGGGTGAATACTATAAAGTCCCTGTATACACAAATGTGAAAATTTTTAATGAGGCAAAACTTTTTTGTGATTGGTATGTAGTTGCTAATAAAAATAGGAGAGATGTTAAAAAAATTAATAAACGCTTAAAAAAAATAATTAAATCCTTAATTAAAAAAATAATTTTAAAAAATGATACATTTGTACATAGAGATTTTCATATATCTAATATAATTCCATGCAAAAACTCATATGGTATTTTAGATTCGCAAGATGCAGTTATAGGCAATAAAGCTTATGATTTGGCTTCTTTAATAGATGATGTAAGATTTCAAACTAGCAGAAAACTTAAAGCAAAACTCCTAAGTTACTATATTAAAAATAATAAAAACAAAATTAATAAAATAGAATTTGTAAATGACTTTTGTATTTTATCTGTACTAAGAAATTTAAAAATTATAGGAATTTTTACTAGACTTTCCCTCAGAGACCAAAAAAATCAATATTTAAAATTAATTCCATATGCTTGGAAATTAATAGAGAGTCGAATTAAAAATAAACCAGTTTTTAAAGATCTTAAATTGTATTTAAATAAAAACTTTTCAGCTAAACTAAGAAAAAAAAATGCAAATTAATACAGCACTCATATTATGTGCAGGTTTTGGAAAAAGGTTACTTCCCTTAACTAAAACAGAACCTAAACCTTTGTTGAAAATTGGAGAGACAACACTATTAGAAAAAACAATTAAATTAATTGAACAACTTAAAATAAAAAAAATTAAGATTAACATTTTTTACCTCTCAGACGAGATAAAAAAATTTGTAAAGCAATTGAATACAAATATAGATATTGAATTAATAGAAGATGGTAATGAAATTCTTGATACAGGAGGTGGCATTACTAATATGATAAAAAACTCAAACGAGGAAAATTTTTTAGTTTTTAACCCCGACACTATATGGAATGAGAGCTATAATAAATACATATTAGAAATGACTAATTTTTATTTTACGAAAAAAATAAATAATATTTTACTAGTTGTTCATAAAGACCTAAGTTTTGATAAAAGATTACAAGGTGATTTTAATTTAGTTAACGAGAAACTTATAAAAGATAATAATAAAAAATTTATATATACCGGATGTCAAATTATTAATAGAAATATTTTTTCTCAAACCACAAAAAAAAAATTCTCGATGAATGAAATATGGACTAATCAAATGAATCAGTCTCAACTTTTTGGTTATGAGAGCAATCTTAAATTTTTACATACAACAGATTTAATGATTTATAATAAAATATTAAAAAACCAATAAGTCCTGAGCTCTATCTTGATCAAGATATCTGCACATAATAATCTTTAATTTTTGATCTAATTCAATATGAAGAGGATTTCCAGTAGGTATTTCAAGCTTGGGAATCTGTTTTTCATCTAATTTGAATAAAAACTTACAAAGCGCTCTTACTGAATTTCCATGTGCCGATATAAGAATATTTTTTTCATTTTTTATTTCGATATTAATTTTTTTAGTAAAATAATTAATCACTCTACTATAAGTATCTTTAAGAGACTCTGTATCTGGAATATTTTCTTTTGGAATATTTTTATAAATGTCTATGTTAATTGGATGGTAAGGACTATTTTGGTTTAATGGGTCAGGCCTAATATCCCATGATCGCCTAAACTCGTGAATTTTTTTTTCTCCAAGTTTATTTATCATTTCCTCTTTATTCAAACCTGTAAGTGATCCATAGTGTCTCTCATTAAGTTCCCAAGCTTTTGTGAATTCTGAATTATTTCTTATTGTGTTTTTTATTAACTTTAATGTATTTATTGCTCTTAATTGGTAAGAGCTGAAAAATAAGTCAATTTTAACATTTGTTGATTTTATTGCTTCTCCAGCTTTACAAGCTTCTAATTTTCCATGTGGCGTTAAATCCACATCTACCCACCCAGTGAATTTTTTTTGCAAATTCCATTCACTTTGTCCGTGTCTTACTAAAAATAAATGACTCATATAAAAAATTTAAATATAAGAAAATTGTATCATGTTTAAATCATTATTTTATTTAATAAATACACTATTTGCAATTTTCTACTTATACCCGGGAAGTATATTGGGTTTTATAATATATAAAGACTTAAATCGACAACCTCAGCTAACAGATGACTTTAATCTCTTATTATTAAATTTCTCATCTAATCATGTTTATGCTTTTTTGTTTCTTTCATTTTTCGGATTTTTACTTTTTTTTGAAAAAAAAAAGAAAATTATTCTTACTTATTTTTTTTTAATATCCTTTTTATTTGAGATACTTCACATATTAGTACCAAATAGAAGTTTCCAGATTTCTGATTTATATGGGAATGTATTGGGTGTATTAATATCATTAATATTATTTTTATGTTTTTCTTATGTTAAAAAAAAAATTTAAAGTTTTTTTACTTTTATTATTTTTTGTCTCGCTCAATGCTTATGCTGAAGTAATTGAAGGAAGGGCTTTAGTGATTGATGGTGATACAATTAAAATTAAAAATAACAAAATTAGATTATCTGGTATTGATGCACCTGAGACAAACCAATCATGTAAAAAGATTTTTCTAAGCATTCAATTTTTATCTTTTCATAAAAAATACCCATGCGGGAAAATCTCTACAAAAAAACTGAAAAAATTATTAAAAAACGAGTTAATATTATGTAAAATAGAAAATGTAGATAGATACAAAAGGAAGCTTGCAACTTGTTATAAGAATAAATTAAATATTAATTCTTGGCTTGTTAGAAATGGACATGCCTTAGCTTATGTTAGGTACTCAAAAAAATATATTCTTCAAGAAAAAGAGGCAGCAAGAGATAAATTAGGTTTATGGCAGGGTACATTTGAAAAACCATGGAATTGGAGAAAAAATGAAAAAAAAAAATAATATTTTAATTTTAGTGCTCTGTTTATTTCTTTTTTCTTGCTCATCTATTCCTAAAAATACTGCAGATGGTTGTTCCATATTTTCTGAAAGATATCTTTGGTACAAGCATGCGAAAAATACTGAAAAAAAATGGGGAACTCCAATATACTTACAGCTTGCTATTATTAAAATGGAGTCTAATTTTGACTGGCTTGCAAAACCAAAAAGAAATAAAATTTTCAAAGTTATTCCTTATAAAAGACCATCATCATCCTTTGGATATTCTCAAGCAGTTAAAGGAACATGGAAACAATATAAACAAGAAACAAACAATCCTTTGGCAACAAGGACTAGATTCAAAGATAGTGTAGATTTTATAGGATGGTACATCAATAAAACCGAAAAAATATTAAAAATTTCAAAAAAAGATGCATTTAGACAGTATATTGCTTATCATGAGGGTTGGGGAAACTATAAAAACTATAAAAAAAATTCAAAAGTTATATCTTTAGCCAAGAAGGTACAAACACAGTCTAAAAAATATAAATCACAATTGTTAAGTTGCCAAAATTCTCTTAAAACAAGAAAATATATTATTTTTTAATTAAGTTGCTTCTTTAATTCAATATCAATAGCATCAATTCGTTTAGTATTCTTTGCTAACATCAAGTACATGGTTGGAGTTACATATAGTGTAAAAAATGTTGATATAATCATACCTCCTAAAATAGTAGACCCAACAGCAAGTCTAGAGCCTTCACCGGCCCCAGGTCCAATATTTCCAATTACTAAAGGAACCATTGCTATCATTGTACTAAGAGATGTCATTATAATAGGTCTGAATCTCATATCGCACGCCTCCTTTATTGCATTATCAATATTTTTTCCAGATGCTCTAAGTTGATTTGCAAAATCTACAATTAAGATACTATTTTTTGTAGATATACCAATGAGAATAACAAGAGCAATTTGTGAAAAAATATTGATTGAACTATTTAAAAAAAGAATGAAAACCAATCCACCAAATACAGCTAGCGGGACAGTCATTATTATTATAAATGGGTGAATAAATGAGTTAAAAGTAGCTGCCATAACTAAATAAGCAGTTATTAATGCTAAAGCAAATATTATAAACAATTCATTTGAGGTTTCTTTTAACTCTTCAGATTTTCCCTTCCAGGAAATCTGATTCTGGGGTGAAACATTTTCCATAGTTTTTTCTAAATATCTTATTGCTTCACTTAATGAATATCCTTCGTTTATATTAGCAGATATAGTTACTGCTCTTTGTCTGTTATATCTTGAAAGAATTTTGGCTGATCCTTCTTCCTTAAAATCAACTAAATTTGCCAGTGATATAAGTTTTGAGCTATTTTCAGATCTTACAAAAATTTTTGCTAAACTTTCTTTACTTCTTCTATCTGACAAATATTTTTGTACTATAATTGGATATTCTTTTCCAAGTTTATTAAACGTTGTAACAGTTTTTCCACCATAAAGAGTTTCCAAAGTCTTGCCTATTTGGTCTGTTGATATCCCTAAATCTTTTGCTTTATTTTTGTTGATAATTAATTTTACCTCTGGTTTATTTTTAGAATAATCTGACTCAATTCTTGACAAATTTTTATTTTTTCTTAATTCCGATATTAAGTTATTCTGAATTTGCTCAAGTTCCTCATAAGATGATCCTAAAATTACCATTTGAACTGGTTTGTTATAATTTGAAACTCTTATTGATTGTGGTGAAATAGGAAAAGCAATCGCTTGTGGATTAGTTACTATTTTTCCTATAGCTTCTCTCATAACTGATTGTGTATTTTTACTTCTATCATCCCAATGATTAAGTAAAGCTATTATTATAAAAGTATTAAACGAATTACTTGATCTACCAAAACCTGGAACTCGCATTATAAATCTTCTATACGGGCTATTTTCTTCCTGCAATAGAGGAATTAATTTAGACTCTATTTCTTGTGCTCTTTCTTGCGTGTACTCAAATGAGCTTCCTTCGTCAGTCATTCCGATTACCAAATATGCCCCCCTATCTTCAAGAGGAAGCAGTTCCTTTTTTGAAAAATTAAATAATAATACTGAAGAAATAATTACTAAAATCATAAATGAAATTATTAGTCTTTGTTTATCGAGAAAATAATTAAGACTTTCTTTATAAAATTTTAGAAATGATTTAAAAAAATAATTAAATTTACTTATAATTTTATTTTGTTTAGTTTTTAGTGTTAAAAATCTACTTCCAAGCATTGGAGATAAGGTTAGTGCAACAAACGATGAAATAACTACAGAAAAAGATAATGCAATCGCGGTTTCTCTGAATAAGGTTCCAGAAATTCCCTTTATGAAAATTAGCGGTAAAAATACTGCAACCAATATCAGAGTAGTTGCAATAATTGCAAATGTTATTTGCTTTGATCCTCTATAAGCTGCTACAAGGGGTTTTTCACCATTTTCAATTCTTCTATAAATTGCGTCTGTCATAATGACCGAGTCATCTGTAATTATTCCAATAGCTAAAATAAAAGACAAAAGAACAAATATATTTATTGATAGATCAAAAATATAAATTCCTAAAAAAGATGCGATTAGACTAACGGGAAGCGCAACTGCTGGTACTATCACTGCTTTTAAATTTCCAAGAAACAAATAAATAATGATTACTACTAATATAAAAGCTATGAAAAGAGTTTTGTATACTTCATTAATTGCTGCTCCGACATAGTTTGCTCTATTAAATGCAACTTCTATATTTAATCCATTCGGCAAAGACTTTCTAACTTCTTTTAGCTTTTTTTTGATATCTTTTGACAGTTCGACAGTTGATGCCCCACTTCTAGCATAAATACCTATACCTACTGTTTTTAAGTTAAGATTATCTTTTCTTTGTGCCTTAAATAATGTTTTTTCTGAAACAGGGCCAAATTCAACCTCAGCAACATCAGACAATTTTACTATGTTGTCTTTGTTCTTTTTTAAGGGCAAGCTTTTTAGTTGGTCAATAGTTGTATAAGATTTGTCTAGATTTAGAGTAAGATCAACATTAGTTGCTTCTAAAGTTCCAGCTGGAAGACTAACATTTTCGCTTCTGAGTGCATTTTCTAATTCTTGAATGGTTAAATCATTAGCAGCTAATTTTATTGGATCTATCCAAATCCTGACACTTAATTCCCTTAGACCACCTACTAAAATTCTTCCAACATTTTTAATACTTGAAAATCTATCAACTAAATATCTCTCTGCGTAATCTCCCAATTCCAAATCACTCCATGAGGGAGAAGAAAGCGCTATCCACATAGTTGTCGTAAAACCCGCAGCCTGTTTTAATATTTGTGGAGCCTCTGCCTCATTGGGTAAATTATCTGCAACTCTAGCTACTCTTTCTCGTATATCATTTGCAGCATTGTCTAAATCCATTTCTGTATCAAACTCAATACTAATTGTACTCCTTCCATTTTCAGACACTGAGTCAATATTTTTAATACCTTCTGCTCCACCAATTACATCTTCTAAAACTTGAGTAACCTCTTGATCAATTATCGGTGCTGATGCTGATTTGTAATCCACTTTTATCTGAACAACTGGTGGCTGAAGACCTGATGGTAATTCTCTTACAGGCAATTTCCAAAATACAAATATGCCAAATAAAACCAATATAAGAGACATTACCCAAGAGACTACCGGCCTTCTTATACTTAAATCAGTTATAAACATTTATTTTTTAATTGGTTTAATTTTTCCTTTTGGATTTACTTTTTTTAGACCTTCTGCAACAATTAGATCACCCTCATTTAATCCTGAAATTACCTCTATAAATCCTTCATCTCTATTTCCAATTTGGATTTGAGTTTTTTCTAAACTATTATCATCAAGCACTCTATATACAAAAGAGCTTTCTCCCTCTAGCATCACACTTGTGTCAGGAACTGAGAGAGAATTTCTTTCATTAAATTTCACACTTACTTCAAGTAGTGAACCTGGTATTAATTCATAATCTTTGTTATCTATTTTAATCCTCGTTAATAAACTTCTTGTATCTGCACTGATTCTACTTGAATAACCTTCCACTTTTCCAGAAAAAATTTTGTTTTTTAGTCCTGAAAACTTTACATCTACCGGCAAATTTTTTTTAATAACTGGCGCAAAAGATTCAGGTATTTTTAAATCGGCGTAAATTACCGAACTATCATCTAAAGTTATAATGAGAGAATTGTCTGATCCTAGGACATCTTCTGTAATGCCTCTATAACCTAGAATACCACTAAATGGTGCAATAATATCTTTGTCCTTCAATTTGACTATTAAAGATCCTTTTTCTACATAATTATCTAATTTTAGTTCTGAAATTAAGTCACTTTTTTGAATCCGATAAGATTTTGTTTTTTTTGAAATTGCAGTGCCAAAACTTTCGATTCTCTCTGAGAAGGCTTTTTCAGAAACTAATTTGACAATAATTCCAGGAGGTGGTCTTTTGCTAAATTTTTTTTTGAAATGGTTTCCAACCATTGTTCTTCCAATTACAACAATTGCAATTATTATAAAAAAAATTACAACACCAATTAAAACTTTTTTTGAATTTTTCATAAACTATATTTTGCCATACTCTGACCATGAACCATCATAAATGACAGGATTATACTTATTATCAATTAAGGAATATGCAAGTGCTAAAACTGAGGCTGTAACACCAGAGCCGCATGAAAACACAATTTTTGATGAAAAATCATGTTTTAAAACTGATTTAAAAATTTTTAACAATTCTTCTTTAGATTTAAATGTTTTATCCTTTTCTATTAATTGCTTGAATGGCAAGCATAAAGAATTTGGTATAGATCCACTTCTTAAACCTTTTCTTGGCTCTTTTTCTTTACCCTCAAATCTTTCTTTACTTCTTGCATCAAGAATTTTAAATTCCTGACTAATAATATTTTGTTCAATTTGCGTCTTTGATTTTACTAAATCTTTTTTTTCTTTTGATATGTAATGCGATTTAGGAAAAACTATTACTTCTTTTGTAATCTGTCTTTTTTCTGATTGCCATTTTTCAAGGCCACCATTCATAACACTTACAAGCTTAGGGTCATGTCCAAAATAGATAAAAGTATACCATAATCTGCAGGAGCTGATTAAATCAGAATTATCATAAACAATAATTCTATCTTCATTTTTTATACCTAAACCTGAAACAATTTCATCCCACTTTTTACGAGACGGCAACATATGTGGTAGTTCTGTATTCTGATCAGAATTTTTATCTAAATCAAAAAACAATGCATTTGGTAAATGCTGATTCAAATATTCTTGATATGGATTTCTCGAAGCATTAGGAAGATGCCAAGAACAATCAATCAATTTTATATTACTCAAATTATTTTCAACCCAAGTAGTTTCTACTAAAGACATTTATCTTTTTTCTAGATATTTTTGATGATATTCCTCAGCTATACAATAATTTTTTATTTGTGAAATTTTAGTAACCACCTTCCCGTAATATTTTTTGTTGTATTTTTCTATTATTTTTTTTGCAATATTTTTCTGTTCGTCATTAAGATAAAAAATTTCACTTCTATACTGTGTACCAAAGTCTGGTCCTTGAGAATTTAAGGTTGTAGGATCATGTATTTCAAAAAAGTAATCTAAAATTTTTTCATATGAAATTATGTTTGGATCAAAGTCTAATTTAACAACTTCAGCATGATTCGTATCTCCTTCACAAACTTCTTGATAACTTGTTTTACTCGTGTTACCTCCGCAATAACCTACCTCAGTTTTAAAAACACCGTCTAATCTACTGAACTTTATTTCAGGTCCCCAAAAGCATCCACAAGCTAATACTGCTATTTCCATTGATTATTAAGTTTATTAAACTAAAGTTAATCTTATGTTTTCTAAAAATCAATTAGGTTTTTTGTACATGTTCTTATCTGTATGTGCATTTTCCGTAATGGATCTAATTGTAAAATGGTCAGATAACTATCCTTTAGGCCAGGTAATCTTTTTCAGAGGTTTTTTTGGCTTATTTCTTTATTAT
The DNA here is from genome assembly GCA_902560565.1 of uncultured Pelagibacteraceae bacterium. Taxonomy (GTDB): domain Bacteria; phylum Pseudomonadota; class Alphaproteobacteria; order Pelagibacterales; family Pelagibacteraceae; genus Pelagibacter. Next base: position 50,482 of record CACEMG010000004.1, on the reverse strand, counting down.
TTTGTGATCCCTAAAGAAAGACTCAAAGATTTTTACTTAACAAAAAGGCCAATGTTACACTTCTCAAGATGTTTTTTTGGACTGATGGCTTTACTCTCTATTTTCACAGCATTGAGAAATCTACCATTGGCAACCGTTGTCAGTATTTCGTTTGCTGCACCAATTTTTACAACAATTTTTTCAATTTTTTTCTTAAGTGAAAAAGTTGGTTATTTTAGATGGTTAGCGGTCTTTGTTGGTTTCGTTGGAATTATTATTATTTCTGAACCAGGTTTAAGTTCTTTAAATGTTTATTATATCTTTCCAGTTATTTTCGTTTTAGGAATGTCATATGTTGCTATTTCAATCAGACAATTATCCTCGACAGAACCAGTTTGGCTAATTTCATTATATTTTTCTGCAGCAATTACATTAGCAGGTTTATTTACGATACCTTATGGGTGGTTAATGCCAAATTTAACAGACCTAATACTTTTATCCTTAATAGGAATTTTTGGAGGTGTTGCAAATCTATGGCTGAGCCAATCTTATAAATTTTCAGAGGTATCATTGGTTACACCATTAAAATATTTAGCTTTAGTTTTTGCAATAATTTTTGGTTATTTCATTTGGGATGAAATACCAACAATAAAAACTTTAGTAGGTGCAACATTAGTTATTACCTCTTCAGTAATCATTTTTAGAAGAGAGATTTTATTAAAAAAACAAATTTCAACGGCGCGACATGACTAAACCACCTAAATACTGGAATAAAGCAACCAGTTATTTATCATCAAAAGATAAGATTATGAGGTCTCTAATAAAAAAGTATAACGACACATTTTTAACTACCAGAAGAGATGTTTTTTTCTCCCTATGTAAAAGCATTATAGGCCAACAGATCAGTGTTGCTGCGGCAAACTCTGTGTTTATAAAATTTAAAAAGCTTTGTAAAAATAAAATTAATCCAAAAACAGTAAATAAATTAAGTTCACAACAGCTAAAAAAATGTGGATTAAGTCGTCAAAAAGTTAAAGGTATTAAAGAACTAGCAAGTAAGTTTCATAATAAAAGTTTTAATCCAAATTTAATTAAGAACATGAATGACGAAGATGCGATAGCATATTTATCAACTTTAAGACAGATTGGTAGGTGGTCAGCTGAAATGATTTTGCTTTTCACTTTTAACAGACAAAATATTTGGCCTTTACAGGATATAGGCCTTTTAAGAGCGATATCTAACAATTATAATAAAAAATATTTACCGCCGAAAATTTTTGTTGATAAATTATATAAAAAATTTTCACCCTACTGTTCAGTTGCAACTTGGTATTTGTGGAGATCTATAGATGATGAACCTATTCAGTATTAGCTTGCTTCCACTATTTGGTGATGTCTTACAACATACCCATTAAGTACTTCATGAGCATCTTGGTATTCCTTCGAGTCATAACATTCTATAGCTGTATTATAATCAGGGAATTCAACAACAACAGTACGTGGAGAATTAATACCTTCCGTAGTTTTATTTTTCCCTCCTCTTACAATGAATTTTCCAGAAAACTTTTCGACAGCTGGCTTAGCCTTTGAGGCATACTCTTTTAATTTTTCAGGATTGTCGATTTTTTCGTATATACACACCCAGTAACCTTTCATTAGTCTAACCACCTTTCATATTTTGATTTGTTATTTTTAATATAATCAGGCAATTTCTGAAAATCATATTTCAAAAGTTTTTCTCCTTTACCAAATTTTTTTGTTCTTTGATCAACATTTAAATTATATATTGCCCGTTTTTCATTCATAATCTCTGTAATTTGTTTAATTGTTAAAGGTTCTAGTTCAAATTCAATGTGATGAAGGTAAGACTTTAGTTTGTGGTAAATTTCCTCTGGAGTTTTAATATTTGTAAAATGCCATCCACCGTTATCTATGAATTTAATACTTGAGTATTTATTATCTGAAAAAAGAGTATCTAACCTATAAAAAGGAAACTTCCTGTCTTTTATATTTCTAAGCCATTGAGGACTTTTTAAATTCTTTTTCTTACAAGCTTTTGTTCCTATCCATGAAAAATTGGGTAATTTTAGATTAAATTTATAATAAAACATTTCTTGTTTGAACATTATAATTTTTTTATTAATTTTTGAAAAATCTAAATTTTGAAGATTTGGTATTTCATCTACATCAGAAATTAAAACTAAATCTTCATTATCAGCCTCTGTTAATCCATTTATTATAAAGTTTCTTTGGCTATTTTCTCTTTTTCCTGCATTAAACATATATTTGCTGATTGTTATATCCTTATCTTCATCCTCTTTGATAATGTCTAAATTATTTGGTATTTGATCGTAAACTAAATAGAGAATTTTTTTTTTAAATTTTTGATATCTATCTATATCAAATTTTAACTCCCTTTTTTCACCTTTATGATTAAATTTACTCTCAACTATCACAAAATAATCTACTTGATCATCTAAAAGATTTAGTCTTAAGTCTAAAACTAAATCTTCATCAAAATACATAAAACAGTCAAATATTTTCATAAATATATTTAATTAAATCTAATACTATAATAATAATTATAAATGGAAAAAAAATTAATAATAAATTTTAAGGAATACCTAGATACTGTTGAAAAGCTTGCAATAGAGGTAAATAAAAAATTTAAACCAACTGTTCTTGTTGGTATTATGAGAGGAGCTGCACCTATAATAGATATTTTATCAAGAATATTTAAATTACCGACAGCTTATATTGTTATACAAAGCTATTCAGGAAAAGGATTAGAGGATAAGCAAGGAGATCTAATTTTTGCAAGAGACATAAGCTCAATAGCACATCAAAAAGACTTTGAAAGAATTCTGCTGGTCGATGATTTATCAGATACAGGGCTTACTTTAAATAGAAGTATTGATTGGTTAAAAAATTATGAACCAGTAAAAAGTTATATAAAAGATATTAAAACTGCTTGTTTATGGAAAAAAAAATCATCTAAATTTAACCCAGATTTTTGTCCCATAAAATTAGATGGAGATCCTTGGATTGTTCAACCAACTGAACACTACGAGGAAATATCTATTGATAAAATAATTGAGAGAAATAAATAAGGCCAGAATTAAATCTGGCCTTATTTTTAAATGAATTTAAGCTACAGCAAAACTTATTGCACTAAGAACTGCAATAACCCATATAGCAGGAGAAGTCGTTGAAAATTTACCTGTGAATATTTTTATTAAAGCATAAGAAATAAAAGCTAAAGCTATACCATTGCTTATACTATATGTTAAAGGCATTGCTATCATGGCAAGTACAGCAGGAGCTGACTCCGCAATATCATCCCATTCTATATCAGTAATATTTCTCACAAATAAAACAGCTACATATAATAAAGCTGCTCCATCGATTTCTTTTGGTAAACTTGTTGCAAGAGGTGCAAAAAATAAACATGCAAGAAACAAAACACCAATTACTAAAGATGTCATTCCAGTTCTGCCTCCAGCTTTCACACCAGCTCCTGACTCAACATAACTTGTAACGGTTGTAGTTCCCATTAATGCTCCAGCAACAGTACCAACACTATCAGACATCATTGCTTTATTAATATCTTGAACTCTACCTTTGTTATCAACTTTACCCGCTACATTAGCAACTGATGTTAAAGTTCCAGCAGTATCAAAAAAATCTATAAACAATAATGTAAACACTACAGTTGACATACTTGCAGTTAAAGCTGCTGATAAGTCAAACTCAAAAAGATAAGTCATTGGAGGTATACTTCCCACAACGCCGTTAAACTTTGCTAATCCACTTACCCAAGCAATAATACTAAATGCAATTATTCCAATTATTATATTTCCTTTAATGTTAAGTTTTTCCATGACAATAATTGCTACAAATGTGAGACATCCTAGAATAACTAAAGGATTTTTTATATCTCCTAAAGTTACAAGCGTAACTGGATGATCTCCAACTACCCCCATAATTTCTAAACCAATAATTGCTAAAAATAATCCTATACCTGCGCCTATTCCTAGTTTTAAGCTTTTAGGTATTGAATTAATTAACCATGATCTTACTGGCGTTAAAGATATAATTAAAAACAAAACACCCGCAACTAATACAGCCCCTAGAGCTTCTTGAGGTGTATAACCCATTCCTGCAACAACTCCAAAAGCAACAAAAGCGTTTATGCCCATTCCTGGAGCCAAACCTATTGGCCAAGTCTTTCCGTAAAAAGCCATAATGAAACAAGCTAAAGCAGTCGCTAATATCGTGGCTGTGAAAACAGCACCAAAGTCAAAAAAACCTTTTTCTGGCCCTGCGAATTCTCCAGATAAAATAAAAGGATTTAAAAACATTATGTATGCCATAGTTAGGAAAGTGGTAACTCCAGCAATAACTTCAGTTTTAAAAGTAGTTTTATGTTTTTTATAATTAAAATATTTATCTAACATTGAGTTCCTCCAAATAATTATAATAATAAACTATTCTTCAAAACAAATCCTTTTAATTGAAAGCTTTATTCACAATTTTCAACTTAGAATTTAATTTTTTATTAAAACAAATCTGATAATGTCAATTAGTGCGCTCATTAATACCAGTTTTAATTTGTTTTTTATTTTTAACGAAGTTGACTAGTTGTCAGACTGTTAAGGACAAAACAGATGAAATCGTAAAAAAAGAAAATGAGAAATTAAGTCAATTTATCGGTCAACCTGTCTCAGAATTAAAAATAGTTATGGGTATGCCTGATAATGAGGAAAAGTCTAATACAGCTTCTAAGATTCTTGTATATAAAACAAAAAAATATGGAATTCCATGCGAGAGAAAATTTGAAATTAGCAGTGAGGATATGGTGATTGGATTTGTATCTAAAGGGTGTTTTTAACTTGTGGGGATAATCCCCACAAGCAAGGTTAATACTTATTTAATTTCAATAAGTTTTTTCTTTTTGTAATCTGGCACAATTCTTTCACAAGCAATTGTCAAAAGACCATCTTTTAGCTCAGCACCATTCACCTTTACATCATCAGCAATTGTAAATGATCTAGCAAATTGTCTTTGTGAAATTCCTTTATGAATAATTTCACCATTTTCATTTTGATTATCCGATTTATTAACTTGTTTTGTTCTTACAGTTAATAAATTATCTTCAAACTCCACTTCGACATCTTTTTTCGAAAAACCTGCTAAGGCTACTTCAATTGAGTATTTATCCTTTCCTGTTTTTCTAATGTTGTAGGGCGGGTAATTAGATTGCATTGTCAAACTACCATTTCCTAACATGTTCTCAAATTGATCAAACATATCGTCAAAACCAATTGAGAATGGTCTTAGTGAGTTAAATATAGATAGATCCTTACTTGTCATTTTTCCTCCTTTGTTAGCAAGGTTTATTACAAGCCCCAATAAGGCAACTTGTGATCTTTATTTAGGTATTAATTAAAATCTTTCAAGTATGGACTAAATTTTTTCTGCTATTTTTAAAATAAATGCATAGTCGAACGCTATTTCTTCAATAGCACCATCTCTGCCTGACTTACCTCCGTGGCCTGCATTCATTTCAGTCTTAAGTAATAAAAGATTGTTGTCAGTTTTATAATCTCTAAGTTTAGCTGTAAACTTTGCTGGTTCATCAAATAAAACTCTATTATCGCTTAAACTTGTTGTAATTAAAATATTCGGGTAATCCATTTTTTTTATATTATTATATGGCGCATAAGAATAAATATAATCAAAGTGATCTTTATTATCTTTTGCGTTTCCAAATTCGTCAAATTCTCCAATCGTTAACGGTAAAGAATGGTCTAGATTGGTTGTTAGACTGTCAACAAATGGAACAGCCATAATCATTCCTAAAAATAAATCTGGGGCCTTGTTAACGACTGCACCCATCAGTAATCCTCCAGCTGAACCACCCATTCCTATAATCTTACCCTTTGAAGTATATTTTTTTTCTATTAAAAATTTTGCAGCAGCAATATAATCATTAAAGGTATTTTTCTTATTAAGAAGTTTTCCTTCTTTCCACCACTTCATTCCTCTTTCCATTCCTCCTCGTATATGAGCGGTCACCCATATTATATTTCTATTAATTAGACTTAATCTTGTAGAAGAAAACGATGGAGACATTGAAGCTCCATAAGAACCATATCCATATAAAAGAAGATTTGCAGATCCATCCAAGGGAGTATCTTTGTGCCTAGTTATTGTTAAAGGTACTTTTCTTCCATCATCAGAATTACATTCAATTCTTTGCACTATATAGTTTTTTGGATCATGTCCTGTTGGAATAACTTGTTCCTTTACTAATTTTTTTTCTTTAGTCTTTAAATTATATAAATAGGTTCTCGCTTGGGTTTTTGGAGTAGAATATGAAATATAAATTAGATCAGTATTTCTATCTTTTTGTGTATGTGAAATACTACCATCATAAACTTCTTCATCAGTAAAAATAAGCTCTTCCTCCTTATTTGAATTGATGTCTCTTACAAAGATTTTATCTAAAGCGTTATTAAGTTCAGATCTAATAATCCAATTTTTTAAAAATGTCAGTCCACCAATCATTGTTTCATTTTTAGCAGGTATAAATACTTCCCATTTAGATGCCTCTATATCTCTCGATCTTTCTATTTTGAAATCTTCTGCACCTTTGTTGGTGTGAATATAAAAATAACCACCCCAAGAACTTACGCTATATATAATTCCTTTTTCTCTTTTTCTTACTATTTTTGGTTTAGGTAAACTCTCATTACTTTTAAAATAGTATTTCTCAGAGGTGTTATGATCAGAGGAATTAATAAAATAGTATTTTTCATCTGCGCTAATACCAATGCTTACAGTAAATGCTGGGGTTCTTTCCTCAAAGATCAATAGATCTTCTTTAATTGATTTACCAATTTCATGCCTGAAAATTTTTTTAGGTCTATGATTTTCATCAAGCTTAGAATAGAAAATAAATCTATCATCTAAACTAAACAAGATAGAACCTGAAGTATTTTCAATTTTATCTGTAATAATCTCATTTGTCTTAATATCTCTTACGTGAATAGTGAAATACTCAGAACCTTTCAAATCTAATGAATAAGCTAAATATTTATCGTTGTAGCTTACTTCTAAATCACCAACCCCAAAATACTCAGTTTTAAGTTTTTCTTTTTCTTTATCTCCATTCCAAATTTCCTCAACATTATTAGAACCAATTTTTTTTCTTAATTTAATTGAATAATTTCCTTTTGTTGTTGTTTTAGTCCAATATTCATAATTTTTATCTTTGAATGGCAAAGACTCATCATCTAATTTAATTCTTCCCTTGATTTCATCAAAAAGTTTTTTTTGATATTCTTTCGTATCTTTTAAATTTTCCTTGGTATAATTATTTTCCTCTTCTAGATATTTTCTTACCTCTGGTAAGAGTTTAGAGCTGTCTTTTAAAACCTCTAAAATATTATTTTGATGAATCCAGCTATAATTATCTTCCCATGTCACATTGTGACAAGATTTTAGTTCTGGTTTTTTCTCAAGTTGTGGTATTTTCATTTTTAACATCTATTACATGAATATTTTTTTCTTAACACTAATTATTTTTGTCCTAGTCTATTTATTACTTAATTGGTTTGTAAAGACATCAAGTGCTAAAATTTCCAAAGGAATTAGAACTTTTACTATTATTTTATCTATAGTTCTTGCTATGATAATGGCCTTTGCTGGAAGGTATATATTTTCTTTACCATTTTTACTTATGATTTTGCCACTAATAAAGACCAAAGCTGGCTTGACCTTACTTCAACTAGTAAGAATTTGGGGCTTACTAAGATTCTTAAAAAATTCAGGAAGGTTTAATTTTAATAATATGGGATCAGCAGCTAATACCCAGTCTATGTCAGTAGATGAGGCTTATAAAATACTTAACTTAAATCCAAAAAAAAAATATTCTAAAGAAGAAATTATGAAGTCGTATAAAAATATCATGAAAAAAATTCACCCAGATGTAAGTCCTGAATTATCTAGACTATCAGCAATAGTAAATGAGGCTAAAGAAATTGTTTTGAAGGATGTTAGTTAATTAATTCTTTAAATTTATAAAATATCTTTTGTGGATCAATTTTATCTTTACCTAAAGTATCATGTTTGACAGTAACCTCTCCGTCAGGAATTATTGGAAACATTTTTGAACTATAACTACCATATATCAAAGGTGTATCCGCCATTAAAACTATAGTCGGTATACCAATTGCAGCAGATAAGTGACTAAAGCTAGAGTCATTACAAACCGCTACATCGCAATTAGCAATGATAGGCAAGATTTGAAACAAACTCATTTTATCTAAGGCTAAGCATTTACAATTATATTTTGAACTCAATATATCCTTTAAGATAATTTGCTCCTCGTCGTTAGTTCCTGTAGCTAAAAAAAATCTGCAATTATGTTTATTTTCACACATTTCCATAAATTTTAAAAATGTTTTTGATGGTATTCTTTTTGTATTTCCTGATCCACCTATACCTAATATAATATTTTTTTCGCTCTTTGATATTTTTAACTTACTTGCTGTTTCAGAAATACTTTTATTATCTACATTGATTACAGGTTCACTTTTTATAGTTTCACCAATCGAATTCTTAAGAAAATTTTGAGCAGCTAAAACAATATGCTGGTTTTTTTTTTCAAACAACGGATATTGATATATTTCTTTAATGGATGCCAACTTGCATATTAGTTTGTACCTTAAAGATGAATTAAAAATAAAAACTTTTTCAAATTTATAATTTTTTAATTGATTTGCTAAATTGATTGATCCAAAAATGCCATCATGTATTCCTTTTTTACTCTTGTTACTTCTGTCTAAATTTATAATCTCACCCACATATTTGTTTTCTTTTAAAATTTCTGATGCTTTAGAGTTTTCTTTAACTAAAATTTTGATTTTTGTATTATATTTTTTTGATATTGCTTCTATAAAAGGCAAATATATTATCATATCACCAATACCCATCCTGTTTTGAATAGCTAGAATTTTCATTTTTTTAACAACTTTACTAAAATTTTATTTTTATATAAGTTTTTATTATGAGTAAAATTAATGGCATTTATGCGGCCTCAGTATCTGTGTTAGATAAAGAATTGAATTTAGATGAAGATAAAACAATTAAACATGCAGAAAATTTAATATTACAGGGTTGTCATGGAGTTGTAATTTTTGGTAGCACAGGACAAGCTCAATTAATTTCTGTTGCAGAAAAAATTAAATTAATTGAGAAACTTTCAAAAAATAAATTTAAAAATAATTTTATAATTGGCACAGGCTTTAATTCACTTAAAGAAACTATTTCATTTCTTAATGTATGTAAAAATTTCAATTTTGAGAATTTCCTTATAATGCCGCCGGCATATTACTTTTATACAGATAATGATGCGATTAAATTTTATTCTGAGATAATCAAAATTCATCCATGGTGCAAAATCATTTTATATAATTTTGAAAAATTGTGTGGATATAAATTTTCCGTAGAATGTGTTGAAGAACTTGTAAAAAATTATCCAGATCAAATCATAGGAGTTAAAGACAGCACATATAATTTGTACAAAGACTTAAAATTAAAAAATTTTTCTATCTTACCTGGCTCAGAATCAAAATTATTAAATGGTTTAGAATTGGGATGTTCAGGAATAATTACTGCAACCTGCAATGTTACAGCAGAATTATCAAGAAATGTTTATGACAACTTTATTAATAAAATAGATCAAACTAACAACCAAAAATTATGTTATGTTCGAGAGGAATTTGATAAATATAATTTAATATCTGGTATCCATACATTTTTATCAATTTCAGATAATTCTTATAAGAATTTATTACCACCACTTTCGTTATTAAATCAAGAAAGCAAAAAAAAATTACTTGATGAATTAGCCAAATTAGATTTTAATTATAATTTTTTAAAGGTAGCTTAAAATGAAACTAGCAAAATTTTTAAATAGCTTATTTATTAAAAATGGATTTATTTTAATCGATGCTGATAGCAATAAATATAAGATTGGAAACCCAAAAAAAGAAAATCCAATTACTCTAAAACTTTTGGATAAAAGCTTACACTTTAAATTACTTTTTCATCCAGATCTTTATTTTGGAGAAGCTTACTCAAATGGATCTGTTGTAATTGAAAATGGATCATTAACAGACTTTTTAGAAATTGCATTTGAAAATATCGGAAGGGGTGAGATAAATAATTATGGAATGATAATTAATAAACTCAGAGGATTCTATAAAACCCTTACAAGTTTCAACTTTATAAAAAAATCGAAAAGAAATGTTGCACATCATTATGATATATCTGAAAAACTTTATGATTTATTTTTGGATGAGAAAAGACAATATTCTTGCGCGTATTTTAAAGATGAAAAAAATACTTTAGAAGAAGCTCAAAATAATAAAATCGACCATATAATTAAAAAACTTAAATTAGAAAATGATCAAAGAGTTTTAGACATTGGAAGCGGATGGGGGACATTAGCCTTAGAAATAGCAAAAAAAACCAAATGTTCAGTACTTGGTATTACTCTTTCAGAAAACCAGTTGCAATATAGCAAACAAAAAGCAAAAGAGATGAACTTAGAAAATCAAGTTGATTTTAAACTTGAAGATTATAGAAATTTAAATGAAAAGTTTGACAGGATAGTGAGTGTTGGAATGTTTGAACATGTAGGTAAAAAGTTTTATAAAACATACTTTAATACAGTCTCAAAACTTCTTTCTGAAGATGGTATTGCATTGATACATACGATCGGATCAATAAATCCACCACGTGATCCACAGCCATGGATAAATAAATATATTTTTCCTGGAGGATATACACCAAGTTTAAGTGAAGTAGCTCTACCAATTGAAAAATCTGGATTAATACTTTCTGATATTGAGGTTTTAAGAAAGCATTATGCTCACACCTTAAGACACTGGAAAGAACGATTTCTCAGTAAAAAAAGTCAGGTTTTAGAAATGTTTGATGAAAAATTTTTTAGAATGTGGGAATTTTATCTTACAAGTTGTGAAATGGCTTTTAAATGGGGAGACCAGGTTGTATTTCAATTCCAATTATCTAAAAAATTAGATTCTGTACCGAACACAAGAGACTATATTTATCAACAATAAATTGATAAATTTCTAAAACCCACTAAATGAAAAAAAAGAAAAAAAAAAATAAAAAAGCTAAAAGAGTCTCTAAAATCAAAAAGATTAAAAAATCCTCAATAAAGTCGAAAAAACAAAAAAAAACAAAAAAGAGAAAGAAAAATATAAAAAAAAAATTTAAATTTGATAATAAAAATAAAAAAAATCAAGTCCTTTTAAGATTAATAAGATTTCAAAGTTCTTTGAAGCCTGACATAAAAATAAGCTTTAATCCTTTTGTAGCTATCGATACCTTCCTTCAAAAATTCTTTACAAAAATTTCAGATACAATCAATGAATACAAGGTATTACAAAAAGATGAAACGAGAAGAAAAAAAATTGAGGAAATGGAAAGAATTGAAAAAGAGAAAATCGATAAAAAATTACGTCTAGAAGAAGAAAAGCAAGCTAATTTAAAACTCAAAGAACAACTATTAAAAGATGAGATAAAATTAGAGAAAGAGAGAGTTAAAGACATCAAATCATTTTTAAGAAAAGAACAGGCGATAATAAGACAAGAACAAGCTGAAAAGCAGAGAAAATTCCTTGAACAAATAAAATTAGAAAAACAAATTGAGAAATTTAGAATAAGAGAAATAAAAGAATTAGAACAATTAGAAAAAATCTCACTAAAAGAAAAAAGAGAGGATTATGCTGGTTTACAGGAGAGAATAGATAAATTAAGAGAAAAATATAGAATTATAAGAGACCAAAAAATTCGAGAGAGAGTAGAGGCTCTTGGAGTAAAAATACAAGGTGACGAAGATAGAGAAACGCTACTTCAAAAAGAAAAAGATTATACATTAGCAAGACAAAAAATTGAGTTTGCTTTAGAGAGTTTTTATAGAAGCGCAAGCAGTTTGGTTTTCCAATTAAATAAAAGACATATCACTAGACAGATGTCTATTTTAAGATGTATAGATCGAAGATTTGAAACTGGAGAAATTTTCATTAAATGGGATGAAAATGAAGATGATAATTGGCTGATATTAATTTATATTAAAAATAATTCTCCTGATGAGGGAATAATAATAGAAGATAAAACTAATCCAGAAAAAAATTTATCTTACGATTACAAAACTACAGAAATTTTTAAAGCTTCAGATCAAATGGTTGACTCGTTAACACAGTTAATTGCAAGAGTAAGAAAAAAAAAGGAAAATTAATTTTTTAATTATAATTCTTTAATTTATATTCCCATCTACCCATTCTTTCATATGCAACTTTTAGAATTATATTTGTGCCAGGGTCTATCCATATAATAAAATCAAGCTTTTTATCTTTAGGGAGGTTTTGGTTTTTTGATTTCAAACTAAATTTTTTTGCTTCTATTTTTCTGTCAAAAATTTTTATTAATTCATCGCCTATATATTTTACCTCTTGTTTTTTTACACTTCCTGATAAAGGGCTTATTTGGGTATCAGTTTGTAAAATTTTATAGTTCCACCAGTTTCCTATAACATTATTAAGAGTAGCATTTCCTTTATACGATGAACCGTTTATTAAATATTGGGTTTTATCCTCTGAAAGTTTTAAATTTACATATTTTACTTTCTTGTTTTGAAAAGTTTCAGATTCGAATGAAACTAACTTATTATTCTCATAAGTTTCAATTCCCAAGCTATCAATTTTGAACAAATTTACCCCTAAAACATCGACTTTAAATTTTGTTTCATTTTCAACTTTCAAAAAATTATTTTCTTTTGAGAATTTGTAATTCGAAAAACCAATTACATCGCCATTTCTTGATATTTCCATCTCTATAAACTTTAAATCAATTATTTCTTTGGGGATAGAAGTTTTAAAAATTCCTAAAGTTAATATTATAGCAGTAATGAAGATTTTTTTCATAAAAGTAAGTCTATAGATTTTTTTAATTACTAAAATAAGATTATTTATTTGCAAATTATTTTTTATTAGGATTTATTAAGTTTTATTACTAAATAAACTATGTTTCTAAAAATTAAAAATATTCCAAAGGTTTCATGGAGTTCTGAAAATCCTCTTAATTTAAAACCAAGATTATCAACTTTTTTCTTTTTATGCTTTGGGCTAAGTTTATTTGGTATAGGCGAAGGTTTGTTGCTTGTATCTTATACTGGAGCTTCGCCATGGAGTGTATTAGCTCAAGGTATTTCTTTCAAAGTAAATGCTTCAATTGGAATTATAACTTTTTTTATTAGTATTTTCGTTATCTCTCTTTGGGTATTTTTGAGTCAAAAACCAGGAATTGGCACAATTCTAAATGCAGTGATTATTGCTGCAATGATAGATCTTTGTTTAAATTACGTTTCCACACCCGAAAGCTTTATTTTAAAAATGATCTTAGCAGTTGCAGCTGTCCTGCTCGTTGGAATAGGAAGTGGTATTTATCTTGTAGCTAATTTAGGCCCCGGTCCCAGAGATGGTTTGATGACTGGACTTCAAAAAAAAACAAATTTGCCAATAGCAGCAGTTAGAGCATTTTTAGAAATAACAGTAGTTAGTATTGGTTGGTATTTGGGTGGGACAGTTGGTGTTGGAACTATACTTTTTGCCTTTGGTATTGGACCAGCAGTGGCACTTGGTTTATTTATTGTTGGTAGAATTTTTAGATAATTTCTTGTATTTTGGTAATCGAATCATTAATTTAAAATTGTATGAGAGATTTAGTAAAATATTTACAACTTGGCTTACTTGGAATAATTTTAGTTAGCACTATCATTGCTGTAGTTTTAGAGATTAAACTAATGTTCATAAATACATCAGTAACTCTTGCTGATTTACTTTTAATGTTTCTATACCTAGAGGTGCTTGCAATGGTTAGAGTGTTTTGGGATCAACAGTCAATTAGTATTACTTTACCACTTTTAATTGCAATTACTGCTCTTTCACGATTCATAATTTTGCAAGGAAAGGAAATGGATCCTTCAGCACTAGTCTACGAAGCGGTAGCTATTGTGTTAATTGCTGGAGCAATTGTTATATTAAGGTTAAGACATAGCGATAAGCTAGGAATATCAAAAAAAAAGAAAAGTAAGTAATTTTAATTTTCAACAAATTAGTGATTTATACAACTTATTAAGAGGCGTATGATTTTGATATGTGGTTTGTTAGAATTAGACTACATAAATTTGTTAGATTAACTTTTCATCCACCATGAAGAGGATAGGAAAAAAAAAGGGCAGTAAAAACCGCCCTTTTTAAATTTTATTTTGGAAATAACTAGGGATTACATTCCCATTCCACCCATTCCTCCCATTCCACCCATTCCTCCAGGAGGCATAGCAGGACCAGAATCTTTTTCCTCAGGTTTATCAGCAATCATAGCTTCAGTAGTTACGAGCAAACCTGATATTGAAGCTGCGTCTTGTAAAGCTGTTCTAACAACTTTTACAGGATCAATAATACCTTCTTTAAACATATCTACGTAATTCTCAGTTTGCGCATCATAACCATGAGATGTTTTATTTTGTTCCAAAAGTTTTCCAACTACCACAGATCCATCAACACCAGCATTTTTTGTAATCTGTCTTATTGGTGCCTGTAAAGCGCTCTTAACAATTTCAACACCAGCTTTTTGGTCATCACCTTTTACTTTCACAGATTTGTCAATATCCTGTGAGGCATATAACAATGCACAACCACCACCAACAACGATACCTTCTTCAACTGCCGCTCTTGTAGCATTTAAAGCATCTTCAACTCTGTCTTTTCTCTCTTTTACTTCTACCTCTGTTGCACCACCAACTTTGATGACTGCAACTCCACCTGCAAGTTTAGCTAATCTCTCTTGAAGTTTCTCCTTGTCGTAGTCAGAGGTTGTTTCATCAATTTGTTGTTTAATCTGATTACATCTAGCTTCGATATCTGATTTTTTACCTGATCCACTCACTATTGTACTATTTTCTTTATCTACCTTAACTCTCTTTGCAGATCCAAGATCATTTAATTTAACGTTTTCAAGTTTTATTCCTAAATCTTCTGAAATTACTTGGCCACCAGTTAGTATTGCGATATCTTCTAGCATTGCTTTTCTTCTATCTCCAAAACCTGGAGCTTTTACTGCAACAACTTTTAAGCCACCTCTTAATTTATTCACAACTAAAGTTGCTAATGCTTCACCCTCTACATCCTCAGAAATTATCATTAGTGGTCTACCTGCTTGAACTACTGCTTCTAAGAGAGGAACCATCGGTTGAAGGTTTGTTAGTTTTTTCTCATGTAAAAGAATTAAGGGATTTTCTAATTCTGTTGTCATCTTATCTCCATTAGTTATAAAATATGGTGATAAATATCCTCTATCAAATTGCATACCTTCTACTACATCAAGTTCTGTCTCAATTCCTTTAGCCTCTTCAACAGTTATTACTCCTTCGTTCCCAACTTTCTGCATGGCTTTAGAAATCATGTTACCAATTTCTTTATCTCCATTAGCTGAAATTGTTCCTACCTGTGCGATCTCATCACTATCTTTAACTTTTTTCGCAGATGAAATTAACTTTTGCTTTACCTGATCTACAGCTGCATCAATACCTCTTTTTACATCCATAGGATTCATTCCTGCTGTAACATATTTACAACCTTCTTTTACGATTGCTTGAGCTAAAATTGTTGCTGTAGTAGTCCCATCGCCAGCTTCATCATTAGTTTTGCTAGCAACTTCTTTTACCATTTGTGCACCCATATTTTCAAACTTGTCTTCTAAATCAATCTCTTTAGCTACAGTCACACCATCTTTTGTAGTTCTCGGAGCTCCATATGATTTATCGATTACAACATTTCTTCCTTTTGGACCTAAAGTTGTTTTTACAGTATTTGCTAGAATATCAACGCCTTTCAACATCGCTGCTCTTGCATCTGCATCAAATTTTACTATTTTTGCCATATCTATCTCCTTAAATTATTTTCCTGTTGAAATACCCATAATGTCTGACTCTTTCATTATGCTGTACTCTTTTCCATCAATTTTAACTTCTGTACCAGACCATTTGCCGAAAAGAACTTTATCTCCAACTTTAACATCCATTGGGATTATTTTTCCGTCTTCAGTCTTAGCTCCTCCTCCTACAGCAACAACTTTACCTTCTTGCGGTTTTTCTTGAGCCGTGTCTGGTATGATTATTCCACCCGCAGTTTTTTCACTGCCATCTAGAACTTCTATAAGCACTCTATCGTGCAAAGGTTTAAATTTCATAAAAACTCCTATAAATATGGTGATCATATAAAGATGCTTTGCTATTATTTCAAGATATCATCAAGAAATTTAAGCCTTAAAAAACCAAGAAATATTGATTTTTTTAAGCTATATCTCCTAAATGCTAAAAAATTTAGATGATTTAGGACTGAAGACAGTTGCGAACAATTACGATGTCTTCTTTATTGATATTTGGGGAGTGATTCATAACGGAATAAGTCTAAATCAAAATTCTGTTAATGTTTTAGACGAATTAGAAAAATTAAATAAGAAATATATTTTGCTCACTAATGCACCAAGACCAAATAAAACAGTAATTGAATTCTTAAAAAAGATGGGATTAGATGAAAATAAATGTAGCAAAGTTTATACATCTGGGGAATCCGCACTAAAACATTTAGAAAAAAATTATAAAGAAAAGAAATTTTATCATATTGGACCTCCAAGAGATTTTGATCTTTTTAAACTGTTTGAAAAAAATAAAATTGATAATTTAGAACAATCCAATTTTATATTGTGTACAGGACTTTTCGAAGAATATGAAGAAGACTTAAAATATTATAAAGAAATATTTAAAAATGTAATTGGTAAGATAATGATATGTACAAATCCTGATTTAATTGTAGATAGAGGCAATGTTACAGAATATTGTGCAGGCTCAGTAGCAAAAATATTTGAGGATCTTGGAGGAAAAGTTGAATATTTTGGAAAACCTTATCCACCAGTATATCAACAAGCTGCAGACATAAAAAATAAAAAAATATTGTGTATCGGAGATAATCTAAATACGGATATCAAAGGAGCCAATATTCAAAATTTCGACTCTATGCTAATATCGTCAGGTATACATAAAAAAGAAATAGATAAAAATATTGAAAAAGTTCAATTAAAATACAATGTAAAGATTAATTATTATCAATCACACTTAAAATGGTAAATAAAATAAAATATTACAAAAATTTTGACGTGCAAAAAAAACACAAAAACTCAATTATATTAATTGGTAATTTTGATGGTGTTCATTTAGGACATCAAAAATTATTTAAAAAAGCGTTGATATTAAAAAAAAGAAAAAAATATAAAATTGGGGTAGTTACATTTGATCCAATCCCTAAAATGTTTTTTTTTAAAAAAATTAAAAATTATAGAATATCCAACTTTGATCAAAAGTTAGATATTTTAAAAAAATTTAAGGTTGATTTTGTTATTAACAAAAAATTTGACTTAAAATTTTCAAAGATAAAATGTAATCAATTTATTGAAAAATTCCTTTACAAAAAATTATCTGCAAAATTAATTTTTGTAAGTAATAATTTTCGATTTGGAAATAAACGTGAGGGAGATGTAAAATTATTAAAATTATTTGAAACTAAATTTAGATATAGAATAATAAATCCATCACCTTTAAAGAAAAAGAAAAAGATTATATCTTCAACATCTATAAGGAAACTTTTAGAGAAAGGACAAATCTCTATTGCCAATAAATACTTAGATAGAAATTGGTCCATTCAGGGAATTGTACAACACGGAAGAAGATTAGGCAAAACTATTGGTTTCCCAACTTGCAACATAGACATTGGAAATTATGTGATAGCTAAACCAGGAGTTTATGCAGTTAAAATCTTAATAAATAAGACAAAAAAAAAACTGAGTGGAATCGCAAACCTGGGTTATAGACCCACATTTAACCAAAATAAAATTCTTCTTGAGGTAAATATTTTTAATTTTAAAAAAAATCTTTATAATAAAAAGCTAACTGTTGAGTTTTTGAAGTTTATTAGAGGTGAAAAAAAATTTAACGGTACAGATGAATTAAAAAAACAGATAAAAAAAGATATAAAAACAGCTAAAAAATTAAAATGAGCAAAGATCAAATAAACCTTCCAAAAACAGCTTTTTCAATGAAAGCAAATCTTCCATTGAAAGAACCTAAGATCGTCGAACATTGGAATAAAATCGATCTTTACAATTTATTAAGAGAAAATAATAAAGGCAAAGAAAAATTTGTTCTTCACGACGGACCTCCTTATGCAAATGGTAATATTCATATGGGAACAGCTTTTAATAAAATTCTTAAAGATATAATTACAAAATTTCATCAAATGGATGGTAAAGACTCAGTATACGTTCCTGGATGGGATTGTCATGGATTACCGATTGAATGGAAAATAGAAGAACAATATAAAAAAAATAAAAAAAATAAAAATGACGTGCCAGTAGTTGAATTTAGAAAAGAGTGCAGAGAGTTTGCTAATAAATGGATCAAAGTTCATAAAGAACAATTTAAAAGGCTTGGAGTTGTTGGAGATTGGGAAAATTACTATTCTACAATGAGTAATGATGCTGAAGCTCAAATAGTAAGAGAACTAGGCAAATTTTTAAAAGAAGGTAGTTTATATAGAGGCTACAAGCCAGTTTTGTGGTCCACTGTAGAGAAAACTGCTCTAGCTGATGCAGAGGTTGAATATATGGATCATACATCAGATACAATTTATGTTTCGTTTCCTATTCAAAAATCAAAATTAGAAAATCTTTTAGGCGCTGAAGTAATTATCTGGACAACTACACCATGGACGATACCAGCAAATAAAGCTTTAGCTTACAACAAATCTTTGAAATATGTCGTAATACAAATTAACGATAAAGGTGATTTTAACACAAGAAAAATTATAGTTGCAAAAGATCTTTTAAAAAGTGTAGTTGAAGATTGTAAAATTAACGACTACAAAATTATAAGTGAAATAAATGGATCCGATTTTGATGGAGTAGTTTGCTCCCATCCATTTAAGAGCATAGGCTACAATTATGATATACCGATGCTTGAGGCAAGGTTTGTTACGACAGAACAAGGCTCAGGAATAGTACATTGCGCTCCAAGCCATGGTCCAGATGATTTTAATTTATGTTTAAATAATAATATTAAAGCTGTTGAAACAGTTGATGATGATGGAAAGTATACAAAACATGTTTTAAATTTTGAAGGTATTCATATTTTTAAAGCAAACCCAATTGTTATTGAGAAGCTTAAAAACGAAAAAAATTTATTAGCGAATGGAAAACTAAACCACTCATATCCACATTCGTGGAGATCTAAAGCTCCCTTAGTACATAGAGCTACACCTCAATGGTTTATTTCGATGGAAAGTCACAAATTAAGAGATAAAGCTTTAAAAGCAATTGATAACACAGAATTTTATCCCGCAAAAGGAAAAGAAAGATTGAGATCAATGATTGAAACAAGACCAGATTGGTGTGTTTCTAGACAAAGAGTTTGGGGTGTACCATTGCCAATATTCATTTCTAAATCAGATGGCAAGGTTTTAGTTGATGAGGATGTGTTTGAAAATATTGCATCTATTTACGAAAAAGAAGGATCAGATTGCTGGTTTTCAGATGACCCTCAAAAGTTTTTAGGAGATAAATATAAAGCTGAAGATTTTGTTAAACTAAAAGATATTGTTGAGGTTTGGTTTGATAGTGGATCTACACATTCATTTGTTCTTGAAAAAAGAGGAGATTTAAAATGGCCTGCATCTATGTACCTAGAGGGATCTGATCAACATAGAGGATGGTTTCACTCCTCATTATTAGAGTCTTGTGGAACAAGAGGCAGAGCTCCATTTGAAAGCATCTTATCTCACGGATTTGTGATGGATGGTAAGGGTTTGAAAATGTCAAAGTCTTTAGGGAACCAGATTTTCCCTGAGGATATTCTAAAAAAATATGGAGCAGATATCCTAAGAGTTTGGGTGACTGCATCCGATTACTCTGAAGATTTAAGAATAGACTACTCAATTTTAGAGCAACATGCTGAAGCATATAGAAAGATAAGAAATACATTTAGATACTTAATGGGAAATATAAATGACAATTATTCAGAGCAAGAATATAGCAAAATTAATTTAACTAAACTCCCTGAACTCGAAAGGCTAATGTTACACAAATTGTATATATTAAATGAAAAATTTAATTTAAACTTTAAAGAATATAATTTTCATGTTTTGTACAAAGAGTTATTAAACTTCTGCACTGTAGATCTTTCTTCATTTTATTTTGATATTAGAAAAGATACTTTATATTGCGATAAAAAAGATTCAGATAAGAGACAAAGTTGTATTTTAATATTAAATACGATATTGGACGCCTTGTTAAAATGGTTTGCACCAATTTTATCTTTTACCACAGAGGAAATTTTCAGTCTTTTAAACAAAGATGAAAAAAATAGCATTCATTTAAAAAAATTTCCAGAATTTCCAAAATCTTGGAAAGATGAGGAGCTTAATAACAACTGGGAAAAAATAAACAAAATAAGAGGTGTTGCAAATATTAGCATTGAAGAAAAAAGAGCAGCCAAAACAATAGGATCAAGCTTAGAAACTGCAATTGATATTAAATTGACCAAGGATCTATATGATCTTGCAAAAAAATATGATTTTTCAGAAATATGTATAACTTCACTTGCAAATACTATTTTGGATGAAAATGCAAAAGATAACATAGAAGTAAAAACTTCAAAAGCAAACGGAAAAAAATGTTCTATTTGTTGGAAGATTAGAGAAACAGAGTGTGAAAGACACCCAACATGCAGTTTTAAATGACAAAATTTTTAAATAAAAAGATTTTTTTTTATTTTTTAATTACATTATTAATTTTCACTTTAGATAGGATTTCAAAGATTTATGTTATAAATATTGCTGAAACTTATGGCAAAGTAGATATTTATCTAAATCAATTTATAAATATTATTTTAGTTTGGAATACAGGAATAGGGTTTGGATTATTGTCATTTGAAAAACAATTTATTTATAATTTAATTACATTGATAATTATATTAGTTAATTTTGTAATTTTATACCTTGGTGTAAAGGCGAGTAATTTTAAAGGACTTATATTTTTTGTCATTTTAGGTGGATCACTAGGCAACCTATTCGATAGACTTTATTATTCTGCAGTTCCTGATTTTATAGATTTAAATTATAATGATTTTCATTGGTTTATTTTCAATGTAGCTGATATATTTATTTCAATTGGTGTTGTATGCCTTATTTTTGTTGAATTATTTTCTAATAAAGATGAAAAACTTAATGCATAAAAATATTTTTTTTTTAGTTTGTATATTTACTCTATTAAACGCTTGTCAAGCTGTACAAGATGGTTTGGCTGGCAACAAAAATAAAAATAGTGATGAATTTTTAATTGAAAAGAAAAACCCGTTAGAAATACCACCAGATTTTGGCTTACTTCCAAAACCTACCCTAGAGGATGAGGAGCTTAATCAAGCTGATAAGATAGACGAAGATATAGAAAAATTGTTACAAAATAGTGATATTAATAATAGCTTCGAAAATAATGATAAGTCAGCTGAAGATTTTGTTCTTAAACAAATCAAAAAAAATTAATGTTTACTAAAAATATTCGTCTAAAAGGTTTTGGTGATATTAAGAATAAAAAAAAAAGTAAAGCTAATATTCTAAAGTCTCTTAATAATTATAAAAATCACAAACTAGTAGAAAGCTTTTCAAAGAACTATACCTATAGTTTTTCACAGCCCCAAATAAAAAAATATAAAAAATTCAATAATTATAATTTAATTGGTATGGGTGGATCTTCTCTTGGAGCTAAGGCTATCTATAATTTCTTAAGTCCAAAAATAAAAAAAAAATTTACGTTTTTTGATAACCTGAGCTCCAAAAAAAAAATTCTAAAGAAAACAAAGACTTTAAATATTATAATTTCTAAGTCAGGTAATACTCTTGAAACAATTTCAAATTATTCTGCAATTAAAGGAAATAAGAGAAACCTATTTATATGCGAAAATTCTGATAATTATATTAAATCTTTAGCAAACAAACTCAATTGCGAAATCATTGCTCATAAAAATTATATAGGTGGTAGATACTCAGTACTTTCCGAAGCTGGAATGTTGCCAGCAATATTTATGGGACTTAAGGAAGGAAAATTTAAGAATTTTAATAATTTAATAAAAAATAAAAACTTCGTAAACTCACTGTTGGATAGTGTATTATCGACCAAATATTTTTTGGCTAAAAAAAAATTTAATTCCGTAATTTTAAATTATGACGAACTTTCAATAGATTTATTTCAATGGTATCAACAACTTATAGCTGAAAGCTTAGGTAAAAATTCAAAAGGAATTTTACCTTTGATTTCGAGTATGCCAAAAGATAATCATAGTTTAATGCAGTTGTATCTTGATGGACCTAAAAATTCTTTTTTTACTTTTTTTGATGTAAATGATCATGACAAACAAAAAATTAATAATTCTGAGATATTGCATTCATTTAATTTCTTAAAAAATAAAAACCTATATCAGATTAAGTACGCCCAAAAAAAAGCTACTGAGAATATATTCAGAAAAAAAAATATACCATTTCGAAGTTTTAAGGTTTTACTTCGTTCAGAAGAGTCATTAGGTGAATTGTTTACTTTCTTTATGCTAGAAACTATTCTTTTAGGAGATTTAATGAAAGTCAATCCTTTTGATCAACCATCAGTGGAACTAATTAAAACTGAAACAAAAAGAATTCTAGTAAATTAAAATTTTCCAAAGTATATTTTTGATGAACCATATGTTCTCTCTTCAAGTATTTGAAAATTACTTGGAAATTCGTCTTTAGTTTTCTTATTTCTATGTAAGATAAGTAAACTATTTTGTTTTAAAATTTTTTTTTCGAAAATAGAATTTAATACCTCTATAATCTCACTTTGTTTGTATGGAGGGTCCATAAAAATGATATCATACTTTGTTTCATTAATTTTCAGTCTTTTAATAAATTTTAAAACTTTTTCATTTGATAATTCTATTTGATTATTGAGATCTAAATAAACAATATTTTTTTTCAGTACTTCAAACGCAGGTGAATAGTTTTCACAAAATAATACCTTAGATGCTCCTCTGGATAAACATTCAAGCCCAAATGAACCTGACCCAGAATAAAGATCTAGAACAGAGGAATTAAAAATTTTTCTTTCTATAAGATTTGAGTGTTCAATAATATTAAATATAGATTCTCTTACAATGTCCTTTAGTGGTCGTGTTATTTTATTAGTTGGTAAAAAAATTTTTTTGTTTTTAAATTTACCGCTAATTATTCTCATGTTAAGCAACTTTATAAGCAATATCTTTTCGGAAAAAACCTTCTTTCCAATCAATATCATTTAAAATTTTTAAAGCTTGTTCTTTTGATTGTTTAAAATCTTTTGTTGTAGTGACCACATTTAATACTCTCCCTCCGACTGCAATATAATCTTCATTTTCAATTTTTGTACCTGCATGAAATAAATATTCATCTTTATTTAGCTTAATATTTTTTAATTGATTAATTTTAATATTTTTTTGATAATCATCTGGATATCCGCTAGAACACAAAACAATACATACACTTTTTTTTTCTTTCCATTTGATTTCAATATTATTTAATTTTTTATCACAACAAGCTAAAACTATTTTTCCGAAATCTGTTTTTAACATTGGGAGTATGGTTTGGCATTCTGGATCACCCATCCTAACATTAAATTCTATAAGGTAGGGATCGTTATTTACAATCATTAATCCAATATATAAAAATCCACAATAAGTCGTACCAAGATCTTTAATACCACTCATGGTTGGTTTTATGATTTTTTCATTAATTTTTTTATCAAGTTCTGTACTATAAAGTCTTGAAGGAGAATATGCCCCCATACCTCCAGTATTTTTACCAGTATCATTTTCACCAACGCGTTTATGGTCTTGAGCGGTTTGAAAAAATTTGTGGGTAATGCCATCGGAAATTATAAAGTAACTCATTTCTTCACCATCCAAAAATTCCTCAATAAGCACGCAGTCAGCCTTGCCAAAACGTCCGTTGAATATTTCTTGAACTGCTAATTTTGCATCACTTTCATTTTTGCAAATATAAACTCCTTTTCCTGATGCCAGGCCATCAGCCTTTACTACAACTGGATAATTTAAAGATTTTATGTAATTTAAAGCTAACTTTTCTTCATTAAAAATTTCAAAATTTGACGTAGGTATTTTATATTTCTTGCAAAGTTTTTTCGTAAAGGTTTTTGATCCTTCTAATTGTGCACTTATCTTGTCAGGACCAAAAATTTTAATTTTTGTTTTTTTAAAATATTCAACGATGCCCTCTACCAAAGGTTTTTCAGGTCCTACAATTATTAATTCTATGTTTTTTTCATCGCAAGTTTTGTGGATTTTTTTGAAATCTGAGATATCTAGATTTATATTTTCAGCAATTAATCCTGTACCAGCATTTCCAGGAAAGCAGAATATCTTATTAACGACACTTGATTCTTTAAGCTTAAAACAAAGCGAGTGTTCTCTTCCACCACTTCCAATAATTCCAATGTTCATATATATTTTATACAACTAAATAATGAAAAATAAATTAGCTAAATTAAAATATTTGCCTAATAACTTTGAAATATTAGAAAATGGAGATCACGTTATTTGTGCAGTTTCAGGAAAAAAAATACAACTTGAAAATCTTAATTATTGGAATGTAGAATTACAAGAGGCCTATTTTTCTTATTTAGAGGCATCAAAAAAAAGGTAAGAACTTCTTACCAGTTACAGCTTCCATTTATTGTGTGTCCATATCCACTGATCAGGATTTATAGATATTTTGCTTTCAAGCCAATTATTTAATTTTAAGGTAATACTCTTAACATCATCATTTTCACTAAAGTATATTGGTTTTTCAACACTCATATCAAAAAAAATATCATTACTTCTTTGAATGTAAATTGGAACCACTGGACATTTATACTTTTTAATCAGTTGTGCTGGAATAGTAGTCGTGTAAGTAGACTTTTTGAACAAAATGGATTTTTCCCCTTCTGTAACACGTTGATCAATCATCAATGCTATAGATATGTTTTGAGAGAAAGCTTTAATAATCTCTCTCACGCCACCCAATCCTTTTTTAATTTGATTTTTACAAATATAATTTTTTCTTAAATTTTCCATCGTTCGATTCAAAAATATGTTATTCAAAGGTCTATAAACTGCTGATAAATTAATACCAGATAATTCAATTTTCATAGCCATTAATTCAAAGTTATTAAAATGGCCTGATATA
The DNA here is from genome assembly GCA_902560565.1 of uncultured Pelagibacteraceae bacterium. Taxonomy (GTDB): domain Bacteria; phylum Pseudomonadota; class Alphaproteobacteria; order Pelagibacterales; family Pelagibacteraceae; genus Pelagibacter. The sequence goes on along the minus strand of CACEMG010000004.1, from coordinate 25,049 downwards.
AAAACCACCGGCTTTCCCTCATTTTTGATTTTTTCTAGAATTTCAACTCCATTAACAACAATGTATTTTTCTAATTTTTTTGATCTAAATTGATCGATATATACGTAATCAGAAAAAATTCTTCCATAATTTTTCCACATTTTCTTTATTAGATTGTTTATCTCTTTATCTGTAATATTTGGGAAACTGTTCTTAATATTATTTATTATCAATTTTCTTGATCTAAATAACGGGCCTAAAATTGATCCTAGTTTTGCACCTAAATTTGAGGCGTTTTTGTATCCAATTAATTTAAAAATTAAAAAAAATAACTTTATAAATAAAAATTCTATAAAATATCTTACTTGTTTCATTTTCTATGAAATTAAATCTAAAAAAGTTTTTTTATCACTTATATCCAAGTCCATTTTAATATAATTAATATTGTTTCTCAATTCTTTGCTTATTCTAAGGTAATCTTTCTCAGTAGTTACTATTTTTAAATTATTAGTATGTGCAAATTTTTTAATATTTTCTATCTCATTTTTTTTATAATTATAATGATCTGGAAAAGAAAAATTCTTTGTTATTTTAAATCTATTTTCTTTTAGAGTAAAATAAAAATTTTCTGGGTTTCCTATACCGGAAAATGCAATATAGTTTTTAGACAGGTCAAACCTCTCAATATTTTCAATTTCATATTTTCCCTCAAAAATTTTAATGTTATTTTTAATTTTTAAAATTTTTTCTCTAATTTCTTCGTTGTTAATATCTGGTCCATTTAAAAACACTATATCAATATTTTTTAAAGAAGAAATTTTTTCTCTTAAGGGACCAGCAGGTATTACACAGCCATTTCCAATCCAATTATACGAATTAAAGCAACAAATCTTGATATCATATTTAATAGACCTATCTTGTAACCCATCGTCAAAAATTGCATATTTAAAATTTTTGTTTATAGCTTCATTACTACAATCTTTTCTAGATCTTTTACTTATCAAATTAGTTCTACTTTTTATTAATAATTGTTCATCTTTTTGCTCACTGTAATACTTTTTTAAAACTGTTGTTTTAATACCTTTTGAATTTAATAATTCGCTTATTTTGATCGACAAAGGTGTTTTTCCAGTGCCACCGATATAAATATTTCCTACACAAATTGTTCTTATATTGGGAAATTCTAAGACATTTTTGTTTTTAAGAAGACTGTAAATAGTTACAATTTTGGATAATGGAATTAACAAATAGGCAAAAAAGTTGGGTTTTTTTTGATCCCAAAATTTAGGTTTTTTAATAATCATTTATTTAATTCTCTTTCAATCTCTTTAACTGTACTTATTAAAATTTTATCTCCAAATTTCTTTACTTTTTTTACAACTAGTTTGGATTTATTTTTATTTTTGAACAGAATTTTAATTTTTTTATTCAAGTTTTGAATGTTGCCTACTTTCTTTGATAACTTAATCTTATCAAGATAATTATAAATATGTTTGAAATTATTTACATAAGGACCATACAAAACAAAACAACCGTGCCTTACTGGTTCTAAAGGATTTTGTCCACCATGGTTTACAAAAGAACCACCAACAAAAACTATTTTAATTAAATTGAAAAACTTTTCTGTTTCACCATAGGTATCTACTAGGTATATGTCTGTTTTTTTAGGTATTTGGGTTTTCCAACTATGACAATGAATATTTAAATTGTGGTTATTAAACATTTCTACAAGTTCATTTGATCTTTCTACATGTCTTGGAATAATAACACTAAGTAAATTATTGTATTTTCTTTTTAATATTTTATGTGTCTTGACGGATATAAGCTCTTCACCTCTATGGGTACTTGAGGAGCACCATGTATTTTTATTTAAAATAAATTTTTTCAAGTTTTTTGGTAAAGAAAGATTTTTATATCTATTTTGAATAAATTTTAAATTTCCAACTGACTTCATATTTTTAACACCAAAATATTTTAGATATTTAATTGTTTCAATATTGGATACTAAAGTTTTATCAATGCATTGGAAAACGTGATTGCTAAAATTACCTAACATTTTCCACTTTCGAAAAGATCTGTTCGTTATTCTTGCATTTAAAAGCAAAATAGGAATAGATTTTTTTTTTAAATTAAAAACCATATTAGGCCAAATTTCTGAATCAATGAAAACGGCTAATGATGGTTTCCAGTAATTTAAAAACTTATTTGATAATTGATTTGTATCAATAGGAAAGAATTGATGTATTGTTTTTTTGAATTTAAATTGTTTTAATATATTTGAGGAACTTAATGTAGATGACGTAATTAATATTTGATCTATTTTTCTATTTTTTTCTAATTTGAAAACAAGAGGAATTATGCTTGATATTTCACCAACACTAGCTCCATGAAACCAAATTAATTTTTTCCCAATTTTTTTTTTTGAAAAAAAACAAAGTTTTTCTTTGTATCTTTTTGGGTCCTCTTTATTTATAAAAATTCTATATAAAATTATAAAAGGGGATAATAAAAAAATAAAATTAATTATTAACCTGTAAATAAATAATAACATTATTAAGGTCTAAGTTGATTTTGATAAAAATTTTTATAGATTTTTGAGTTTTCAATTAATTCTTTATGAGTACCATTTGCAACAATTGTTCCTTTATCTATAACAAAAATTTTATGTGCATTAATAATTGTAGATAGCCTATGAGCTATAACCAGTGTTGTTTTATTTTGAGTAAGTATTTCCATTGCATTCTGTATTTTGCTCTCAGTATCTGCATCTAACGAAGATGTGGCCTCATCTAATAAAATTATTGGCGTTTTTTTTAGCATTGCTCTTGCTATTGAAATTCTCTGCTTTTCCCCTCCAGACAGGCGAACACCATTCTCACCAATAATTGTATCAAACTTATTTGGTAATTTTTCAATAAACTCTAGAGCAAAAGAATTTTTTACAACTTCTAAAATTTCTTTTTCTGTGGCATTTGGATTTGCGTAAATTATGTTATTTCTTATTGTATCGTCAAAAAGAGTTATGTCTTGAGTGACTATCGAAATATTTTTTCTTAAATCTTTGACCTTTAATGAATAAATGGATTGATTATCAATCTTAATATCACCCATTTCACAATCATAAAACCTTGGTATTAAATTTAATATTGAAGATTTGCCAGCACCAGTATAACCGACAAGCGCTGTAGTTTTACCCCCTTCTATTGTCAAATTTAAATTATCTAAAATTAAATTATTAGAAGAATCATATTTAAAATTACAGTTTTGAAATTTAATAGTACAATCTTGAATTTTTAGTTCTTTTGCGTCATGTTTTTCAATAATTTTATTTTTAGTATCTATAATTGGTATAATTCTTTTAGCTGCTGACAATCCTGTATTAATACTTAGATTTAGTGTAGCTAAAGCCCTAACTGGTTGATACGCGAGCATCATTGCAGCCAAAAAAGAAAAAAAATTATTTATTTGCAATTCATCATTTATAATTAATTTACCTGAGTAAAAAATTAACAAAGCTATCATTATACCAGTTAATATCTCCATTATTGGAGAAGCTCTTACAAAAACAATTGCAATTTTTTTAGCTTTTTCTTTAAGATTAACAAGAAAATTATCAGTCCTTTCGATTTCAAAAATTTCTTTCTGAAAAATTTTAATCAATTTATGATTTTTAAATATTTCCATCAAATGTTTGTTCAACTCCCCAGATTTAATCTGTGCTTCAGTAGTTACTTTCCCAATTCTTTTACCAAGAGATTTTGCAGCAGCTGAAGCCAAAGGTATCATGATAATTGCAATCAAAGACAATTTCCAATTTTGATAAAACATAACAATTAATAGTCCAAGCAAAGTTATAGAATCTTTAAATAAACTTAATAAAGCCGTGCTGACCAAACTTACAATAAGAGTAGTATCATAAGTAAGGTTAGAAATAAATTTTCCAGTATGCTTGTTATCAATAGCTGTAATATCGGCCTTTACCAAACTAGTAACCATGTCTTTTTGAATATCTTTCTTAATATCCTCAGCAACGCCAATCATAAGAACCTTTGCTAAATATAGAGAAACACCTTTTGCAGAAAAAGCTAGAATTATTGCTAAAGGAATTATTAAAATTAAAGTTTCATCCTTTTCAATAAACAATTTTTTTATTGCAGGATCTAAAAGCCAAGCTATCGCTGAAGTAGCTGCCGCTACAATCATAGAAAGTAAAATTGAAATAATAATTTTACCTAAAAAACGTTTTGTATAACTATGGTAAAGCCTAACTATTGTGTCTTTATTTGACATCATATAATTATTTTTCCAATTAAAATATTTATAAAAACCATAAATCCTAAAAAATTATTTGATTTAAATATTTCAAGACAATTTCTTTCCGAATTAATATTTAATTTAAATATTTGATAAATAAATAGATGCAAAGAAATTAAAATAATTCCAAAAAAATAAATATTAGCAAAATTCATTTTAAAGCCGATAAAAACCTGAGATACAATAAATATTAAGTAACATATTAAAACAAATTGCTTTGGATTATTTTTAAATTTAATTGATGTAGATTTAACTCCTATTATTTCGTCATCTTTTATATCCTGAAACCCATATATAGTGTCGTAACCTAATGTCCAAAATATGGCTCCAAAATAAAATATTAAAGGCACAACATTTAGATCAGCATAAATTGCGGTCCAACCAAGAATAAGACCATAATTAAATGTGATACCCAGAAATAACTGCGGCCAATAAGTAAATCTTTTCATGTAAGGATAAGTAAATGCTAAAGGCATCGAACATAAAGCTAAAATGATAGTATATAAATTGAATTGTAGTAAAACATTCAGAGCTATTAAGCAAAGAATTGCGGAATAAAATAAACCAAGTTTTACCGACACCTTCCCAAAAGCAATAGGTCTTTTTTTTGTTCTCTCTACTTTTGCATCAAAATCTTTATCAGCGATATCATTTATAATACAACCTGCGGATCTCATTAAAATAGATCCACAGAGAAAAAGAAAACAATATTTTAAATAAATTTGTACATTGTTTGCAAAATCAAAAGCAATAGTCAGTCCCCAAACACAAGGCCAAAATAAAAGCATATAACCTATAGGTTTTTTTAATCTAGTTAATTCAAAAAAATGATTAATTTTTTCCATCAGAATTTACTTGTAAATAGCAAAGGGTAGTTTCATAATCAAATTGATTCGTATGAATATAGATTATACAGTAACCGCACTAATGTTTCCCGCTATTCCGCTACTTATGGGAGTTTACAGCAATCGATTTCACACATTAAGTAAATTAATTAGAGAATTGCATGATGAGCATGTTTATGAAAAACATGTCCCACCTGAGTGGAAAAAGCAATTTTTGAATTTAAGTAATAGAATTTCAATTTTAAGATGGACTATAATGTTTGCAGCTTTTGGTTTTTTATTCAATATGCTAACTGTTTTTGCTCTTTATTTGGATGAGTTATTTGTGGCGAGAGTAATTTTTGGTTCATGTTGTTTGTCTATGATTGTTTCGATTGTTTTCTTCATTAGAGAAATACAAGTTTCAACCAACGCATTAAATCTTCATATGTCCGATATGGATGTAAAGATAGACTAGTTTGGTACTATAATTGCAGGTCCAATTATCTTTCTTCCTTCTAAATCTTTATGAGCATTAACAACATCCTCAAGAGAATATTTTTTAAAAATATCAATTTTTACCTTTTGTGTTTTTACCATCTCGAATAGTTTATTAGCAGCTTCATCTAATTCTTTTCTGGTCGCAGTATAGTGTGCTATACTAGGTCGGGTTAAAAATAATCCTTTAGGTGCAATTAATTTTCCAACATCTAGGGGATCAAGTTTTCCAGATGCATTTCCAAAAGACACAAAAGTTCCTCTCATTTTTAAGCATCCTAATGATTTTTCCATTGTCACCTTTCCAACTCCATCATAAACAACCGGCAAACCCTCATCATTGGTAATCTCCATAACTTTTTTTTGAAAATCATCTTTAGAATAATTTATTACATGACTGCATCCAAATTTTTTTGCGATTTCAATTTTTTCATCAGATCCGACAGTACCGATTACACTACAACCTAAACTTTTTGCCCACTGACAAAATATTTGACCTACCCCACCTGCAGCTGCATGGAATAGTATGGTTTGACCTGATTTAACTATATATGTTTTGTGTAATAGATAAAATGTTGTTAGTCCTTTAGTCATTAAAGTTGCTACAACTTCCAAATCTATCCCGTCTGGGACCTTAACTAAACTTTTTGTGGGATAAATTCTATGAGAAGAATAAGAGCCTATTGGAGCAGCAGCATAAGCAACCTTATCTCCTTCTTTAAAATCTCCTACATTTTTTCCTATTTTTTCTATTATGCCAGCTGCTTCTAGTCCTATTCCTGATGGTAGTGGAAGAGGGTATAAACCTGATCTATGATATGTATCAATATAATTAAGACCAATCGCTGAATGTTTTATAAGAACTTCGCCGTCTTTTGGATCATCAAGTTTTATATCTTTTAGCTCTAAAACTTCAGGACCACCAGTTTTTTTAATTTCGATTGCTTGCACTATTTTACGAAAGTTCCATTATGATAATCATTCACAGCTTGCAAAATTTCAGATTTTGTATTCATAACGAACGGACCTCCTCTAGCAATTTGTTCATTAATGGGTTTTCCAGAAATAAGCAAGAATTTTGAATTAGAAATGCTTTTTACTTTAAGATTTTCACCCTTAGATAGTAAAATTAAATTTGAATTACTAATTCTTTCATGTTTCTTTTCTCCAACTTGAATTTCACCATTTACTAAATAAATTAGTGAATTGTGAGTAATAGGAAGATCAAATACAAACTCTTTATCTTTATTTAATTCTATATCAAAATAAATTGGTTCTACATTATGACCTTTGATTGGACCTTCAGCTTTTTCAAATTTACCCGCTATTGTTTTTACAGTCTTATCCAGATCCTTATGTATCTGCATTTCCTTAGAGTCTATATAGATGTATTCAGGTTTACTCATTTTTAATTTAGCAGGCATGTTAATCCATAATTGAAAACCTTGAAGTTTTCCATCACTCATTGCAGGCATTTCTGAATGAATGATGCCACTTCCAGTTTTCATCCACTGAACATCACCAGCTTTCATTCTACCTTTTCCGCCAGTACTATCTTTATGCTCAAACTCACCGTGAAGCATGTATGTTACTGTTTCTATTCCTCTATGAGGATGTGGTGGAAAACCACCTATGTAATCCTCTTTATCTTCTGATCCAAACTCATCTAACATTAAAAATGGGTCATAATAATTTGGCTCTACCCCAATACTTCTTTTTAATTTAACACCAGCACCATCTGACGACAGTATGGGCTTGATTATTTTCTCGACCTCAATACTTTTCATAATTACTTAAGTTTATTATCTAAACTGAATTTTTTTGAACCATTAATAACAAGAAACAAAAATCCACCTGCTAATGCAATATTCTTTAAAAAAGAGGTTAGTTGCATTTGGTTACTAAATTCATTGTGGAATATAATTGCTGTTACCAAACAAAATAAACTTAAAAATGCCGCAGTAATTTTTGTTTGATATCCTAATATTATTAAAATTGGACCTAATATTTCTATTATTATCGCTGGTATTAAAAGAATTCCAGGCACACCATATCCTTCCATCCAGCCTACAGTACCATCATAATTAGTTATTTTAAAAATTCCATTTATTAAAAATAATGTTGAAATTAATATTCTTGCAAAAAGATCTAAAATATTTGTCATAATTATTTATGAAATAATGCTTAATTAAATAATATCAAGTAATTCATTTAAATTTTTTAATTCATTTTTTGGTGAATAATCTAAATTATCAAATACATCATTATTTCTATTGATCCAGAAACAATTGTATCCAAAATTTCCACCTCCAGAAATATCCCATGTGTTTGAACTTAAAAAAGCAATCTCTCCTTTATCTATTTTATATTTTATAACGGGGATTTCGTATACTTTTGAACTTGGTTTAAATATTCCAACCTCCTCTATAGAAAAAATATCATCAAATAAGTTTTTCATGTCATTTTTTTCAACTAACTCATTTAGTAGGGAAGGTGTTCCATTTGATAGAATAGCAATTTTATAGTTTTTATTTTTTAGTTGTTTTAAGGTTTCTTTAACCTCTGGGTAGGGAGATAAAATTTTATACAGGTCTAAAAGCTCACTTCTCATATTATTTTGTATTTTAAATTTTTTCATAGATTTGTCTAAGCTGTCCTCAGTTATTTGCCAGAAATTTTTATGTCTACTCATCATACTTCTAAGCCATGTATATTCTAACTGGGTTGTTCTCCAATAATTTGCAAAATTTTCCCACTTATCACCAATTTTACTTTTGCATTTCTCAGCTGCTGAATTTACATCAAATAAAGTTCCATAAGCATCGAAAATTATTGCTTTAAGATTTTTCATAAATTAACTTATTTAAATGAGTAATATTAGATTATTTTTTAATGAAAGTTTATATATAAATTTAAAATCTAAATTAGATAAAACTCAATCACACTATATTCATAAGGTGATGAGAATTAAAGAAGGACAAAATTTTAGTTTGTTTAATCAATCTGGGGAATTTGAGGCAAAAGTAGAAAATATAATAAGAGGAATTGTAGAGTTTTCAGTAGAAAAAAAATTAAGGTCAGCAGATAATCCAACAGAAATATGGCTTGCCTTCACACCTATTAAACTAAATTATCTAAACTTAATGATTCAAAAGGCTACAGAACTTGGAGTAACTAGATTTATACCACTACTTTCTGAACGAACTGTCGTTAGAAAGATTAATGAAAAAAGAGTTAAAAAAATTATTGTTGAAGCATCAGAACAAAGTAATAGATTAAATTTACCAACTTTAGATAAATTAAAAAATCTTGAAGAATTTTTAAAAGAAAATATTGACATAACAATTCATTTTGGTGATCTTAATTCAAAAAATAAAAAAATTGATATCAAAAGAGATGAGCCGTTATGTATTTTGATTGGTCCAGAGGGTGATTTCTCCATTAAAGAAAGGGAAATAATTTCTAAAATGAAAAATATAATTCCTATAAATATTAATAAAAATATTTTAAGATCTGAAACTGCTGCAATATCGATGATTTCTATAATCAGTTATACTTTATTATCTTAAATATTTATCTATCACCTTGAACATATCTTTGTATTTAGCATGATGATTAATTCTGTCTAAATACTTTCCATCTTTTAAAAGTAATACCGATGAACTATGATTAATTAAATAATTTCCATCTTCATTAAATATTTTTTCTGATAAGACACCCCAGGATTGAGATAATAGAAAAACTTTTTTTGGATCACCAGTTATTCCAAACATTTGATTTTCAAATGTGTCCAGATAATTTTTTATTACACTCGGGCTATCTCTCTCAGGATCTATGCTTACAAAGAAAACCTTAAATTTTTTCTTTTTTTGTTCATTTAAGTTTTTAATAACTAAATCTATATTGCTTAACGTCATTGGACATATATCAGGACAGTTTGTAAAACCAAAAAAAATTGCTGTTAAAGGTCCTTCAAAAGATTTTTCAGTTATTGTATTATTATTTACATCTTTAAGTGAAAAAGTTGATCCTTTGAATGATGCGACAAGATCTTCCTTCTGATTTTGAATAGATAAAAAAACTGGTAGCATTAAAAAGAGAAAAATTACCAGACATCCACTTATAATTGCAATTGATGTTTTTATTTTCATTGTTGATAAATAATTATTATTTATTATATAGGATCCATGAGCAATTTTATAAAGAAACTTTTCGGCACACTAACTGAAAAACCTTGGGAGAGTGATAGAGCAAAAATAGATGATGCTCATATAGGTAAGACTTTCGACCTTTCAGTTCAGACTTCTGCTGTAATAATTATCTTTGGTATTGCAACTGTTTTGTTTAGCTTAATATTTACAGGTTATATTTATTCTATCCCACCTGAACAAGACACAAGATATCTTTTAAAACCGAACTTTCTTTGGATAAATACTTTTGTACTTTTTGTTATTGCTTACTTTTTTTCAAAAATAACTAGCGACTTAAAGCAAAAAGAAACTATTAGAATAAAAAGAAACATAATCTTAGTTGGTGGCCTAAGTTATTTGTTTTTATTTGGGCAATTGTATTTTTGGGTGCAATTAATGCAAAGTGGAAATTATGTTTCAACTAATTCATATTTTTCATCATTTTATATTTTTACTGCGCTACATGGAATGCACTTGCTTGGAGGATTATTTTTTTGGGGAAGAGTAGCTGGTCGAATTTTAAAAATGGAGCAGAATAAAATTTTAGATGAGGAAAATAATATCTCTGCGTTATCAATGTACTGGATGTTTTTATTAGTAGTTTGGTTAGCTTTCTTTTTAATGATTTATATTTTTAATGACTCATTTATTGCTTGGTGCAAAACACTTATTTCTTAATCAAGAAAAAGTACAAGTATTGATCCTACAATCGCGATAACAGCTAACAATATTTTTACTGACTTTAAATATTTCTTTGTTTCTGGTTTTGTTTCTCCTTTTGAGAACGCCCCAGCCCCGAAGGATATGACAACATAAAATAATAAGACCAAAATGAGTAAGACTACAAGAATTCCAAATTTACCGAGCATAATTTACTGTATATATAAGTTTATTTTCTTTAATTTTATGACATTTTGTCATAGGTATTTATACTATTAATAATCTATATAAATAGCCATGCACGCAGGTATAATATTTTTTTTAGTCATTTTAGGTTCAATACTTTTCCATATTTTCACACCTTGGTATTGGACTGATATTGCATCAAACTGGAAAGGAATGGACGATACTATAACTCTAACCTTTTGGGTAGGTGGAGGAGTATTTGTAGCTGTTTGTCTTTTCATGATTTATTGCGTTTTTAAGTATTCTTATAAAGAAGATAGAAAAGCAGAGTATAAACCTGAAGATAAAAAATTAGAAAAAATTTTAACAGTAGCCACTACGCTTGGAGTTGCAGCTCTACTAGCTCCAGGATTAATAATTTGGAACCAATATGTAAACGTTCCAAAAAACTCAATTGAGATAGATGTCATGGCATGGCAATGGGGCTGGCAATATAGACTGCCTGGTAATGATGGAAAACTCGGCACTACAAAAGTTGTAAATATAAATGACGATAACCCATTTGGTATCAACCTAGACGATCCTTACGGGAGAGACGATGTAATGGTGCAAAGTGATATAATTAATTTAGAAAATAATAGACCAGTAAAAATTTTATTAAGATCTGTAGATGTGCTTCATAATTGGTACGTGCCTCAATTTAGAGCAAAGATGGATGCTGTGCCTGGAGTTGTAACATATTATTGGTTTGAGCCTAACAAAGTGGGTGAGTATGAAGTTTTATGTGCTGAATATTGCGGCGTTGGTCATTATGCAATGAGAGGCGGGGTAGAGGTGCAAGATCCTAATAGTTACCAAGAATGGTTGGGAGAACAAGAAACATTCTCAGACCTTTTAGCTAAGCAAAACAAGGAAATTGAGACAAAAAAGGTCGCAAAAAATAATTCAAATATTGAAAAAGTTATATATAAAGAGGAAAAATAATTATGTCTGACGAATACGAAAATAAATCTGGTTATCAAGCACAATCATCAGAAGCACTTACAGGTTCTGCGGGTTCAACTCCAGATATGGATTATGTAAGACCGGCTGAGTTACCAGAACAAGATTTATACCACGGTCATACTTTTTTAACTAAATGGGTTTTTTGTCAGGATGCAAAAGTAATTGGAGTACAATATTTTTTAACTGCTGTTTTTACAGGAATTGTGGGTTTAATTTTATCTTGGTTAATGAGATTACAATTAGGTTTTCCAGGGCTAGCAGGATTTATAACTGCCGAACACTATTATCAATTTGTAACAATGCATGGAATGATAATGGTAGTTTATTTTTTAACTGCCTTGTTTTTAGGAGGCTTTGGAAATTATTTAATACCGTTGATGGTTGGTGCAAGAGATATGGTTTTTCCATATGTAAACATGTTAAGTTTTTGGATGTTCTTTGTTGCAGTAGCAATTTTAATGGCAAGTTTCTTTGTGCCAGGAGGTCCAACTGGAGCAGGCTGGACACTATATCCTCCACAAACTATTTTAGAGGGTACACCAGGTTCAGGAATGGGTATTCTATTAATGTTAGTGTCTTTAGCTCTTTTTGTAATTGGTTTCACTATGGGTGGACTAAATTACATGATCACTGTTTTACAAGCTAGAACAAGAGGTATGACTTTAATGAGAATGCCACTGACTGTATGGGGAATTTTTACAGCAACTGTTTTAGCGATGTTAGCATTCCCAGCTTTACTAGTAAGTGCAATAATGATGACACTAGATAAAGTTATTGGAACAAGTTTCTTTATGCCTACAATTTTAAAAGCTGGTGAAGTTTTGGAATATGGTGGAGGAAGTCCAATTTTATTTCAACATTTATTTTGGTTTTTTGGTCACCCAGAAGTTTATATTGTGGCATTGCCTGCTTTTGGTATCGTTTCTGATTTAATTTCAGTTCATGCGAGAAAAAATATTTTTGGATATAGAATGATGGTTTGGGCAATTGTTGGAATTGGTGCTTTAAGCTTTTTCGTTTGGGCGCATCATATGTATGTAAGTGGGATGAACCCATGGTTTGGTTTCTTTTTTGCTACCACAACACTTATAATAGCAGTACCGACCGCTATGAAAGTTTATAACTGGATTTTGACATTGTGGAGAGGAAACATAAGAATTAATACAGTAATGCTTTGGTGTTTAGGATTTATAGTAACATTTGTTAATGGAGGTATAACTGGTATATTTTTAGGAAATGTTTCTGTTGATGTTCCATTATCAGACACTTATTTCGTTGTAGCTCATTTCCATATGGTAATGGGTATAGCCCCGGTTATGGTTATCATGGGAGCGGTATATCATTGGTTTCCATTAATAACTGGAAGATTGTTAAATGAGACTTTAGGTAAATGGCACTTTTGGGCAACATTCTTAGGTGCTTATTCGATATACTTCCCAATGCATTACCTAGGATTTATAGGGGTTCCAAGAAGGTATTATGAAATGTATGACAGTCCGTATATGACTTCAGCTGTAGGAATGAATGAATTTATTAGTTTAGCTGCTTTCTTAGTAGGTGCAGCACAATTTATTTTGATCTTCAATATAATTAAAACTTTAAAGACTGGAAAACCAGCTCCTAAAAATCCATGGAAAGCAAATTCTTTAGAGTGGCATACTTCAACACAGCCACCTGAACATGGAAATTTTGGTGAAAGATTGCCTGTGGTTCACAGATGGCCGTATGATTTCAGTGTACCTGGGGCTAAAGATGATTTTATACCTCAAACTACTCCTCCAAGTGAAGTGGTTCATACTAAAGTGGAGAAAACATAATCAAAGATTTATAAAATGTCAGATCCTAAAATAGATGGCTTTGAATTAAAACCAGGTTTTAGAGGTATGGCATCTGATACTGGATCAGACCAGACAATGTTCAAAGGTGTTCATTGGGGTAAAGCAATGATGTGGATATTCCTTTTGAGCGATACATTTGTATTCAGTTGTTTTTTAATTGCATATATGAAGGGAAGAGGTTCAACTCCAGTTGAATGGCCAAATCCAAGCGAAGTATTTGCATTAGAAGCATTTGGAGTACCAGTACCTTTATTATTGATCGCTCTTATGACTTTCGTTTTAATTACTAGCAGTGGAACAATGGCTCTAGCAGTTAAGTATGGATACGAGAAAAACAGAAAAATGTGTGGCTGGCTTGTTCTTGCAACTGCTATTGGTGGACTGACATTCGTAGGTATGCAAGCATATGAATGGTCAAAACTTATTCATGAAGGTGTAAGACCTTGGGAAAATCCATTTGGAGCTGCACAGTTTGGTTCTTTCTTTTTTATGATCACTGGTTTTCACGGCACCCACGTATCAATTGGTGTAATTTTCTTGTTTATATATGCATACAAGGTATTTGCAGGTCATTACGAGAATGGTGGTAAAAGAGGTTGGTTTACAACTATGAAAGGGGATTATGTTGAAATAGAAATTCTAGGTTTATATTGGCACTTTGTTGATTTAGTGTGGGTTTTTATTTTTGCATTTTTCTACTTATGGTAAAATAATTTTATATGGATGATACAAATCAAATAAACGAAAAAGATAAGAAACCAGTAGAATCAACGCATAAAATAGGTATTTATTTATGGATCTGGGGCCTACTTTTTGTACTAAGTTTTTTCTCTTATATGGTTGACTGGTATCAGTTTCAAGGAATGTTAAGATGGTCTTTGATTTTATTTTTTATGTTTGCAAAAGCCGGACTAATAATGGCATTCTTTATGCATCTATTTTGGGAAAGATATGCTTTAGTTAACGTATTGTTATGGCCGATGACCGCAATAGCCTGTTTTGTATTTTTAATGGCTGCAGAATTTGAATATACTTTATTTTCAAGAATGTTTTATTTCTTTGTTGGAGGAGGTGCGTAAATGGACGGTTATACAATCTTAGCAGGATTATTGATATTTTTTGGTTTTTTTATCTACATCACATGGTTTGGATATTCTGTAAAAGTCGAAAACGAAAAAGAAGAGGGGCCAAATATTAAACTTAACCCATATGATCAGCTTCCATTGCACAGAAAAATAATAGATAAAAAAAATAATAAAGTTGGAATTTTTGATTTAGGAAACCACATCCTTATTATTGGTCTTATTTTAATAGTAATTTTTGTATCACTTAATGTCGACTAAAAGTGAGTACAAATATTTTAAAAAAAAAATCTGTTTCAATTAACTTTTCATCTTATTTAAAATCTCTAATTTTATTAATGAAGCCAAGGGTAATGTCTTTGGTTATATTCACTTGCGCAGTTGGATTATTGGTATCACCGGTTAAGGTAGAATTATTTGACGCTATGATAAGTATTTTTTTCGTCGCTGTTGGAGCTGGGGCAGCGGGTACATTAAACATGTGGTATGAGGCAGATCTCGATAAATTAATGTCTAGAACATGTTTAAGACCAATTCCAACAGGTAAAATTGAAAAAAAGGATGCATTATTGTTTGGTGTTACACTATCATTTATTTCAGTTTTTGGTTTGTATTATTTTTCAAATTTAATATCTGCATCTTTATTGCTTTTAACGATAGTTTTTTACGTTTTTGTTTACACTGTTTGGTTAAAAAGAAAAACTCCGCAAAATATTGTAATTGGTGGAGCCTCTGGCGCCTTACCACCTGTAATAGGTTGGACAATTGCAACAAATTCACTAACATTTGAACCAATTACATTATTTTTAATTATATTTTATTGGACGCCGTCGCACTTTTGGGCATTAAGTTTGTATAAAGCTAAAGATTACGAAAAGGCAAAAATCCCAATGCTTCCAAATACTAATGGAGTAGAGGAAACTAAAAAGAAAATCTTTATTTATTCACTTTTTATGCTTCCGGTAATAATTTTACCTTATTATATTGGCTTTAGTGGAAAATTATTCTTGATAGCATCATTAGTTTTAACAATTTATTATAATTACATTTGTTATGATCTTCTTAAATTTAAAAAGAATAAATTTGAGGTAAAAAAGGCAAAAAAAGTTTTCTCTTACTCAATATTTTATTTGTTTTTAATATTTGTTTTATTTTTGATAGATAAATTAATCTAATTAAAAAACTACACTTAATATCATAGGAAAATAAGATTTATCTGATATAAAAAAATCATGGAATATTTAAGTACTAGAAATGATAAGATTAGCGAGAAATTTGAGCATATATTTATTAAAGGACTCTCTGATGACGGCGGTTTATTTCTGCCAAAACAAATTAAAAAATTATCTGATAAAGAATTTTTAAATCTTAGAAATTTATCATATGTTGATTTGGCTACAGAAATCATTTCTAGATTCACTGGTGATTTTTGCACTAATGAAAAACTGCACCAAATTGTTAAAAAATCGTATTCTACATTTAACGAGCACAATGTAGTTAAAGTTAAAAAAGTAGAGGATTTACATGTACTAGAGCTTTTTCACGGTCCTACACTAGCTTTCAAAGATGTTGCAATGCAACTTATTGGAAATTTTTATGAATATTACTTAAGTAAGAATACTAAAAAAATAAATATCATTGTTGCAACTTCAGGTGATACAGGAGCAGCTGCGATAGATGCAGTCAAAGGAAAAAAAAACATAAATATTTTTGTTTTACATCCAAATAATCGTATATCACCAGTCCAGAGAATGTTAATGACTACAAATCCATCAAAAAACGTATTTAATATCGCTGTTGAGGGAAACTTTGACGACTGTCAAAAACTTGTTAAAGAAATGTTTTCTGACATTGAGTTTTCTAAATCTATAAACATGTCGGGTGTAAATTCAATTAATTGGGCAAGAATAGTTGCACAAACAGTCTATTATTTTTTTTGCTATTTTAAATTAGATGCACAAGAAAAAATTTCATTTTCTGTTCCCACTGGAAATTTTGGAGATGTTTACGCTGGATATCTGGCTAAGAAAATGGGCCTTCCCATAGATAAGTTGTTAGTAGCAACAAACGAAAATGATATTCTTCACAGAGCAATATCAAAAGGTGATTATAAAGCAAATAAGGTTCAAGAGACAATTTCTCCAAGTATGGATATTCAGGTTGCAAGTAATTTTGAGAGATTATTATTTGATATTTATAATGAGGATTCAAACAAAGTTGTTGAAATAATGAATAATATTAAAAGCAACAAATTCAACTTAGATCAAAGTTCATTAAAAAAAATACAAAACGATTTTATTTCTGAAAGTCTTAATGAAAAAGAAATCTTAGATACAATTAAGAGCATATATAAAAATAGTGGTATTATAATTGATCCTCATACTGCTATAGGAGCTGGGGCAGTTAAAAAGCATAACGGGAAAAATTATGTTGTTTTAGCAACTGCTCACCCAAGTAAATTTCCTGATGCTATTTTCAAAGCAATTGGTAAAAAAGAGGAATTACCAAGTCATCTTAAGAGTATATTAAATCAAAAAGAACAATATGTAGTATTTAAAAACAATATACAGAGTTTGAAATCCTATATAAAAAAAAATTCCGTATGAAGTTAAAGAT
This sequence comes from uncultured Pelagibacteraceae bacterium, assembly GCA_902560565.1. GTDB lineage: Bacteria > Pseudomonadota > Alphaproteobacteria > Pelagibacterales > Pelagibacteraceae > Pelagibacter. The sequence continues at coordinate 7,857 of CACEMG010000004.1, read as the reverse complement.
TAAAGACATCATACCTGATGTTGAAGTTTTTCAACTTATAAACAATGAGCCAGTGAAAATTAGAGTTAAAAAGATGTTTCAAGAAAAAAAATCTATATTACTTGGCATGCCTGGTGCTTTTACATCTGTTTGCTCTTCAAAGCATCTTCCAGGATATTTAAATAATATTGATCGATTTAAATCTAAAGGGATCGAATTAATAGCTTGTATTGCTGTAAATGATCCTTTTGTAATGAATGCGTGGGGAAAAAAACAAAATGTTCATGAAAATATTTTAATGTTGGGAGATCCTTTCTCAACTTTTACAAAATCTATAGGAGCTGAGGTTGATAAATCTGGAAGAGGTCTTGGAATTCGATCAAATAGATATACCATGTTGATTGAAGATAATAAAATTTTACAAATCAAAGAAGAAAAAGAAACAGGAATGTGTGAAATCTCGGCAGCAGAAAATTTTCTAAATTTAATTTAGGTTTGCTGCTTTTTTAGCAATTAAATCGACTTCATTATTTAATTGATCTGTTGAGTGACCCTTAACCCAGGACCATTTAATGTTAAAATTTTCAACTAAACTATCTAATTCTTTCCATAGTTCTATATTTTTGACTTCTTTCTTGTTTGCAGTTTTCCAACCATTTTTTTTCCAATTATTTATCCATTCTGTAATTCCCAATTTAACGTATTTTGAATCTGTAATGATTTCTATCTCTGAATTAATTTCAAGAGTTTTTAAAGCTTCAATTGGTGCTAATAGTTCCATCCTGTTATTGGTTGTATTTTTCTGGTTTCCAGAAATAATTTTTTTTTCTTTATTCATAATAATTATAGCAGCCCAACCCCCGTTGCCTGGATTTTCTAAACATGAACCGTCTGTATAAATCTTTATCATTTTATATAATTTTTAAAATCGTATAAGCTATTATGAAAAATAAGTTTTTTAAAATATTCTTTTGGGTCTTTTACTTTTATTAATGCTGTTTTCGGAGTGTTAAGAAAATCATATGATCTTGTCAACAAATATCTAAGTGCTGAACCTTTACAAAGAATATTAAAATTATTCTTTTCAGATGAATTTAATTTTCTTATTTTTTGATATCCTTTTAAAAGATTAGAAGATTTATTAAGGTCAAGAAAATATTGACTCTTCTTTTTTTTAAAACATATTGCATTAATACAAGTAGCTAGTTCATATGCATAAAAATCTGTTGAAGAAAAGTAAAAATCTATAAAACCATAAAATTTTTTTCTAAAAAAGAATATATTATCTATGAAAAGATCAGCGTGTATAACGCCTTTAGGTAAGTTTTTTGGCCAATTTTTTTCAATATTATAAATATTTTCCTCTATTATATTTTTGAGGTTTTTTGATAGTTTGTTAATTCTTTTATCAATCTTTTTATTTAACTTAGACCATGATTTTACATCTAATGAGTTTTTTCTATGCAAGTTTAATTTCTTTGAGGCTCTATGTAAGATCGCTATATTCTTTCCCAAAATATAACAATCTTTTGGTGTTAAATTTTTTTTATCATTACCCTGCAAAAAACTTACAAGACAAGCTTTTTTTTTCTTAATATTAAAAAGATAACTATTTTTTTTTGTTTTTATGGGTCTTGGGCAATTGATCTTTAAGTTTGAAAGCCCTGACATAAGCTTCATAAAAAATGGCAGATCTTTAGTTTTAACCCGTTTTTCAAAAATTGTTAAAACAAACTTTGTGCTATTAAATTTGACTATATAGTTAGTATTTTCTATTCCTTTTTTAATGCCTTTTACCTGATTGATTGAGCCAAGATTAAAAATATTTTCTATTTTTTTTATATCCTTAGAATTTATTTTTGTAAAAACTGCCATTAATTTAATTTTCCAGGAATTTTGAAAGTTACATCTTCTTTTACAATTTCAACCTCTTCGACAAAAATATTGTATTTTTTTTTTATCTGATCTAAAAACTGTTCCACTAATACTTCTGGTGCAGATGCACCAGAGGAGATACCTATGCTCTTACACTTATCAATTTTATCAAATGGCACATTGCTCTCTGAATGTAGGAGGATAGAATTTTCACAACCTGAATTTTTTGCAACCTCTACCAGTCTTAAAGAATTCGATGAATTTCTACTTCCAATAACAAAAAACATATCACATTTGTTGGCGATTTTTTTAACTGCAGCTTGTCTATTAGTAGTCGCATAACAGATATCTTCTTTTTTTGGTTCTCTTATCTCTGGAAATTTTTTCTTTAATCTGTCAACTATATCTTTTGTATCGTCAACGGATAGGGTTGTCTGAGTAATAAACGCTAATTTTTTATCATTCTTTTTAGTATACTTATCGACATCTTCTAAACTTTGAATTAGATCTATACCATCAGATGGAATTTGACCCATAGTTCCTATTACTTCAGGATGATTTTTATGGCCAATCAAAAGAACATGTGATCCATTTTTATATAAATTTTCAGCTTCTCTATGTACTTTGGTAACGAGTGGACATGTTGCATCAATATATTCCATATTTAGTTCTTTTGCTTCATTAGGGATTTTTTTTGGTACACCGTGAGCAGAAAATATTACTGGTCTAGATTTGTCTTTGATTTCATCCAATTCTTCAACAAATATGGCTCCAATTTTTTTTAAGCTCTCAACAACATGTTTATTATGAACAATTTCGTGTCTTACATATACTGGAGCACCATATTTTGAAATACTTTTTTTTACAATTTCAATTGCTCTATCAACACCTGCGCAGAAACCCCTTGGTGATGCCAGGTATATTTTTAAATCGTTAATCTTCATCGCTTTTTTTTCTAAAAAATGGAATAAGAAATATAAGGCATGCTACTAAAAAAAAAAGACTACCAAACATCGCCCAGAAACTACCAATACTTGATATAGTAAAGCCAATCGCTGATATTATAAACAATATCCATCCTAATAAATTTATGTTTTTATTTTTCATTTTTTTCGACTAAATATTCGAGCAATATATGCGGAAAGGTTAAAGACGCCAAACCAATAAATATAACTTTTGATACTGCTGCATCTAAAATATAATAATTATTCAACAAAAATAGTGATACAAGGAATAAAATAGCAGTTAAAATAGTTAATGGTACTGCTTTAATTATAAATTTTTTAACACCTTTAACAAAATTATTAGTATTAAGTTCATTAGATAATTTAAATGAATGTCTAATTGAGTGTAAAAAACAAAAGTAAATTGTAAACGCTAAAATTGGTTGTAGAAAAAAATTTATTAATAAGACAGATATAAAATCCATCAAAAGAAGAGCCTTAATATTAATATCCTTATTTAGTGAAATAATTATATTTGATATAAAACTTAAACCAATTAAAAAATAAATAAATTCATTAGATACAAAAAAACTTTGAGATACATTAAAATTTAAATCCATAAAAATTTTTAGAGTTTCACTTTTATGAAATAATAATGGAGCGGCTATGACTAAACTTCCTTTAAAAAAATAAATTATATCATTTTTAGAATTTAATTTTATAAATTCCGAGTCCTCTTTACCAAAATGATAGGAGGCAACGATTAAAAAAAGTAATAATAAAAATTTAGGTAGAATCATCCAAGCAAAAATTACAATAAATGCTAATAAAATATAAAAAAAATAAAAAACATAAATTGTTTCATGCTTTAAAATCTTCAATAACCTCATTCCTTTTAAATGATCTAACGCTCCGTGGGATATCCCTAAACTTAGTATTAAAAATAAGGATAGAATTAAAAAATCGTTATTATGTAAAAAATCAAATGCTGACAATAGAATACAAATGTTAAAAAAAATTAAAGAGTGTAAATAATTAATTCTATTCATATTATTAAAAAATATTCTTAATAAATAGCATTTTTGGCATTTTGAAAATTATTTTTAAATCTTCAAAAAAATTACTTTTATTAGAAAGAAATTTAATCACAACCTCGGACGATCCATTAAACATATCAAAAAATATTTTTGGCATTTTATCAGGATGTCTCTTTAATACATTCAAGAATACTTTATCAAGAAATTCATATTTTTTTCCAATATGATAAATTTTCACTTTTTTAATCATTTCAATATTTTTGGTTATATATTTACTATGCTCTTGAATATTTAAAAATGTATAACCAGTACTTAGACGTGTCATAGATCCAGCTGAGCCAATGTGAAGTTTGTTTTGTTCGATTTTATTAATTGGGTAAAAAAGGGGTATTGCACCCTCTTCTTCATATTTAATTTTGTAATTTTTTATTTTAAGCGTTTCTTTAATATAATTTTCTAACTGCGTATCATAATCATATAGAGTTTTATCATTCATTTTGGACAACCATGTAGTCTCAACTAAAGCCTTATTTTTTGCAAAAGGCAAAGTATAAAAAAAATGCACATTATTTCTTTGATCACAATTGAAGTCCATTAAGTTGAAGATTTCATCATCAAAAATATTTTTTTGAGTTTCAATCTCTATACCTTTAAAATGTTGCCAGAGATTAGAATCATGAATTTGATTAGTTGAAATACTATTAAATATAAAAGAATTTTTAGTATTTAATTGATTTATATCATTTAGAAATTGAATGTTTTGATTCTTTTTTAAACTATCTATTACTTTTTTGTAAAATAAACCACTATCAATAGTTTGGTATGGATATCGTTTATTTACCATTTCATGAGAACCGTGAAGAGAGTTAATTGTAAAATTATTCCAGCTTTTTATAACACAATCCTCAAAATTATGATCAACCACTTTCCAAAAAGACCAAGTTTTATCTCTTTTATATTTCTCTCTAATTTCGATAATTGCTAGAGTTTTCTTATCTAACTTTTTGTTTATATTAAGTTCATATGCCAGAGATAAGCCCGCACATCCACCGCCAATAATAATATAATCAAATTCTTTCATCTAAATTTATATCCTCTTTAATTAAAGCATGTTCTTTTCTCTGAATTTCATTATCTTTTTTTGAATAATATAAGTTAAACATATCTAAAATACTTAAAATTGTTTGGTTAAACTTGCCTAAGGACGAAACATAAATTTTTCCTGCAGATTTGTAATTTTCCATATTTTTCTTTTTTAAAATCTCGTTCCCGATCTCTCTATAGACTCTTCTTGCAACTAAAATCGCAAATCTACTTAAAAATGGTATTTCACTTATAGCACTAAAAGATCTTTTATAAAAAATGTCAGCAAATTTTATTGTATCCTCTATTGTCTCAAAATTTGAATTTATGTACTTCCTATTTCTATTTTTATCTTCTAATACATCCCTCGCTATATTGGTTAATTGCATTGCTATCCCTAAATCTATTGCAGACATTAATGAACTTTTAGATCTAACATTCAAAATCTTCGCCATCATTAGTCCAACGGTACCAGCAACACGATAGGAATATATTATTAAATCTTTTTTTGTATCAAATGTTACCTTTTCTTTTAAATCTGTTTCAACTCCATCGAATAAATCTTTAACAATTTTCCTATCAATATTAAATTTTTTAATGAGTAAGTATATTTTTTTGATATTTTTATTCTCAAAGTTTTTATTCTCAAAGTCACTTTTAAATGCATTAAATTTTTTAATTTTTTCGTTAAGTAAAAGATCTTGATCAACAATATCATCTAATGTTCTACAAAAATCATATAAATCAGAACTATCTTTATATTTATTTTTTGGTAAAAAAAAACCTGCCCAACTAAAAGATTTTGCATGAATAGATAAAAGACTTTTAGTCATCATAAAATTTTATCAAGAACTTTTGCGGATGAGAGGACGCCAGGAACACCTGCGCCAGGATGTGTTCCAGCTCCTACAAAGTATAACCCATCATAAATTTCTGATTTATTGTGAAATCTAAAATAAGCTGACTGTGAAAATTTTGGCTGTATTGAAAAACCAGAACCATATTTTGTATTAAGATCTTTTTCGAAATAATCAGGTGTTAGATAAAAATCCTCAACAATGTTTTTTCTCAAATCTGGCATTAAATCGTTTTCCATCTTATCTATTACTAGGTCTTTCATTTTTTCTCCTTCAATATTCCAATTAATATTAGATTGGTTGTTAGGAACTGGTACTAAAACATAAAAACAATCATGACCCTCTGGAGCCATAGACTTATCCGTGGCAGATGGCCTGTGTAAATAATAACTTATATCATTATTTAATTTTTTATTATCAAATATGTCGTCTAAATGTTCTTTATATTTATTGCCAAATTTTATTGTGTGATGTTCTATTGAATCATAAGTTTTTTTAGTGCCGAAATAATAAACAAACAATCCCATTGAATATTCCATTCTATTTTTTTTCCATTCAAATAGTAAAGAACTTCTCTTACTACCATTTAATAAATTTTCATATACCGCAGGTGGATCTGCATTACATACTACGTTGTCAGCATTTATGTTTTGTTTATCATCCAATTGGATTCCTGTTATTTTTTTTTCTTTTAAAGTTATTTTATTTACTTCTTGACCTTTAATTATTTTAATTCCAACTTCACTCATTAATTTTTCGAGCCCGCTTACAATATTTCCGGTTCCACCCATAGAATAATGAATTCCCCATTTCTTTTCTAAATATAAAATTAATCCATAAATTGATGTTGTAGTAAAAGGATTTCCACCTACTAATAATGGGTGCATACTCAACATTCTTCTGAGCTTCTCATTTCTAACATAAGATGAAACTAAGGAATAAACTGATTTATAACTTTTTAACTTTAATAAAGCTGGCAACTGTTGCATCATTACAAATGGTTTATTAAATGGCACATCAGCTAGTTCGGTAAAACCTTTATCAAAAATTTTTTTTGTGAAACTTACTAAGTTCGAATAACCCTCGACATCTTCTTTGCTGATATTTTCAATTTGCTTTTTCATATCATTTTCATTTCCTGAATAATTAAATTTTGTCCCGTCCTCAAAAACAAATTGATACCAAGTTTGCAGAGGTTGCAGTTTTATGTAATTTTCTGGATTTTTTTTAAATAATTCAAATAGTTCATTGATAAGGTAAGGAGCAGTGATAACAGTTGGTCCACCATCATATGTGAAACCATTTTTTTTAAATACTCTTGCTCTGCCACCAAGATCTTTATGTTTTTCAATTAACGTAACATTATGACCTTTTGCTTTAAGGCGCAGTGCTGCTGCAATGCCACCAAAACCTGAACCAATTACAATAGAATCCATAAACACTTAATCTATATTATTTTGAAAAAAAGTAACTAATTTATAGTAAAATTAAGAATTAATCTTTTTTAACAGACTTTTTGTTTGCTCTAAATCTTTTGAAAATAAATTATCCAACTTAGACTTATCTACTGATGTTGATATTGCTTTTTTTACAGAGTCAACAGCAATACTGATTGATGTTTTTTTAATATCGTTAAGTGCTGCTTCTTTCATTTGTGAAATTTTAGATTTTGCTAAATTTTTTTTTATATCAGAAATTTTATGAAATTTATCATTCATCTCTATAATAAGTTTTTCGCTGTCTTGCTTGGCTCTATCTGAGATCTCTCTTACTTCCAATTTAGCACTGTCCAATTTAGCCTGGGCATTATCTAACATAATTTTTGACTCTTTTCTTAATTTCTCACTTTCATCAATTTCGTTTTTAATATCTGAAATAAGTTTATTTAAAGTATCATTTACTTTTTGCGGAATTTTAAAGTAAATAAGGACTATCACGAAAATTAAAAAAGAAACTGCTACCCAAAATGTTGCATCAATTGCCATAATATTTACCTTTATTTTTTTTAGAGAGATCATCAACAATAGCAGAAATACTGCTATTATTAATTTCTTCACCAATCAATTGCTTAATTAAATGTAC
>CACEMG010000003.1 GCA_902560565.1 uncultured Pelagibacteraceae bacterium | reverse complement strand
ATATCTAATAGTTTTAATTCTTTAGATGAAATATTTAATTATTTTGGAACAGACAAAGGAACAAACGTTAAAAATCAATATGATAATAATTCTGATCTTATAATAGGACATGGTTTTGCTAAATACTATGAAAAGCATTTAAAAAAATTTCAAAATAAATACTTTGATTTATTAGAGATCGGTACGTGGAAAGGGGCATCATCTGCTGCATTTGCTATTTATTTTCCTCACGCGAATATATATGGCATAGATAGAAATTTTAAGTTTAGTTATAAATCTAAAAGAATAAATTTTATTCACTGTGATTTAACTATTGAAAAAGAATTTCAAAACTTACAAAAATCTTTTGAGAACAAAAAATTTAAAATTATTATTGATGATGGATCACATATTTTGACACACATTATTAAAAACCTAAAATTTTTTTTTAGAAAAGTAGAAAGCAATTGTTATTTTGTAATTGAAGATTTTAATGCGCCTAAAGATCAAATACATTTAAATGATGGTAATGGCGAGGAACTATTTATTGATGAGATGCTTAATAAATTAAAAAATAAAAAATATTTTAAATCTAATATTCTTAGTAAAGAAGACCAAGATTATTTATTTGATAACATTGATGATATATTTATTTATGAAGGAAATCAAAAACCTCCCTTATCTTCAAATATAGTTTTCTTAAAAAAAAAATAATTAATCTTTAATTAGTTTAGAAAAATCTGGTATAAAATAATTAGGACCCTTCATTACTTTTCCTTTTTCGTTATAGATTGGTTTGCCATCAATGCCTAATTTACTCATGTTAGATTTTTGCACCTCATTAAAGCAAGCATCCAGATTTATTCCAAAAGCATGACCGGCTCCGTATGTGACATACAAAATATCAGTTAGAGCATCTGCTACCTCAACTAAATTTTTACTTTCAATAGCATCTTTTAACTCTTTTAGCTCTTCCTCTATTAAACTAACTCTCAACTCTGTAATTTTTTTTGAACTAAAACTAGCTGATGTTTTGATGTCCTGTCCAAATGTTTTCATAAACAAACCAACTTTTTCAAAATTTGTCATATCACTCCTATTTGATTCTGTTCCTACATAATGTATAAGAAGTATATCAGTACACTCAAATTAAAGATTATGAAAAAAAGGAAAGAATACGACAGCATGGGCACTATTACCGTGCCTGTGGATAAATATTGGGGTGCTTCTACTGAAAGGTCAAGAAAGTATTTTAATATCGGAGATACTTTTATAAATCCTATAATTATTGAGTCTATCGCGGTAATTAAAAAATCAGCTGCTATAGTGCATTTAAAAAACAGAGAAATTAATAAAAAGATAGCAAAAGCTATTATAAGAGCTTCTGACGAAGTAATATCTGGTAAACTAAAAGATCATTTCCCTTTAAAAGTCTGGCAGACAGGATCTGGGACCCAGACCAATATGAATATCAACGAAGTGATTTCAAATAGAGCTATAGAATTATTAAAAGGAAAAAAAGGATCAAAAAAACCAGTTCATCCAAATGATCATGTAAATAAATCTCAATCAACGAATGATGTTTTTCCCTCTGCTATTCATATAGCTATAGCTACAAAAACTTTTCATGAGCTTTTACCAAGTTTAGAACTATTGAATAAAAAACTAAAAAAAAAAGTGATTGAATTTAACAAAATAGTCAAAATTGGTAGAACGCATCTTCAAGATGCTACACCTATTTCACTCGGACAAGAATTTTCTGGTTATCAATCCCAGCTTGAAGACTCAATTAAAAGAATTAAATTAAGTTTAGAAGAAATTTATTTTCTAGCTCAAGGTGGAACGGCAGTCGGAACTGGCATAAATACAAAAAAAAATTTCGATAAAAAAATAGTTAGAGAAATATCAATAATGACGAAATTACCTTTTAAATGTGCCAAAAATAAATTTGCAGCTTTGGCATCACATGATCCAATTGTAAATTTTTCAGGAAGTTTAAATACTGCAGCTGTAAGTTTAATGAAAATTGCGAATGATATCAGATTTCTCGGATCAGGGCCTAGAGCAGGTTATTCTGAATTAGAGTTACCAGAAAATGAGGCTGGATCATCAATTATGCCAGGTAAAGTAAATCCGACCCAATGTGAAGCAATTACAATGGTTTGTGCAAAAGTTATTGGAAATCACAATGGTATTACAATAGCAGGGTCTCATGGTCATTTTGAACTAAATGTTTTTAAACCTTTGATAGCACATAATATTATGCAATCTATAACCTTACTATCTGATAGCTCAAAAAATTTTGCAATTTATTGTGTTGGCGGAATAAAAGCAAACAAGAAAAGAATTAAAGAATTACTGAATAATTCTTTAATGTTAGTCACAGCGCTTGCTCCAAAAATTGGCTACGATAATGCTGCAAAAATTGCAAAATCGGCTCATAAAAACAATACATCATTAAGACACGAAGCTTTAAAGACAAAATTAATTAGTGGTGATGAGTACGATAAAGTAGTAGATCCTTTAAAAATGATTTATCCTTCATCTAAATAAGTGTTTAAAACTTTTCTCATAAAATTTTTAAATAGGACGTTATTTGAAATTTTGAAACGTGTTTCGTAATTATCTTCAACAAAATCATCTAGGATTTTAGATTGTATAACTTTATCCTGTTCATCTAAAAAATTTATTTTGTCAATTGAAAATTTTGAAGTATTTAAATAAAATGTATAACTAAAATTTATTTTATTAAATTTTTTTTTAAATCTTTTTTTTTTAGGAATAGAAAATACTCTAAAAAATTGGTCAAGATTATAAATATCCATTTTTATCTGACCATTTAAATTCGAACTTCCATCGTGATGTTCAAAATTTGTGTTGTAAATTAATATCTTACCAAACTCATTATTTAAGAAAACAGATTTATTTAAATTAATATCACCCTCTTCAAAGTTTAAATTTAAATCAGCACGATCAAATAATCTTATTTTATTTAATTTTTTTGTTTTAAGTTTTATAAGTCCATTAATATTTTTATTTATTAATATTTTTGAAGAAATAATTTCATTTAACAAAAATGTACTATTTAAAAAATATTCAAGATCCATTTCTTTGGCATCTATCACTATTTTAAAACTAAAAGGAGATAACTCCACATCTCCTGTATAACTTATAGGTGTATTTTTAATAAAAGATTTTTTTGAATTTAATTTAATATTATTTTCTGTGATTTCATATTTTGTTTTAAAATTATTAGTTAAAATACTAAAATTATTATCATAAATATATTTTCCATTAGTTAATTTACCTTTATTAGTAAAATCAATGTCTACTTTTTCAGCTTTAAAGTTAAGTAAAGTGTTTTTATTATTTAAATCTTTTTGCCAAAACAGACTAATTGGTATTTTAAAAAGACTCCCACTCGTTTTTATTTGATTATTATTTTCTTTATAGTTTTTAAATAAGTTAAGATTTTTAATTGTATATATAAAAATTATATTATCATTCTTATCATTAAAAAAAAGCTTGCTTTTTTTAATAAGAATCTTTTTTTGGGAAAACTCTTTTTTTAATAAATCAGATATATAATCCAAATTTTTTCTATTAAAAAAAAAATTGCATTTTGAAAGTTCAATTTTATTAATATTTATATTTTCTTTATTAAAAAAATTTGTCCTACTTATAAAAACTTTTAAGTCTTTGACTTCACCTATCTCTTCAGAAACTTTAGTTTTATCTCTAAATATTTTTGTATCTTTAATATAAAAATGTGGTTGTGGGAGTATTCTATAAGTTATATCACTTGAGAGACTTAAATTTAAGCTAAACTCATCAATTAATTTGTTATAGAGGACTTTTTGAACTCTTCCACTATCATACAAACTTGGTATTGATAGATATAAGAGATATAAGAAAAATAAACTGAAAAAAGTGAAAACTCCAATTTTAAAGTTCAATTTTATATTAAAAAAATTTTTTTTCATGAAATCAAAATGATTTATAATGATTATTTATAAATGATAAATTTAAATTATTTACAAGATCTTAATTCTGCTCAAAAAGATGCAGTAATAAACACTGATGGACCTATTTTAGTAGTTGCAGGAGCGGGATCTGGCAAAACTAAAGTTTTAACATCTAGAATTGCTCATATTATTAAAAATAAAAAAGCTTTTCCAAATCAAATTCTATCCGTAACATTTACAAATAAAGCCGCGAAGGAAATGCATTCTAGAGTAAGTAGAATATTAAAATCTGAAGCCATAGGTTTAACTTGGCTTGGTACCTTTCATTCAATATGTGCTAAAATTTTAAGAAAACATGCTAAGGCAGCCGGACTAAACTCAAATTTTACAATTTTAGATACTGATGACCAAATTAGACTTATAAAAAACATTTGTAAATCTGAAAATATTGATACTAAGAAACTGGCACCAAAGCTAATACTTACAATAATAGATAAGTGGAAAAACAACGGGTGGTATCCTAAAAATGTAATTTTAAATAAAAAGGATATTTTTGAGAAAATAATATTACCTGTTTATAAAATTTACCAACAAAAATTGAAAGATTTAAATTGTTGTGATTTTGGAGATCTAATATTGCATTGTGTTAACATTTTAGAAGAGAATAAAGATATTTGTGAGATTTATAATAAAAATTTTAAATATATTCTTGTAGACGAGTATCAAGACACAAATTACATTCAAAGTAAATGGTTAAACATTCTTGCAAAATTAAATAAAAATATTTGCTGTGTTGGTGATGACGATCAATCAATTTATAGTTGGAGAGGAGCAGAAATAAAAAACTTTCTTGAATTTGATAAAGTTTATGAAAACACAAAAATAATCAGACTTGAGGAAAATTATAGATCTACTCAAAATATATTATCGGTAGCTTCAGAGCTTATATCCAATAATAAAAAAAGAGTTGGTAAAAATTTAACTACTCAATTGGATCAAGGGGATTTAATAAAACTTGATTGTTATAGAAGTGGAAAAGATGAAGCAATAGGGTTGAGTGATGAAATTGAAAAAAATCTAAAAAAAAATTTTTCTTTAAATAGTATTTCAATATTGGTAAGAGCCATATTCCAAACAAGAGAGTTTGAAGAGCGATTTCTTAAAATTGGATTACCTTATAGGATTATAGGAGGCACAAAATTTTATGAAAGAGCAGAGATAAAAGATTGTATCGCTTATTTAAGATTAGTTTATCAAGAAAAAGATGATTTAGCTTTTGAACGCATTGTAAATAATCCTAAAAGAGCCATTGGAGACAGTACTATCAAATTAATACATGACTATGCAAAAAAAAATTTACTTTCACTCGTTAGTGCATCAAAGAAACTAATCGAACTAAACAAAATAAAACCTAAAGCAAAAATTGGATTAAATAATTTTTTAAATTTTCTTAATAAATGGAAAATTGATTATAAAATTAAAAATATTTATCATGTGAAATTATTACAAGTTATTTTAGATGAGTCTGGTTACTCTTTAATGTTGAAAAACAAAAAAGATTTAGAAAACGAAAATAGACTGGAAAATATAAAAGAACTACTTAGTGCAATGAAAGAATTTGATAATTTAGAAAGTTTTTTAGAACATGTATCATTAGCTACATCTGTTGATCAGGAATGGGACGGACAAAAAGTTAATTTAATGACAATGCATGCATCAAAGGGATTGGAATTTGATGTAATTTTCTTACCTGGCTGGGAGGAGGGTTTGTTTCCACATCAAAAATCATTAGAGGAAAAAGGTGAGAAAGGTTTAGAAGAGGAAAGACGACTTGCCTATGTTGGTATAACGAGAGCAAGAAAAAAAGTATATGTATCCTTCTCGATGAATAGATTTTATCAAGGAGATTGGATTGATAGTATGGCATCTAGATTTGTCGAAGAATTACCTGAAAAATTCGTAGAGAAAAATATTTATAGTGAAGAAAATGAAAATCAAGATCAAGATTTCGAATTTAATCAAGATTTTGAAATAGAAGAAGAAACTAGGAGTCCTGGTTGGCTTAGGTATCAAAAAAGAATTAAATGAAAAAAAGTATATTGAATAGTCTTTTAAGCTTATTATCAGATTATAGTTTGGATGGTTATATAGTTCCAAAAAATGATAGCTTTTTTACAGAACAAGTAAACCACGACAGACTTAAACTAGTATCAAATTTTAGTGGATCAGCTGGATTTGCAATTATCTTTCATAAAAAAAATTATCTTTTTGTAGATAATAGATATACAATTCAAGCAAAATTAGAGTCTGGTAAAAATTTTAAAATTATAAATTTTCCCAAAAAATTACCTAAAGATTTATTTAAAAATATAGAACTTGGATTTGATCCAAATTTATTTACGTACAATCAACTAAAATTACTTTTTGGTAATGATATTAAATTAAAAGCTATAAAAGAAAATCTTATAGATAAAATTTTAAAAATAAAACAAAAAAAAAATATGCCTTTTTTCTCTATACCAAACGAGGCAGCGGGTGAAAGTTATCGAAAAAAAATTACTCTTTTGTCAAATTATCTGAGTCGCAAAAAAGCAGATTATATATATTTAAGTGCACCAGAAAATATAGCTTGGTTATTAAATATAAGGGGGTCTGACACTCCATATTCTCCTCTACCAAATAGTAATTTAATTTTGAGTAAAGATAAGAAAATTTATTTAATTACAGAAAAATATAAAACAAGAAAATTAATTTTAGAAAAAAAATTATTTTCTCATCAAATTGTTGAAAAAGAAAGTTTTGAAAATTTTATAAAAGGTTTGAATGGAAAAAGAATAATTGTAGATAACAAAACTTTATCTGTTTATAGAGAAAATATTATCAAATCAAAATTTTTAATAATAAGCAGAAACGATCCATGTTATTTTTATAAATCGATTAAAAATACAAAAGAAATAAAAAATATGGTTCAAACTCATATAAAAGATGGTGTTGCACTAACTAAATTCATTTATTGGATTAAAAATCTTAAAAAAAGGACAATCACTGAGCTTGAAGCTGAAAAAAAATTGGAAAAACTTAGAAAGAAAAATAAAAATTATTTGTATCCAAGTTTTAATACAATAGCAGGAACAGGTTCAAATGGAGCAATTGTACATTATAGGGCAACAAGAGAGTCAAATAAAATTATAAAAAAAAATCATTTATTTCTTTGCGACTCTGGTGGACAATATAAATATGGCACTACAGATGTGACGAGAACACTCTGCTTTGAGAGTCCAAAAAAAAATATAAAAGATATCTTTACCCTAGTTTTAAAGGGACATATTGCAGTTGTAACTAGTGATTTATCTAAAAATAATACTGGTAAAAAATTAGATATTCATGCGAGGAAATTTCTTAAAAAATCTAATCTTAATTATGGTCATGGAACCGGGCATGGTGTTGGATATTTTCTTAATGTTCATGAAGGCCCACAATCAATATCTAAATTCAGCCGAATAAAAATAAAAGAAGGTATGATTTTAAGTAACGAGCCTGGATATTACAAAGAAGGAAAATTTGGTATTAGAATAGAAAATTTAATTTATGTAAAAAAAACAAGTAAAAAGTTGTATTTTGAAAATTTAACTTTGGCTCCAATAGATAAAGACTTAATTAATTATAAATTATTAAATAAAAAAGAAAAAGATTATTTATTTAATTACCACTTATTAGTTTACTCGAAAATATCAAAATATTTGTCACTAAATGAGAGAAAATGGCTAATCAAGAACCTTTGATATTTAGCATTTTTAAAAACTCCGATTGAGAAATAATTTTAATATCTAAATTTTTTGCTTCGTTAATCTTTCTAGCAGTTGGCTTTTCTCCTGTAACTAAAAAATCAAGTTTTTTACTTACATTACTAATTATTTTACCTGAGTTATTTTCTACTAAGGACTTTGCTTCCGCTCTGCTAATACCAACAAGTTTACCTGTAAACATAAATGTTTTTTCTCCTAAAATGTCATTTTTGGAAATCTCTTTTTCTTCTTTTATTTTAAGAATTTTCTTAAGTTCATTTAATACTATTAAATTTTTTTTATTTGAAAAAAAATCCTTGATAGAGTTTATTTGAGTTTCTCCAATACCATCTATATTAAAAATTTCCTCAAAATTATTATTTTTGCCTAAATCAAAAAATTTATTTGCATTTTTTAATGTTTTAGACAATAATTTTGCATTTTCTTGGCCTATGTGTCTTATGCCTAAAGAGTAAATAAATTTACTTAAGGATATGTTTTTTTTATCATCTACAGAATATTTAAGATTAGCAACTGACAGTTTTCCCCATCCATCTAAACCTGATATTTTTTCAAAATCGAGATTAAATATATCTTGAGGATATCTTATTAATTTTAACTCCCAGAAACTTTCGATAATTTTTTTTCCTAAGCCATCTATGTTAAAAGCTTCTTTAGAAACGAAATGCTTAATTTTTTCAATAGCAATTTTTTCACAACCATAACCATCATTGATACACCTCCTCACAGCATCAATTTTTTTTGTTATTTTATTATATTCTTTGAAAGTTGTTGATCCGCATGACGGACACTTTTTTGGAAAATTAAATTTTTTTGAATTTTTATTTCTCTTTTTTAAATCAACTGCAATAACCCGAGGTATAACATCCCCTGCTCTTTCAACTGTTACTATGTCTCCTACTCTTATATCTTTTCTTTCTATCTCATCCTCATTGTGCAATGTTGCATTTGATACTAGAACTCCACCAATGTTAACTGGTTTTATTTTTGCTACTGGAGTTAATGCTCCAGTCCTACCAACCTGTATTTCTATTTTTAAAATTTCGGATATTGACTTGTTTGCAGAAAACTTGTGTGCTATAGCCCATCTTGGTGCATTCCCTACAAAACCTAATCTTTTTTGAAGAATAAAATCATTTACTTTATAAACAACTCCATCAATATCAAAATCTATCTCTTTTCTTTTCGCTTCCAGTTCAACATGATTCTTAATTAAATTGTCAATTCCTTTAATGATTCTATTAAATTTATTTACCTTGAAACCCCAATTTTTTAATAGTTCTAAAAACTGAAGTTGATCTGATATGTTTAAATCTTTTGAAAAACCAAAAGTATAAGCAATAAATTTTAATGGAATCTTTTTTGTTTTTTCTGGATTCTTTTGCCTTAGGGAGCCTGATGCGGCGTTTCTTGGATTCGCAAATTTTTCACTTAATTTTTTAAAGTCTGAATTTTGTATAAAAACTTCGCCTCTGATATCTATTTCTGACGGAATATTTTTCCCTTTTAAAACTCTTGGAATGTCAGCAATAGTATTTAAATTTAAAGTGATATCCTCTCCCTCAACTCCATCACCTCGAGAAAGACCCTTAACAAAATTTCCATTTTTATAAAAGAGGGATGCTGAAATTCCATCTATTTTAGGTTCTGCGCTATATTCTAAAAGATAATTTTTTTTTAAGCTTAGAAAATTTATAATTTTTTTTTCAAAATTAACTAAATCTTCTCTATCGAATGCATTATTCAAGGAAAGCATTGGAACTAAATGTTTTACTTTTTTGAAATTTTTTGATGGTTTAAATCCAACTTTGGTACTGGGCGATTCTTTGTTTATTAAAAATGGATATTTTTTTTCGAGTTCAAGAATTTCTTTTTTTAAATCGTCATAAGACGAATCATCAACTATTGGTTTGCTTTTATTAAAATATGCCTCATTATATTTTTTAAATATTTTTATTTTTTTTAAATAATTTATTTTAATTTTTAAATTATTCTTTTTAATCATTTGAATAATTTTTTAAATTTACTAAAAACTGAATTTTTATCTTTTTTAATTTCAAATGAAGTTTTGTAATCTTTATTAAATATTTTGTAAGACTGCTCATACCATTCGCTAGACTTATAGTTATAACCTAATAAACTAGCATACTTTTCAGCCTCTTGTATCAATCCAATTTTATAATTTGTTTCAACAAGTCTGTGTAATGCTTCTTCAACATAAATTGTGGTGCTATAAAATTCCAGTATATTTTTAAACCTATTGATTGCAGCAACCCATTTTTTCTTCTTTAAGTAATATTTTCCTAGATATATTTCTTTTGATGCCAGAACATCATTTATTAAATTGATCTTAAATTTTGCGTCTTGGGCAAAATCTGTATCTGGATAATTTAATACAATAAAATCAAATCTTTTTTTTGAAATTAATAGTGGTTCTAAATCTTTTTTCTCATCGATAATATTCTCATAATAACACATAGCATATAAAAAATGAGCATAATCTGTGTTTGGGTGTTTTGGATACTTTTTAAAAAAACGATTTAACTCTGATAGTGCATCCTCATAATAGTTTTGAGAATAAAAAGAATATGCTGATAACAGTACTGACTTTGGGGCCCACTCTGATTGCGGGAATAATAGTTCTGCCTCGTTAAATTTTTTTGCAGCATAGATTGCGTCACCTTTCTCAAGTTCTTTATATGCTTCTTTATAAGCATCAATCATTTGTAATTCTAAATTTTCATCATCTAAAATTGATATTTGTTCTTTCTTTGAACTACATGACATTAAAACAATGATTAAAAAAAATATACTAATCTTAAAAATATAATTATACATTAATTGTTTTTAACAGATTAATTTAAAAACTGAAATTATTTAGGCAATAGATTTAAGACTTTTTTTATTAATAAATGAGTTTGGTACTATTTTTTCTTTCAATTCAAAAATTGAAAAATTGCTATTATCAATAAAAACTTTTCTCAGTAATTCATTTGTAAGTCTATGCCCCCCTTGAGAACAAAACACTTTTCCCACTATTTTATAACCTGATAGAAATAAATCGCCCATACAATCCAGTATCTTGTGATTTACAAACTCTTTACTGTTTCTTAATTTTTCATCATTCAAAATACAATTATCTTTAACAACAATAGCATTGTCTAGAGAGCCACCTTTTGCTAAGTTCATCTTTTTTAATTTCTCTACATCCTCAAAAAGGCAGAAAGTTCTTGAGTTATAAATATCTGTCAAATCATTTTCATATACATTTATTGAATTTCTTTGATTGCCAATTAATTGGTTATTAAATTTTATTTCAAAATCTATTTCTAAGCTTGTTTTGGTGGGTTCTATTGAAATATATTTCTCATTATTTTTTATTTCAATCTTGTTCAAAATTTTTATAATTTTAATCGGGGTATTAGAATTTTTTAATCCTACTCTATTTATAGCTTCAACAAATTTTTTTGAAGAACCATCTAAAATTGGGACTTCTTCTTGATCAATCTCTACCAGAGCATTATCTACGCCCATTCCATATAAAGCAGCCATTAGGTGCTCTACCGTAGAAATACTAACGCCAAACTCATTAGTCAAAGTTGTACACAAAGTTGCATCACTCACATTAAAAAAATTTGCCACAATTAAGTTATCTTTTTTTAAATCAACTCTTTTAAATATGATGCCACTGTTTGCTTCAGCTGGCAAAATTCTCATTTTCGCTTGCTTTCCTTTATGAAGAGTTATTCCTTCAAATTGAACAGGATTTTTGATTGTTTTTTGGTTTAATATAGCCATTCAGACTTATAAATTTTAGTTTGAAAATTTAAAAAACAACTAATATTACGATAAAATACAACTAGGAGAAAATATGGAAAACTTTTTCAAAAAAGCCCATTTTTCCTTTTTTTTTGGGAGTAATGCTAACTTCATTCAAGTTACTTTCTTCAAGTGCCGTCAGGCCTGCTTTTGAGACATTATCAATGTCGATATTCAATAGTGATTTTGCATAATTTGTACAAATAATTTTATTTATTTCTAATTGGTGATTCTTGAAGATTTTTTCTATCTCTGATGTGAATGTTTTTTGTAGGTAAATAAAGCTCAGATCCACAATAAAATTTTTACACTTACTCTCAAATGGAACATAATTATATTCTTCTCCATCTATTAAGCATTTTTTAATTATTATATGAGTAATGTGTTTTTCGGGGTGATTTTTAATAATCTGATATCTTGCATCTTTTATTAAATATTCAATCATACTTTTACTAATACTTTTGTTTTCCATATTTTCCTTTAAAGCAAGATCTATTGAATTTAACGAAATATTTTCAATCATCAGATTGACTTTGTTAACAAAAATATTTTGAAATTTTCTTTCAATATCCAAAATTATTTCTTTTAAAAGTTTGTCAATATTTTCAAATAGTAATTTTTTATTATTTATAAATTTTTCTATATTTATATCCTTGGTGAATAGTGGAGTTGTTTGACCACTAGAAATAATTATAAAATTAATTTTCCACTTTTTAAGATTTAAATTAATAAAAAATTGACTGTTATTCATTTAGAAAAAGTAACTTTATTTTTTGACCTTAGATCAATTATATTTCCCATTTTATCATTATTATAAAGCTTATATGCATAATCTATAATTTTATCTTTTAAATCTATAGGAAATTTAATTTTTTTTCCATTTTTAAAAATTAAATCAAATCTTTTAGATGGGTAAATTTTTATTATATTAATTTCTGAAGATTTAAATTCAGATTTTTTTAAAGCTTTTAAAATATGATTTATATTTTCAACATTTGTTTCACCAGAAATTTTTGGAATTGACGTAAATATTTCGTTACTACTAAACTTTTTACCATTATCTCCTATATATAAATTATTCTCATGATCTAAAATTTTAGCAATAGGTTTGGTTTTAACTAATTCAATTTTAAGAGTATTGGGATAGATTTTTTTAATTTCAAAATATTTGATCAAAGGGTTGCTTGATATTACAAAATCTAAATTATTTTTATTTATAACAAAAATATTTTGATGTTTTAAATCATAAACCTCTTTAATTTTTAAATTATCATTAAAATTTTGAATATGTTTGATTTTAAATTCTTGGGAAAAAAAATTTGAAAGATTATTATTAGAAATAGTTGTAAGTAATAAAAGTATTACAAAATAAAAATAAATTTTTTTTTTTTTATTTTTTAATAGAAGCATCTTTTAAAATTCTATCAAGTAAATTGGGGAAACTTATACCTTTAAAAGCAGCTATTTCAGGAACTAGTGACATTTTCGTCATTCCTGGTTGAGTATTTAACTCCAATAAATAAAATTTATTTTTATAAAATTTAAAATCAGATCTTGTTACGCCACGACATTTCAAAATTTTGTGTGCTTTAAATGCAATATTCAAAACTTTATTCAGATTTTTTTTTGTCAAATTAACAGGAATTATATGCTTAGTTTTTGAATTAGAGTAATACTTCGCTTTATAATCGTAAAATTTTCTCTTTGGAATAAGTTCTATTGCCCCAAGCTTTTTTTTTCCTAAAATGGCTACCTGTATTTCTCTTCCTCCTATGTATTCCTCAATAAGAATCTCTTTATAATTTCTAAGTTTATTTAAGTTTTGTTTTAAATTGTTTTCATTGCAGATAAAAACACCTACACTCGAACCCTCGTTTATAGGTTTAATTACTACCGGAAAGTTTAATTTTTTTTTTATTTTTTTTTTTAAAATTTTAATATTTTTAAGATTATTTTTTACAGATAAAAATTTTGGTGTTAGAATACTATTTTTAATAAAAATTTTTTTTGAAACTATTTTATCCATTGCTAATGCAGATGAGAGAACACCAGAATGCGTATATTTAACTTTATTAAATTCTAAAATTCGTTGTATATATCCGTCCTCCCCAAATCTTCCATGTAGAGCATTAAATACTATATGGGGTTTAAACAAATTGAGCCGATTTTGAAAATTTTTGTCAAAATCAACTTGTAAAACTTTGTATTTTTTTTTTAGGGTATTTTTAACTTGTTTGGCGGTTTCTAGGCTTATTTTTCTCTCTGCAGAAATACCGCCCCCTATTATTAAAATTTTTTTCATTTTTTAACCAATAATTTCAATTTCTGTTTCTATTTCAATTCCTGTTTTTGATTTGACATTTTTTTTTATAAAATTAATTAGTTTGAGCATATCTTCAAAAGAGGCATTACCTTTATTTATTAAAAAATTCGAGTGTTTTTCTGATATTTCAGCGTCTCCAAAATTTATATCTTTTGGAACAGATCTTTCTATTAATTTCCAAACTTTTTCAGAAGTTTGTTTTTTTGGATTTTTAAAAGTACTACCCCCCGTTTTTATTTTTGATGGTTGTGTTTTCTCTTTTTTTTCTTTCAAAAATTTAATTTCTTTTTCAATAAGATCTCTTTTTTTTGGAGTACCTTTAAAGGAAGCACTTAAAAAAATATAGTCCATATTTAAATTGCTTTCTCTATAACCAAAATTTATATCAGATTTTGGTATAGTTTTTATTTGTCCCCTCTTATCTATGACTTGAATAGAAATTAAAATGTCTTTAAATTCTTTTCCATAACAGCCTGAATTTATTTTAATTCCACCACCTACGGTACCAGGGATACAAGATAAAAATTCAAAACCGCCAATTTCGTTGACCATTGCAAACTCTGAGAGTTTCTTATCAGTGGTAGCAGACCCCGCCACAATAATATTATTTTGTAATAAACTTATATTCGAAAAGTTTTTTCCTAACTTAATTACTACACCTTTAAAACTACTGTCATTTAGCAAAATATTAGATCCTGCTCCTAAAACAAAAATTTTCTCCTCATGACCAAATTCTTTTAAAAATAAAGAAAGTTCATTTAGATTGTCAGGTTTAAAAAAAGCTTTAGCTTCACCACCTATATTAAACCAGTTGAGTTTTTTTATATTATAATCGAATTGAAATTTGCTTTTAATTTTTTTTAAAAAATTATCAAATTTTGTTTTTTCCATTTAACTTTAAAATTATTTATCCAATAGATATATTCTATATCTAGATTAAAAAAAACGTATTTTTTATTAATCTCATCAAAATATAAAGAAGGTAAAATAGATATAATTTTATTAAATTAAATTTTTTAGACAAAAAATTCTTTGGTAAATTGTGATTTAAAATTGTAAAGAAAATTATTATTATCAATGGATCATAATATTTGTGATAAATTGTATTTTGAACATTGGATATAACTAATAGAACAAATATCAAAATATTACTTTTATTTTCTTTTGCAAACAGACCTAATGTAATTAAGGACAAAAAAACAATAAGATAGAAAGAAAAATTATTTTTAAATAAGTAATTTGATATTTGAAAGAAAAAACCACCACCTGTGAAATCAATTTTATAGTTGAAAAAAAAGGCACATATTAAAAATATAGATAATATTGTAATTAAGTATTTTTTACCGATTTTAATAAAATCATTAAAAAAATTTTTATAAAACAAAAATGGAAACAAATGAAATATAATTATTGTAGATATAATCATTAATTTATCTGCAAAATTAAAACTTAGACTAACTAACTCTCCTGTGTTTTCTCCAGGTGTTTTTGCTAAAAGGAAATTTACATCTAAAACAAAAAGATAATATATTGCTGGAATAGATGAAATAGCACAGACTATCAACCCATAAATAATTAATCTAATATTAAGATGCTTCAAATAATAATAATAAAAAAAAACGATAAATACAGAAAAATTAGGGCTTATATATGAGGATATTATTAAAAAAATAATATTTTTAAAATAATGAGAATAATATTTTTTCTCACAAAATTTTAAGTATTCGTAAATAGATATTGTAAAAAAAATTAAACCAATAGTCCTACTTTCGGGCCATATGGCTATTGATCTAAATGTTGGAGATAAAAAAATTACTGTAGACAAAAGTATTAATATATTTTTGTCTATACTTTTAAATTTTAATTTAAGACACTTATAAAAAAAGAAAATTAGTAGAATGCATAAATTTAAATGGAAAAATCTAATAAACTCAAAACTCACTCCAAGTTTAACAAATAAACTTAAAAAAATAACGTAAACTGGTGAATGTCTGTGGTTAAAATTGTCATAAGTTAAAAAAGTTTCATAGAAATTTTCAGCAAAGGCTTTAATTGTAGATAAGTTTGTTCCATACCAATCAGGTTTAGTGCCAAAATTTAGATTTTCTCCATTAAAAAAACCAATTATTAAAGATATATACAAACCTATAGGTACTAAAAATAATTTTATATTTATATTATCTTTTTTTTTCATTTATCTTTAAAAAAACTTGAAAGCGCTTTGATGTAACCTTTTTTTATTTTATTATTTTTTAAGAAAAAAAAATAATAAACACCTCTAAGTAAAAAAAAACTATAGCCAAATATTTTATCTGAGGTTGTTCCAATTTTTTTAATTAAAGTTAAAAAACCATAGGTAGATTGAAAAGTTCTATCTAATTGATCTGCTATTGCAGAACTTCTAGCTATCTTATGAAAAGTTTTAATTTTTCTATTACATATTAGCTTGCCATGTTTTTTAAGTCTGTAAGATAACTCTATATCTTCTGGACCATAAAAAAAATCTTCATCTCCTAAACCAGATTTTTTTAATATTTGACTTTTATAAACAGAACAGCAACCACTAATTACATCTGTTTCTATTGTATTATTAAATTTATTGTTATCAAAAAGCCGTCTTTTTTTTAAATTCATAGTTTTTTGAAATTTAAGATAAAACCAATTCATTTTAAAACCCTTAAACCAAACATTTTTTTTAATACTGGCGTGCATAATTTTAGGTGATGCACTTGAAACATCTTTGTTTTTTACGGTTATAAGAATTTTTTCAATGTAATCTTTGCTTATTACAAAATCATTATCAATTCGCAAAATAATATCATAATTATTTCTTATCAAATAGTTATACGCAATATTTAGACCTTTTGTTAAACCATAATTAATTTTATTCTTTATAACGTATAAATTTCTTAAATTTTTAATTTCATTAAAAATATTTTTTTGAGGATTTACATAAATGATTCTTCCTAATTTCTTTTCTTTTGTTTTAATGTATTTTCTGTTAGGTAATATTAATCCCCTGTGCCATTGGATTATTTTAAGAAAGTTGGTGATTGCTGAACCATTATCAACTAGAAATACATCAAACTTGCCTTTATTTTGGTAAATACTCTCCAAGCAATCGATTGAATTTTTCCAGTCGTTCCAGTTTAAAACAACTATCGCAATGTTCATAAATACTTCAAAATCATTTTTTATTACAAGATGCGTGTATACCGCAGTAATAATTTATATAATCTTTTGAAAAGATTTTTACCAATCTGTTTAGAATATCAAATAATAAAAAAAATATAGTTTGAAATATAGGAAACTTAAAATACCTAAAAAAATTTTGATATGCAGAAAAAAATGGACCAACACCGATCAAAGATATTTTAACCTCAAATCCATTTTCCCTTAAAATCTTTTCTAAATAATAATGTGTTGGTCTAAAAATATCATTTGGATCTGGGTGGTACATAACAAGAAAAGGAACAAATAACTCTAGTTTTCCATTTTTTTTTAAAATTCTAAAAATCTCTGAAATTAAATTTTTATAGTTTTCTATATGTTCTAGTGTATTAAAAAGTAAAATATTATCAAAAGTGTTATCTTCAATCGGAATTTTATTTTCTAAGTTTATACTTTTTTCAGATTTTTTAAAAAAATCTGAATTTTCAATTTTTGCATCTTTTATATCTAAAAATTTATAATAACTTAAATTTGAGTTTTCCCCTGATCCTAGGTCAATTGTCTTACCTGAAATTTTTTTATTTTTTAAAAAATAATTGTGGGTCAGTCTAATTAAGGAATGTTTTTTTTTAAAAGAATTTAATACATGCTTAATAAATCTTAATGACAAAGGATAATTATAAATTTCCATCAAATTTTAAAATTAGATTTTTTAGCATCAATTAGAAATGTTTTTACTGTTTCTAATGTCAAAGCATTATACGTTTTCCCAAATTTTTCAATTTTTTCAATTATTGCAGGAGGTACAGTTATTATATGACATTTATATTTTTTTGCTTGAACATAATTATAAGGTTCTCTTACACTGGCCCAAAGAATTTCTACGTTTTTAAATCTTTTTGAAAGTTTTATGCTTTCTGTTAATTCTACAATTGGATCATGCCCTGCGTCTGCCGCTCTACCTATAAAAATTGATATAATTACTTTGGTTTTTCTATTTATGAGTTTAAGTATTTTTATTGTTTGTTTTGCAGAATAAACCGCTGTGATATTTAATTTGATTTTTTTGGAATTAAGGAACTTAATAATTTTTCCAGAAAATTTTCCTTTTGAATTACATACAGGGATTTTAACATAAACATTTCTGCTTAATCTGTTTAATATGAGTGATTGTTTCTTCATCTCTTCAAAATTATCAGCAAAAACTTCTAATGATACTGGTTTATTTTTTGCAATTTGTAAAATTTTTTTACAATAATCTAAATAATTTTTCGCTCCAGCCTTTCTCATCAGCGAAGGATTGGTGGTAAAGCCTTTTACAATTTTTCTTTTATTAAATTCTTTTATTTTTCTTAAATCAGCAATGTCACAAAAGATTTTTGTGCTCAATATTTTATCCTACAGGTTCTTAGTTATATCCTCTGTCATTTTTTTAGCATCAGCAAATAACATTAAAGTATTTTCCCTGTAAAATAAATCATTATCTATTCCAGCATATCCAGGTGAAAGACTTCTTTTTACAAACAAGACTGACTTTGATTTTTCTACATCCAAAATAGGCATTCCATAAATTGGGCTTTGTGGATCTGTCTTTGCAACTGGATTAGTTACATCATTTGCACCAATAACATAAGCCACATCACAATTTGCAAAGTCATTATTAATATCTTCTAGTTCAAACACTTCATCGTAAGGTACATTGGCTTCTGCAAGCAGTACATTCATATGTCCCGGCATTCTTCCTGCAACAGGATGAATTGCATAGGATACTTTGACACCATTTTTTTTAAGAGAGTCTACCATTTCTCTTAATGCATGCTGTGCTTGAGCAACTGCCATACCATAACCGGGAACAATAATAACAGAAGATGCATTCTTCATTAAAAAAGCAGCATCATCTGCATTTCCACTTTTAACAGGTTTTTGTTCCTTTGAGGAAGATTTTGAACTTTCTTCAGATGCGCCCCATCCACCTAATATTACATTAAAAAATGATCTATTCATGCCTTTGCACATTATGTAAGATAATATTGCTCCCGAGGAACCAACTAAAGCACCTGTAATTATTAATGCAGTATTTTCTAAGGTAAATCCAATTCCCGCTGCTGCCCACCCAGAGTAAGAGTTCAACATAGAAATCACAACTGGCATATCTGCACCACCAATTGGAATTATTAAAAGTACACCAACAAGAAAAGAGATCGCGATAAGTGCCCAGAATAAATATTCTTTTTGCGCATTACACAGATAAATAATCAAACCAACTAATAATATTCCTAGCGCAAGGTTTAAAAAGTGTTGACCAATAAATGTGATTGGAGATCCTGACATCAAGCCTCTTAACTTTAGAAATGCAATAATTGATCCTGTGAAAGTTATAGCCCCTATTGCGGCTCCTAAAGACATTTCAATTAAACTTGCAATTTTTATTTTCCCAGGAAAACCTAAATTAAAAACCTCGGGATTTAAAAACGCTGATATCGCAACAAATACTGCTGCTAAACCTACCAAGCTATGAAATCCAGCAACAAGTTCTGGCATAGCAGTCATAGGTATTTTAAAGGCTATAAATGCGCCTATTGATCCACCAATAACTAAAAAAATTAACAAAAATATAAATCCTGTTGAAAAATTCCCTATTGAAATAACTGTCACTCCTATGGCTATAGCCATTCCAATAATTCCAAAAAAATTTCCTTGTCTTGAGGTTTCCGGTGAAGACAATCCCCTTAACGCTAAAATAAATAGCACTCCAGATACAAGATAAAATACAGCTAAAATATTTGCAGACATTATTTATCTTTCTTTTTCTTTTTATACATTGCTAACATTCTATGTGTCACAAGAAATCCACCAAAAATGTTCACTGCAGCTAAAATGATAGCCAAAAACCCAAATATATTTGCAATGTCAAAAATTTTACTATTATCTCCTGCTAAAGCTGCAACAATAGCGCCTACAATAATAACCGAGGATATCGCATTGGTTACTGACATTAATGGGGTATGAAGCGAAGGTGTAACACTCCAAACAACATAATATCCAACAAATATAGATAAAATAAATATACTTAGTCTAAAAATAAAAGGGTCAATTTCCATATCACTTTACCAGGGTTTTTGAAATAATTTCATCTTCCAAATTAATATTTATTTTATTATTTTTTTTATCATACAAATTTAAAACAAAGTTAAATAAATTTTTTGCATACAAATTTGACGCTGATACTGGAAGTTTATTAAGTATGACACTTTCTCCAACTATCATCACGCCATTTTTCTCAACGATTTCATCAGCCTTTGTAAATGCTGCATTTCCTCCCTGAGAGGCGGCTAAATCATAAATAATGGATCCAGGTTGCATATTATTTATCATTTGCTCGTTAATAATTTTTGGTGCTTTTTTTCCTGGTATGAGCGCTGTACAAATTACAACATCTATTTTTTTTAACGTATTTGAAATTAAATCTTCTTGTTTTTTTCTAAAATCATCTGAAGCTTCTTTTGCGTAACCTCCCTCGGTTTCTAAATTTTCCGATCCTTCAACAACTAAAAATTTTCCTCCTAGACTTTCCACTTGTTCCTTTGAAGCTAATCTTACATCTGTAGCAAAAACAATTGCCCCCATTCTTTTGGCAGTGGCAATAGCTTGTAAGCCAGCTACGCCTGCACCTACAACCAGTACTTTGGCTGCTGGTATAGTTCCTGCTGCTGTCATCATCATTGGAATAGCTTTTTTAAATAAAGAAAAGGAGTCTATTACCGCTTTGTAGCCTGCAAGATTTGCTTGGGAAGATAAAATATCCATTGATTGAGCCCGAGTAATTCTTGGCAATTGTTCTAAAGAAAAAATTGAAAATTTATTTTTATATTTATTTATTATTTCTTTATTATTATTTAAATTAAAACTGCCTATAAGAATATTTTTTTCTTTAATAATATCTAAATTTTCCTCTGATGGTAAATTCATTTGTAGTAATAAATCTGCCTCCTTCAAAATATTTTCTTTTGTGTCTAAATGACAACCTTCTTTAACAAACTGTTCATCTTTTATTCCAAGATGATCAGCAATTCCTTTCTCAACTTTTACCTTAAAACCATTTGAGATATATTTTTTTGAAATCTCAGGGGTGATCGATACTCTTTTTTCTAAATTTTTGTTTTCTGAAATTGATCCAATTATCATAAATTAAATAAAGATTATTTTTGTCGAGCTTTAAACTTTGGATTTTTTTTATTTATTATATAAACTCTTCCTCTACGTCTCACTAACTTCGAATTGAGATCTCTTTTTTTTAGTGATTTTAAAGAACTTTTGACTTTCATAAAAAAATAGCCTGGCAATGTCCTACTCTCCCATGCCTTAAGACAAAGTACCATTGGCGCAGAAGGGCTTGACTTCCGAGTTCGGTATGGGATCGGGTATTACACCTTCGCAATAATCACCAGGCCTTGAACTTATATAAAAAAAAAATAAAAAAGCAATTACAAATTATCGATTATTTTCTTTAAATTGGTGGATATATTCTTCTAATTCAATTTTGCCAAAATGCTTATAAACTCTATTAGATAAATTCATATTTGTTAATGCAGATGCAAATCTTTCACCTTTTCTTTTAGGTAGGTATTTTATTTTTTTTCCAAAAAGTTTAGCAACTTTAATAATAGAATAACTTTTTTTATGAGAAATGCTATAGTGCCTGCATAAGTTATTTTTCCATGCTTTATAACACACTTCGACAGTATCTTTAATATGTGTGAATCTTCTGGTTTGAGTCCCAGGTTTTACTACAGTCAACGGCTTATTTTTTTTATAACATTCCTCAAAAATTCCAATAACTGTAGCCATATCTCCTTTTGAAATTTGCATGGGCCCATAAACATTATAAAAATAAACTACTTCATAATTAAACTTAAACCATTTTTTTAAATTCTCTAATAATTCTAAATTTTTTGCTTTTGTAAAAGCGTATGGGGATAAATTTTTATCTTTCCCTTTATTTCCCAAAGATGCAGAAGTTGCGCTATATATTAACTTAATATTATTTGTTAAACAGAAGTTGAAAACAGCATTACTTCCTATTGAATTAGAATTAATACATTTGTCCATTTGAATAAAACTTTGATAAATTCTTGCAAATTCACCAAAATGAAAGACAACTTTTATCTTTTTCGGGTTTTTGATTATTTCAAAAATTTTTGTTGTATCTGCATTTATATATTTTACTCTTTTGTTAATTACATGGTTTTTTTTTGTTCCTGAACTATAGTTGTCAACAGATAAGATTTTATATTTAGATTTTTTTAAGAGTAATCTTATTAAGTTTGAACCAACAAAACCTGCTCCACCAGTTACAATAATTAAATTTTTCATTTATACTTTTTAATATTTTTTAAATAATCTCTGTATGTAATATCAAATCCTTTTTCCAGAGGAATTTTAGCTTTCCATCCATATTTCTTCGCTAAAGAGACATCAAGCACTTTTCTTCTAACCCCGTCTGGTTTTGATTTGTTAAATTTTATTTTCACATTAAGTTTCATTTTTTTTATTATAAAATTTACATAATCTTTGATGCTTTTATCTTTACCTGTCCCAATGTTTATTAGAAACTTTTTAGTTCTCTTATTCATAAAATGAATACATGCGTCTGCAATATCATCAACAAATATTAGTTCTCTTAAAGGTTTTCCAGATCCCCAAACCTCTATAAATTTTTTTTTTTTAATTTTACATTCGTGACACTTTCTTATTAACGCTGGAAAAAAATGAGAATTTAGCTCATGATAATTATCATTTGGTCCATAGGTATTTGTCGGCATTAAACAAACATAATTTGTTTTATATTGTTTGTTGTAGGCTTCACACATCTTGATACCTGCAATTTTTGCAGTAGCATATGGAGAATTTGTTTCCTCTAGTTTTCCAGTTAGTAAATAGTCTTCTTTAATGGGTTGCTTTGAATTTTTTGGGTAAATACAACTTGAACCAAGAAAGATTAATTTTTTTATATTATTTTTAAAACTTCCATGTATCAAATTATTTTGTATTTGCAGATTCTCATAAATAAAATCTGCTCCAAAGTTACTGTTATGATATATCCCACCTACTTTAGCTGCTGCAATAATTACTAGATCTGGTTTTTTTTTTTTTAAAAAATTAAACACTTTTTTTTGATCAAGCAAATCAAGTTTTTTTCGATCAGTTGTAATAATTTTATTAAATTTATTTTGAATTAACTTTCTTAATATAGCCGAGCCGACTAATCCTTTGTGACCTGCTAAAAAAATTTTCATATATTATTAGGACGAAATCTTTTGCATTTCAGATTTTATCATATCTGATATAAGCTCTTTTAGGCCAAATTCAGGTTTCCAACCTAAAATTTTTCTGGCTTTTTTGGAGTCTCCTAACAAGTTATTAACTTCTAAAGGTCTATAATAAGCTTTATCACAAGAAACAATTATATTTCCGTTCTCGTCGACAGCTTTTTCCTTTATTCCTTTTCCTTTCCATTTAATAGTGATTTTCAATTCTTTTGATACTAAGTTTATAAAATTTTTTACTGTAGTTTGTCTACCTGTTGAAATAACAAAATCATCTGGCCTTTTATGTTGAAGAATTAGCCACATAGCTTTAACAAAATCTTTAGCATGACCCCAGTCTCTTTTTGCGTAAAGATTGCCGATATATAAAGTTTTTTGTTTTCTTAATTTGATTCTACAAAGAGCTTGTACTATTTTTTGAGTTACAAAAGTTTCTCCCCTTCTTGGACTTTCATGATTAAACAAAATTCCATTCGATGCAAAAATTTTATACGCCTCTCTATAATTAATTGTTATCCAATGAGCATAAAGTTTTGCAACACCGTATGGGCTCGCAGGATGAAATTTAGTGGTTTCTTTTTGAGGAATTTTCTCATTTAGTCCATATAACTCTGATGTTCCAGCTTGATAAAATTTAGTTTTTTTTTCTAAATTATTAAATCTAATTGCTTCTAAAATTCTCAATGCACCAATAGCATCAGCGTTTGCAGTATATTCTGGCGACTCGAATGATACCTGCACATGAGATTGGGCTGCTAAATTATAAATCTCATTTGGCTTTATTTGTTTAATTAGCCTTGTTACAGAAAGTGAGTCAGTAATATCTCCATAATGAAGTAAAAAAGTTCTTTTTTTAATATGTGGGTCCTGATAAATGTGATCTATCCTACCAGTATTTATTGATGAAGATCTTCTTTTAACACCGTGTACTATATATTTTTTTTTTAAAAGAAACTCAGCTAAGTATGATCCATCCTGACCAGTTATACCAAAAATAAGAGCTTTTTTCTTCATTTAAAATTTTAAATAATTTATTTTTTAATTTTAAAGAGGTACTTAACAATTTCAATTAATATAAGCAATCCATCTTTTAAAGCATTAACTTTTTTTTTACCACCAATTCTTTCTCTTTCATAAGAAGGTAAACATTTATACACCATTTTATTTAATTTAGCTTTGATAGGTAACTCAACACAAATTCTAAAATCAGAATTTGATAAATTTAATTTTTTAAACGATGAAGTTTTTCCAAGGATATATGTATAGAGTATATCAGAAATTTTTAGTCTAAAAAATAAGTTTCCTAAAAAAGTGAAAAAATAGTTACCAATTAATGTAATAATATCATCGTCATCACTTCCTCCACCTGGTTTTTGGTATCTTGAGCCAAAGACCATATCTTTTTCCTTACATTCATCTAACATTTCTCTAAGATATTTTGGATCCATTGATCCATCAGCATTAATAATACAACAATAATTAGTGTTAGTATTATTTATACCTTCAATTAAAGCATTCCCATAACCATTATTAATCTGCTCAAGTATTTTAATATTCTTAAATTCACTAATTGATTTTTTTGTTTTTACATCTTCTTTTTGCAAAACAATCAATTTTTCACAATCAATATTTTCTATTTCTTTCAAAAATGTTGGCAATGACTCAACCTCTTCTTTTGTTGGTATTATTAAAGTAAGATCCTTCATATATTCATAGAGACATTTTTATAAATGTATTCAAAAGTTTTTCTAAAGAACATTTTAGTTTTAAAAACTTTTCTAAAATTTTTACTTTTTAAAAAACTATTCACATCTTTAAAATTGTAACCTTTTTTAAGCATATTATGAAAATGATGTTCAAAGTAAATGAATTTTACATTTTTTAAAAGATCTCCCATGCTTTTAATAACATGAAAATCATAACCCTCGGTATCTATTTTAAGTATATCTACAAGTTTAATTTTTTCATTCTTAAGAATATTATCTAGTCTATCAATTTCAACCTGTTGAAGATCAAGTTTATTTTTTTTTATATTTAAAAAATTTAAATAAAAATTTTTTTTTTTATAATAATTTGTATTTTGATCTATTTGTACAATTGTAGATGATTCTGAGTCATAATGTTGCTGTAAGTTTATTTTTCCCCTTTTTTCCCCAATTGCAATGTTAAAAAGTTTAACGCTGTGTTCATCTCTATAATTTTTTTCTAAAATTTTAAAGTTTATCTTGCTTGGTTCAAATGCAAGAATATTCTCTATAATAAAATTTTTTTTAAAAGTTTTTATTGTCTCTCCATGATGTGAACCAACATCTAAAAAAGTTGACATTTTCTGTATTTTATTGTCCTTTAAAAAAGTGCAAACTTTTTTTTTATTTATTGTATCAAAATAAGATAGTAAAAGTTTGGAAATATTATAAAACATAATTTGTTATTTAATATTTGTTACGTATATACTAATATTCGTTTATTAATTAGTAATATTTAGATATGACACTCGTAAGTGTAATAATACCTTATTTTAAAAAGAGAGATTACATAAAAAGATCACTAGATTCAGTCCTTAATCAAACATATAAGAATTATGAAATAATTATAATTTATGACGATACAAATTTAGATGATTTATCATACATCAAAAAAATTTCAGAAAATAAGTCTAAAATTAAAATTGTTATAAATAAAGAAAATCTTGGAGCCGGTAGATCTAGAAATATTGGTATTGAGAACTCAAGTGGAAAAATAATTGCATTTCTAGACTCAGATGATGAATGGTTACCAGAAAAATTAGAAAAGCAA
This sequence comes from uncultured Pelagibacteraceae bacterium, assembly GCA_902560565.1. GTDB lineage: Bacteria > Pseudomonadota > Alphaproteobacteria > Pelagibacterales > Pelagibacteraceae > Pelagibacter. The sequence goes on along the minus strand of CACEMG010000003.1, from coordinate 62,646 downwards.
TTAAAATTCATGTTAAAAAATAATTATAAATTTACATTTTGTAACTATGATAAGATAGATAATAAAAATAAAGTGATAAAAGCAAATAGTAAAAGTGAAATTAATTATAATGAACTTCTTTTAGATTGCGAGATAGGTTTATCAACTGTCTTATTAGACAGAAATATTATTGAAGAAGATTTATTTTCACCTATAAAAACGAAAGAAGATTATTTAGCGTGGTTAAAAATAACTAGAAGAAACATAAATGCATACAGCCTGCCAGAAACATTGGTTATTTGGAATAAATCAAAAAAGTCTCTATCCTCAAATTTGTTGCAAAAATTATCTGATGGTTTTAAAGTTTATTATGTTTACTTAAATTTTAACATTTTTAAGTCTTTATATCACTTAACAATACTAAGCATAAACTCCCTTAAAAGAAAGTTCTAATTTTCTTTTTTCAAATAAGAATATAATAAAATATATAAAATTATATTTACAGTCAAAATTGCAATAAGAATATCGGAATTATAAATAAAATTAATTGAAATTATAAAAATAAATAAATTATAACTATTTATGCTGATTATGGTGATTCCGTGCGTAATTAATTTATTGTTTGTGCCAAATAATGAACTTAGTTTTTTAAATATCAAATGGTGTAAATGAAAAGTATCGGGTTTATACGAATTAATTTCATTTAATGATCTTCTTAACATAGAAAATAAAAGTTCAAAACATGGGTACCAAAGTAAAACTATTATAAAATAAGGCGAAATTGATTGATTATTTGACGCAAAATTTATTAAAAATATTCCGACAAATAAAGATAACAGATACGACCCTGAATCTCCTAAATAAATATATCCTGTAAGATTTATTAACAATAAAATAAATAAAATTGATGATACATTTATCAATAATTTTTCATCAATAATTAAATTATTAAATCCCAGAAGTAATATTAAAAAAATTATTAAATAATATGATATTGTAAAACCGTTAATTCCATCAATAAAATTACTCCCATTTACAAGGACTAGTAAACAAAAGGCAACAAAAAAAACATTAAAAAAATTAAATTCCAATAAATTATCTAAAAAGTCTATTTTTGTTGAAATTATCTCAATATTTAAAATTTTTGTAAAAGATAAAATAAGAATTAATTGTATAAAAAATCTTAAACTTACACTATTTATTTTTTTTAAATCAGACATAAGTCCTAAAAAATATATTGAAAATAATAGGTACAAAATTTCTAAGTTTTCTTCTATTAAAGAATAATAATAAATTAAAAATATAAATAATAGAGATCCTCCAATTAAGTGACTACGTTTTGATGATGAAAATTTTTTATGTTTTTCTATTTTTTGATCAACTAAAATATTAAATTTTCTGCAGAAAAATAAAGATAATAAAGATAAAAAAACATGAAAAACTATAAAGTAAGTAAACATAAATTTAAAAAAACATTTTTAATAATATATATACAGGTATATATTTAAATTCTCAATTAATGGAAAAAAATAAAATCACCATAATAACAGTCGTTAAAAATTCATCTAGCACAATTGAAAAAACTATTAAAAGTGTTCTTGATCAAGGTTATGAGAATTTAGAATATATAATTATAGATGGTAAATCAAATGATGGAACTTTAAGTAAAATTGAAAAATACAAAAACAATATTTCTGTTATAATCAGTGAGAAAGATGGTGGTATATGGGATGCTATGAATAAGGGTATAAAATTGTCTAAAGGAGATATTATTGGATTTTTAAATTCTGGGGATGTTTATTTTCCAGGTACACTCAATTTGGTTAATAACTATTTTTTAAAAAATAATTTAGATTTTCTATTTGGCACAGTAGAAAAATATAAACTTATGCATGGATATAGTCCATGGAAAGTCTCTTGGAGTTTTGGGTTTTATACCTCTCACTCAATTGGTTTTTTTATAAAAAGAAAAAGACATTTAGAGGTTGGATTTTATGATGAAAGTTTCTTAAGTGCGGATTTAGATTTTTTTTATAAAATGATTAAAAATTTTAAACTAAAAGGAAAATCATCAAAAAAAGACGAAATTTTTGGAAAATTTGAAAGTGGGGGTTTCTCTTCTAAAGTAAACTATATTGATCATCTCAAAGATCTTAATCAAATAAGAATTAAAAATAATCAAAATATGATCTTTGTGTATTTATTATTTATATTAAAAATAATAAAAAAACCTATAAAATTCTTAAAAGCCTTAAACATGAGTTAAAAACAGTTAGTGCTTATGTAAGATTTTTGTTAATAAAACTTTAGTAATGCGAAATATATTAAATAATATCTTATCAATTTTAGGCTACAAAATTAAAAGGTCTAAATGGCTTTATGAAAATGATAAAAATTTAATTGCAACATTAAAATCACAGAATATTAATTCCATAATAGATGTGGGTGCAAGTTCTGGACAATTTGCTGAACAAGTTTTTAAAAATGGCTTTAAAGGATTAATTTATAGTTTTGAACCCCTTAAAAAAGAACACGATATACTTTTAATAAAGTCAAAAAAAAAGGAGGGTGGTAACTGGAAAATTCAAAAAAGGTGTGCTCTTGGAGCAGCTGATAAAAACGTAGTTATAAATATATCTGGAAGAAGACAATCAAGTAGTATCTATAATATCTCAAAAATTCATACTTCTCTTTTCCCTGATAGTAAAAATATTAGTTCTGAAACAGTAAAAATGGAAAAATTAGATAATTATCTTGAAGAATTTAGTAGTTTAAAAAAAAAAATTTTGCTTAAAATAGATACACAGGGATATGAACTAGAAGTTATAAAAGGTGCAAAAAAAATAATGCCTTATATTGATTGTTTATTATTAGAGGTTTCTTTAACTAGATTATACGAGGAACAACCTTTATTTGAAGAAATACTAGATTACACAAGCAAGAACGGATTTTCAATATGGTCAGTTGATAGAGTTGTTGGTAATAAATTTACAGGGCAAACGCATCAACTTGATGTAGTATTTATAAAATAATTTAATAGATATTTAATAAACCTTTTTACACAAATCAAAATATTTTTTTGATACGTTAAGCCATTTAAAAGATTCGAGTTTTTTAAAATTAGAGTTTAAGAATTTTTTTGAGGTAGTTTTTTTATTATAAATTTTTTTAATTTTATTCTCCAAATCTTTAAGATTATTTTTATTAAAAAAAAGTATTTTAAAACTTTTACTCTTCTCTAAAAATGTTTTAGTATTTGAGCATAATAGAGGTTTTTTAAAACCTACTGCTTCTTTAACTAATAAGCAGGATGATTCCTCAAGTGATGGGATTATAACTGCGTGGGAAAATTTATATGCCTTTATCAATTCCTGTTTTGATAAATCCCCAATATAATGAACATTTCTCATTTTATTTTTAACCATATATTCTTTTACTTGTGTAAAAAAATTTTTTTTAAGACCACATAAAACAAGATTAATTTTTTGACTTTTTAAATTCTTAATTGCCTTTAGTAGAAAGATATGATTTTTATGCCTCCAAAAAGCAGCTGGGTAAAAAAGATATTTATCTGGTAAATAAAAACTCCTAATTAAATTATTTTTATATTTTTTATTTTTGAATAAATCAAAATCTACACCCTCTTCAATGATATCAATATCATTTTTATTTTTATTTAAATAATAGCTACACTGATCTTTTAAGAATTTAGAACTAGCAATTAATTTGGTACAATAGTCGGCACTTAATTTTCTCGTTATTTTTCGTTCCATTAATTGAAAACTGTTGAAATTTTTGGGTAAATACTCATGTTGAATGTCATGAATACACAAAATTGTTCTTAGATTTAAACCATAATAATTTAGTGTAACATTTGGGCAAATTAGTATGTCTGATTTCTTTTCAATTATGTGTTTATAATCTCTAAAAAAAAAATTTTTGAATAATTTATAAAGTTTATTTTGTTTAATAAAAAATAATATACTTATAAGAACTATAAATTTTAAAATAAGAATTTTTAAATAAGAAAATTGTTGGCTATATATAATTATTTCTGTATTTTTTCCTTTAAAATTTTTTTTTGCGAATTCAAAATATTTTTTGCTTACATAAATTTGAAGTTTTATTTTTTTATTAAATTTTATAAAACCTTTAACCAAATTTTCAGAATAAACGTTTATACCTTGATTATTTTTTGGAACCAAGTCAATCAGATCTATTCCAATTCTCATAATATATTTTGTTGTTTTTTTAAGGGATGGATATATCATAAATCTAAAATTTTTTATAAAAAATTAATAATAAATGAGCAAAATACCAATTATATTTAAAACAAATGTATACAAAGACAAAAGAGGTTTTTTTAAAGAGTTGCTATTAAAAAAAAATATTAAATTTAATAATATTTTTACAGCTTGTTCTTACTCAAAAAAAAATGTCATCAGAGGCTTGCATTATCAAGTTAAGAAACCTCAAAGTAAAATCATAAGTATTTTACTTGGATCTGCTTTGGATGTTTGCGTTGACATAGATAAAAAATCAAAAAATTATGGGAAAGTTTATAAGTTTTTACTTAAACCAGGATTGATGTTGTATGTACCACCAACATTTGCACACGGTATTGGTTTTTACGATAGTGACAATATATTATTGTATCATTTATCTGAATATAGACATGCTAAATTAGAAAGAGGTATCATTTATAATGATAAAACTTTAAAAATAAATTGGAAAATAAAAAAACCAGTTTTATCGTTAAGAGATAGTAAACATCCTACATTCAAAGAAATATGACAGGACCAAAATTTATAAATTTTGAAAGATTTGGTGAGGCTAGTGGTGAGCTTGTACCTTTTTATGTAAATAAATCTTTTCCTAAAAAATTTCGTTTAAAAAGGTTTTTTTTTTTATATGGAAAAAAAAAATATTTTAGAGCTGATCATGCGCACAAAAAATGTACACAAATAATAATAGCTTTAAACGGTCAAATAAAAATTTATACTTTTTTTAAAAAAAAAAAGAAAATTTTTAATATTAATCAAAAATCAAAAAAAGCCCTCTTTATACCTCCAAAATGTTGGCTTAAAATAAAATTTTCAAAAAATCAAAATTCTCTTATAACTTTGTGTAACTATAAATACGATAAATCTGAATATATTTTATCCTTCAATGAATTTAAAAAAAAATATTATTAAAATTTAAAAAATATGAATTTAATAATTACAGGTGGCTGTGGTCATATTGGTTCATACATAGCAGAGAATATATATAAAATTAAAAAAATAAAAAAAACTTTTATTGTAGATAATTTGAAATCTAATAGGTTTAATTCTTTGTTTAATCAAAAGAAAAAAAATAATCTTTATTTCCATATGTTGGATCTAAATAACCAAAATAGTTTGGATAAATTTAAAAACGTAAAATATGTAATTCATTGCGCCTCTATGACAAATGCTGAAAAAAGTTTTGAGAGAAAAAAAGAAATGTATAAAAATAATTTAAATTGTCTTAAAACAGTAATTAAATTTTGTAAAAAAAATCAAGCAAAATTAATTCATCTATCCTCAACAAGTGTATATGGAAAACAAACCAAAATTGTTGATGAAACTTGTGAGAAAAAATATTTAAAGCCTCAATCGCCTTACGCTCACATAAAAATCCTTGAGGAAAATATTTTGAGGAGAAATACAAAATACTTATTATTTAACACTTTTAGACTAGGCACTATAACAGGAGTTTCGTCAGGAATAAGATTTCATACCGCTGTAAATAAATTTTGTTTTAATGCATCCATAAATAAAAACGTAGAAGTTTACAAAACTGCTTTAGATCAATTTAGACCATATTTATCATTAAAAGATGCTTTTAAAGTATTTGAATTTTGTATTAAAAAAAATTTTTTTAAAAATGATGTATTTAATATATTATCAGGTAATTTCACAGTAAGACAAATTTTAAATAAAATTAAAAAACGGAAAAAAATTAAAATTAAATTAGTTAAATCAGCTATTATGAACCAATTATCGTACCATGTAAGTAAAGACAAAATTCAAAGTAAAGGATTGATTTTAAATTCTAGTATTTCTAAAGATATTAATGATACTTTAAATTTGCTTAAAAATTTATCAGTAAAATCAAAACCCTTTTAAATTATATGCTTTAATTGTTTTTTCTATTCCTTTATCTATGGAGGTAAACCGTAATTTAAAACTTTTAATAATTCTTTGATTTGATCCATGAGTAATATACATTTCGCCTTTGACTTTAGGGATTAATTTAAATTTAATATTCCTCTTTAGAGACTTTTGAATTTTTTTAATTAGTTTATTAGTTTCGATAGGTTGGGATTTACAAATATTAAAAATATTTAGTTTTAAATCTTCTAATTTAATGCAGTTTTTAAGAATTTTTACTACATCATCTATGTAAGTATAATCCCTTAAATTTTTTCCAAAATTGTGCAATTTTATTACCTTTTTCTTTTTGGCCTTATTGAGCAATTTATGTATAAACATATCAGGTCTCCCATAAGGTCCGTAGACAGTAAAAAATCTAAAGATAATAAATTTACTTTTATAATTAGCAAATGATCGTCTGATTAATTTCTCACAAACTATTTTTGTACTTGCGTAATAGTTAATTGGACGTACTTTAAAAGTTTCTTTAATAGGGTATATTTTTTGATCTCCATAGACAGAGCTGGATGATGCAAATATAAATTTTCTAATTTTATTTTTGTTAACTTCATTTAGTAGATTTTTTGTAGCTAGTATATTATTAGATTTATAGCTTTTAGGATTTTTAAATGAATATAAAACCCCTGGCTGGCCAGCAAGATGAAATACGTAATCTAAATTAATTTTACTAAAAAAAATTCTAATTTTTTTTTTGTCGATTAAATCAATTTTTTTGAAAAAAAAATTTTTTTTTTTTTTTAAAATTTTTAATCTCTCTTTTTTTATTTTCGTGGAATAATAATTATTTAAAGAGTCAATTCCATAAACTTTATTTTTTGTGTTTTTTAATAAATTATTACTTAGGTGGAAACCAATAAATCCAGCACAACCGGTGACAAGATATATCATTTTATATTTTTTTTTTTAAAAGCTTTTTCATTTTATTAATATTCGTAGAGGAATCAGGCAATAAATCCAGTGAAATTTTTTTCAAATTAATTTTTTTTCTTTTTACATTAGGATTTAGTTTCCTAGCAAAATTAAATATTGTTTGCGTTTTTCCTCCAATATTTAATACTCCCTTAAACTTTAAAAGTTTGGGGAATATTTTTGCAAATTGACTGTGTGTTAAAAAATTACTTATAACGTTAGTATAAGCATATTTGTGTTCAAATTTATCGCTATACATAGAAACCCTAATTATAAGAGAATTTTTTAAATACATCTGAACTGCACATTCACCACCTAATTTAGACCAGGAATAATTATTTTTTGGAAGAACTGGATCATTTTCTGAATATTTCTTATCTCCACGATAAACATAATGTGTAGACAAATATATAAGTTTAATATTATATTTTTTGCATAGTTTTACTACATTCGCTGTTCCTATAATATTAAGATCTATGCTTTTATCTAATTTATTATAATGATCTGATAGTGGTCTAGATAATGCTGCCATATGCACAATTATTTTTGGTTTTATTTTTTTTATTTTCATTTCCATTGATTTTAAAGACAATATATTAAATTCTTTTTTTGAAAGATAAAAAGTACGATTATTGAAATAAGATTTTTTTAAAACATTTCCAAATCTCCCATTACCACCTGTAAATATTATATTTTGCAATTTCTAATCTCTATTGTTGTAAAAAAAATTAATTTTTTTTGATATATGTTTAATTTGATCAATAGAATGCTCTTCCGAAATAGGGAGACTTAAAATTTTTTTACCCAAATTGTATGAATTTTTAAATTTATTTTTATTCTTAAAAAACTTTAGCTCATTAAGCATATAAGGGTAGTGAATTAAAGTTTGAATTTGGTTTTTTTCTAAAAATTTTTTTAACTCGTTTCTGTAACTACATCTAATCACAAATTGATGAAAGGAATGAGTGTTAGATTTATTAAGGCGAAATAATTGAATTTTTTTGGTATTTTTTAAACTTTTAAAATACTCATTTGCTAGCTCGTTCCTTTTTTTGATTACTTTTGAATAACTTTTTAATTTAATATCCAAAATAGCTGCATTAATAGTATCTAATCTCGAATTTCGTCCGGAAAATTTATGGTCATACTTTTTTAAAGCTCCATGATTTCTCAATCTTTTACAAATCAAATATGAACTTTTTGAATTGGTTACTATAGCTCCTCCATCGCCAAAACCACCTAAATTCTTTCCAGGAAAAAAACTAAATGTTCCTAGACTTCCAAAGGTACCTACGTGTTTATTTTTAAATTTAGTTCCATGAGCCTGAGCACAATCCTCTACAACTTTTATTTTTTTTTTAGTCGCAATTTTTAAAATTTGCCTCATATTTGATGGATTGCCATATAAATGAACGACAATGATAGCTGAAGTTTTTTTATTAATTTTTTTTTTTAAGTCTTCTACTGAAATAGAATAATCATCTAAGTTAATATCACAAAAAACTAGTTTTAAGTTATTAGTAATTACTGCTTCTGCGGTTGAAATCCACGTGTTAACTGGAACTATTACTTCACTATTTTTTTTTAAATTAAGAGATTTGAGTGCAATCTCTATTGCATCTGTTCCATTACCTAAACTAATACAATATTTTGCTTTAACATATTTAGAAAAGTTTTTTTCAAAATTTTCAACCTCTTCACCTCCAATAAATTTTGAGTTTTTTACTAGTGAATTAATTTTTGAGAAAATTTTCTTTTTTTCGGGAATTAATTTATAAAGATCAGTAAATTTAATTTTTTTCATAATTTTAATTTTAAAAAATATTTAGTTTTTATGAATATCTTCCGTGTTTTACAAAAAAAGATCTAAAAAATCTATACACCAAAAACAATATTCCAAGTTTTACATAAATAAATTCTACAAATTTTCCTTTAAAACCCTCGTTGAAAATATTTTTGTAAAAAAAAATGTTAGTATTTTTTTCAGAATATGAGTTATCTGATTTTTTTTTAGTCAAAATAAAAGTCAAAATTGGTCTTGGTTTTTCAGAATTATTTTTTGTTCCTCTATGCCATAAAATATTCGGCCTTAATAATATATCTCCTTTTTTCATAGTAAGCTTTCTCTTTTTTAATTTTGAAAATAAAATTTTCCAAAAAGGAAGCCATTTTTTATGACTTGATAATAATATTTCTGTAGGTCCATTTAAAAAAGTAATGTCAGATGTTGCAAAATGCACTATATACCTCTTTGGAACAAAGTTGCCGTCCATGTGAAAATATTGTTTTCCCCCCTTCGGAAAATTTATGTTTCCACCATACACGATCTCATAATCATTTAAATCTTCTTTTAGAATATTTTTGAATATAATGTTTATTTCTTTTTGTAAGAGGTTATTCCATATGTCTATCCCAAACTTTCCCGGAGAAAAATTTAAATTTCCCATTAGATAGCCAGGTAGTTTTTTTAAATTTTCCTCACTTAATTTTTTTAATAACTCGCTCTCAAAGTTTTCTAGTTGATTATAATTATATGCGGTTTTTTCAATTTTTTTTAAATGTATATAACCATTTGAACTATAAAATTCTTCTAAACTTTTATAATCTGCCATATATAGAACACATAAATTATGTTATTTATTTTCGAACAATAACTTAATCGATCAATAAGATGTATGTCAATTCATAAAGAATTATCAGTTTTTTTTGTTAACTATAACCTTAAGGAAGATATTATTAAACTAATAAAAAAAATACCCGAAGATATAAAAGTTTTAATTATAGATAATTCAAATGATGAAGATAATGTCAGTAGTTTATCGAGACAGAACAATATAACTGTAATAAAAAATAAAAATAATTCAGGACAAGTGGGTGGAATAAACACAGGATTAAAAAATATACAAACTAAGTATGCAATTTATTCAGATGTTGACGTTGATCTTGATTGGTCTGAAGTTTTAAAATTTTATAATTATGTTGAAAAAATTAATAGAGATGATTTTGGTATAATAGTTCCTCAACATCCATGGGGAAATCAACCTGATAGTTATTACCATGAAAAAAAATTTAATGATAAGTATACAGAAAGAATGAAAATAGTTACTGGTCATTTTATTTTTTTTAATATGGAAATAGTTAAAGAGCATGGGGGTTATGATGATAAAATTTGGATGTATTATGATGAAACTGATTATTGTCTAAAGCTCGATAGACTTAATGTTAAAATATTAACTCTATTGGATGCAAATGTTCCACACAAAGGTCATGATATTGTTAAAAAAAGTTATACTTATAAAAATACAAAATACGAGAATATTATACTTTTAAGACATTGGCACATGGGATGGTCTAAGTTCTACTACTTTAAAAAAAATTATAATTATTTTTTTGCATTAAAAAAAACTTTTAAAGATTTAGTCTTTTCAATTATTAAATGCTCAGCGTATTTATTTGTAAATAAATATAAGTTCTTAATTAACTACAATAAATTGGCTGGATTAGTTAACTCCTTTTTTTTAAAGGAATCTTGGAAGAGACCAGAACATTATAATAAGCTAAAAGTAAAAAGATAATTATGTTTACAATTTTTGGAAATACAGGATTTATTGGAAAAGAATTAAAAAAATATTTGTTAAAAAAAAAATATAAAGTTTTTACTCCTAAAAAAAAGGAAATAATCTTCAAAAAAAATTTAGGTAAAATTATTTATTGTATAGGGCGCGACGATTGGAAAAATAAACCTTTTGAGAATTTTTATGCAAATCTTGGTTTACTTATAAAAATACTTAATAACAATAAGTTCTCATCAATTTGCTTTTTATCAAGTACGAGAGTTTATAAATACAATAAAAGAAATCTTACAAATGAAGAGGCAAATATTACGGTAAATCCAAATAATGAAGATCATTTTTATAATTTATTAAAAATTTGTGCAGAAAGTTTTTTAGTAAGCAATTTTAGAAAAAAAAGTAAAATTATAAGATTATCAAACGTTGTCGGAATTAATCCAAAATCTCCTTTAATTTTACCGACGATGATAAAACATGCATTGAAAAAAAAAAAATTTAATTTTTATATAAGTCCAAATTCTAAAAAAGATTTTATTCATATTGATGAAGTATTGCCAATGATTGTAAAAATAATTAATTCAGGAAAAAAAAATTTATATAACCTAGCATCTGGTCAAAATATAAAAATTAAAGAAATAGTTGATGCTTTAGGAAAATATAAGAAATTGAGATATAGAGTAATTAAAAACAAAATAATTAATGAGCCAAAGATAAATATTAAGCAAATTCAAAAGGAATTTAATTACAAAAGTAACAAAAAAACTTTTAAAGACATGCAAGCTTTAATAAAAGGCTTTAAAAAAAAATAACATGTTGAAATTTTTTTGGTACACAATAACTTTTAAAAAAAACGATTATTTTGGAAGAATCGATAGAAATTTAGATTATTTAAAATTAAAAAAAAAAAATTGGGAGAATCAGCTCAGATTATCTTTCAAATCAACGAAAAGCTATAATAGTAAAACAAAATTTTTTAAAGAATATTTTTTAGAAGAACATAAAACCTACTTTAATTATTTAAAAAAAAAACTAGAGAAAAATGATAAAATTTTATCTATTGGATCAGGACGAGGAGCGCTCGAATTAAAGTTATATGATTTAGGATTTAAAAAAATAACATTAACTGATTTAGAAATACCGGCTGGTCAAAAAAAATTAAATAAAATCTTTAAATACGTTAAATATAAAAAATTTAATCTCTTTAAAGATAAAACTAAAGAAAAATACGATGTAATTATTTGTATGAATCTATTGTATGCGTTTAACAAGAAACAAATAAGATCTTTTTTTGTAAATTGCTCAAAACTCCTAAATAAGAATGGAAAATTAATTTTAAGTCCTGGGCTTGCGCCAATAGGTTTAACAAATTTATTTTATAATTTTATTTATTTGCCATTAGAATGTTTTTTATTTTTTTTGTATTTTAAAATTAAAGGTAAAGAAGTGACGTTATTTCGATATCACCATGGTTTTTTATTTAAAAAAAGCGAAATAATAGATATTGCACTAACAAATAATTTCATTCTTTCTGAAAAAGTCTTTAGAGATGATTTTTTATCTGAATTTAAAAGAAGCTTATTATTAAGAAAATTTATAAATAAAGATTTTAAAAAAAATACAATTTTAAAGACACTCGGAAGATTTATACCATTTGCAAATATGCATTATTTTAAATTAAAATAATTGTAAAATACTTCTTATATTTGAATTGATTTTTATTCCTTCTTTTTTTAATTTTGAGATATCAGCCACTAGTTTTGTTCTATTTCTACTATATAAAATTTTGTATTTTCGATCATATCTTTTGCAAAGAATTCTTATTATATCAGTAAGATTTGTAGATACGCCTGTTCCAATATTGTAAATTCCACTTCTTTTTTTTATATAAAGTAAATTTATTATTTTAGATATATCTTTCGTACTTATAAAGTCTCTTTCATGATCAACATTTTTAAATGTAATTATTTTTTTATTAGACTTTCTTATTTTTTTTAAAATATTTGGAATAAAAAAATTTGAATTCTGATTTGGATGTGAAAAGCTAAATATTCGTCCAATGCAACAATTGATTTTTTTGTTCAATTTCTTGTTAATATATTTTTCTGCATGATATTTTGTTTTTCCATATTTTGAGAAACAATTATTGGTTTTTTTGGTTTCAGCAATTTTATATTTTGAGTCTGTGTATACGTGTGAAGTTGAGGAGAAGAAAAACCATCCTAAATTCTCATGATATTTATTCAAATTATCAACAATATTTTTCGTACCGTTTAAGTTTACATTTTTGCTAAAGAAATAATTATTTTCTACTTTTTTTGTTGGGACCACAGCTGCTAAATGGAGGAACAAATCAAATTTGTTTTTCTCCATCCATTTTTCTAATTTTTTTTTATCAAGAATATCGTGTTTATATTTTATAAACCTAAAATTTACATTTTTAATAATTTCACGACCTAAAACTCCACTGTAACCAGTAATTCCACATTTGGGCAGTAATTTAGATTTCATCTATTGATAGCAATAATTTTGTCAGTTTATTTATTTGGTTTTGATAAATTGGTTTTGTATGCAACCCAATAAAAAAACCTCTATCACTAATTTCTTTACTATTTCTCATAATTTTATTTTTTTTGTTTAAATTAAAAAGTTTGATACTTGGTTGATCTAAAAAATTTCCACTTATTATAGGTCTAGTTTCAACCTTTTGCTCATTTAAAAAATTCAAAAATTTTTCTTTTTTATGTAGATATTTTTTATCAATTAACATTGGCAAGCCAAACCAACTCGGCTTTAAGTTTTTATTTTTTTCAATAAATGAAAACTGGTTGTTCCAATTTTTAGAATTTTGTAATGAATTTAAAATTTTTTTCCTATTTTCATTTCTAGTCTTTTTAAAATTATTTAGTCTTTTAAATTGACTTAATCCAATAGCAGCTGTGATATCTAGTGGTCTTAAGTTAAATCCTGCATTAATAAAATTGAAATCTTTAAGATTATTTTTTCTTTTATTTAATCCTCTGTCCCAACCATGTGCACGCATTGAGTGGATTATTTGATAGTCTTTTTTATTATCACAAATTATCATTCCACCTTCACCAGATGTAATTTGATGTGAATAATAAAATGAAAAAGTTCCGAAAGATCCAAACGTTCCGAGATATTTATTTTTAAACATTGATCCAAGTGACTCACATGTATCCTCAATTAAATATAAATTTTTTTTTTTTCCAATTTTAGTAATCAAATCGATATCAGAACAGTTCCCAAGGACATGCACAATCATAGCTGCTTTCGTTTTTTTTGTAATTGACCTATAAAATTCTTCTGGCTCAATATTTAATGTTCTTGTATTTACATCAATGAATTTAGGCCTCAATCCAGCTTGCACCATAGGCCACAGTGAAGTTGACCAACACAATGATTGTATTAAAAATTCATCTCCAGTGTTAAGGTGATTTTTTTTTAGAGGATTGACAAGAGCAAAAGCTGCCAACAAATTTGCTGAGCTCCCAGAGTTGACCATCAAAGCATATTTTGAACCAATATAATTCGCAAACTCATGTTCAAATTCATTAGTTATTTCACCCATCGTGATTTTTTTTGATAGTAAAACTTCCATTGCAGAGTTTATATCTTCCGCTGAAAATGCATCATCTAATAATGGATATCCAAAATAATTTCTTTTTTCTATTTTATTAAACCTTTTATTAATTAAATCTTTCAGAACTGTCATTTATAAATTTTATTCTTGATAATTTTTTTTAAGAAGTTTGGAACTATTGTGCTTATGAGAGACTTTAATACTAATTTAAATAGGCTAAGATTAATTATATGTTTTATAGGAAGTGTTTGAATATCAGTATTAGGGTATAATTTGCTATCAGGGTTACTACCAAACCCTAAAAAATTCGATATTTGCTTATCTATATTTGTTAAATAGGATGTATTGAGCAATATCGGCTCCCCATGTTCCTTTCCATTATCGATCTGAAAGAATAAACTTTTTCTTACAAAATTTTTGTTTTTTTGAATTGGTTTTGCCCTATGAATTCCATAAGTATTATATATTATCAAGTCTCCTTTTGACCCAGGAAAAGAAACAATGTCCTTTGAAAAATTTTTGTTTATAAATTCATTATCATAATTATTAATTTTTGATTCTGCTGAAAATTTATGGGAATTTTTAATATATTGAAATTCACCATCGTTTACATCGCTCATGTATGCAATAAATATTAATCCAGGTATTTCTTGAAATTTTCTGTCAACTTTATTATCTGTATGCCATAACATTTTATGCCTACCATAAGTTTCATAATATCTTACAGCTTTGAGTCTGTAATTAGAACCTTTCATATACTCATTACAAATTTCAAAAACTTTTTTTTCAGTCACGAGATCGAAGAAAGATTTTGAACAACCTAAAATATTTGTTAAAAAATACTGATTTTTTGTATAAACTCCAGATATCCAATTTTTATTAATTGAAAATCTATTTTTAGATACATCAATCTCAATTTGATTTATTAAATCACTATTTATTGCACTTTTACAAAAATAAAAGCCATCTTTTTCAATGCCGTTTAATATTACATCTAATTTAATTTTCTGGAAATCGTCGCTAAAAATTTTCATAATTTTATTTTATTGCTATAAACCCGATAAAATTAAACCATCTAAAAAAAGGTTCAATTTTTTTGAAACCAGCGATTTTTAAAAATTTTTCAATTTCATTTTGCTCAAAAAGTTGCATTGCATTTCTTATACTTTTTGACTTATTAAGTACTTGTGCATGTGTGAGTTTGTTCTCTATTTTAAAATCGAAATACGTTTGATTAAAAATATCCTCATAACAAGAATTTTTTGACCTAATTTTATCTACAAATATCATGGCTCCTCCATGGTCTAAAGATTTAAATATTTTTTTATATAATTGAATTCTTTGGTCAGAATTTAAAAATGGAAACGTAAGAATTGAATAAAAAACTCTACTATTGTTTTTAAATTTTAATTTATTGATATCGCCTAAGTTAAAAATACAATTTTTGAGGTTTTTTTTATTCTTTTTTTTCGCAATTTTTATCATTTCATGACTGAGATCAAATCCATAATATTTAAAATTAATTTTTGGAAATTTTTTGAAAAGATTTTTAGCTGTTTCTCCTGTTGAGCATCCTAGATCATAGACAATTGATCCATCTTTTAAAAACCACTCACTAAGTGAACATATGTATTTTTGAATGTCGTCATAGTGAGGAATGCTTTGTCTAACGTGCTTATCAAATTGATTTGAAACATTTTTATTAAATTTCCAACCAGTGCCTTCAATTGAGGTTATACCGCCTCCAAAATAATTTTTATTTTTCATATCTAAAAGTTTTTTACATTAAAAAATACTTTGTTCATACCCCTACAATACTTTGAAAACCTTGAAATAGGGCTTGTTAAAATATTATCATATAAATTGATGTCCTTTGTTGTGTCACTTTTAAACTCAATAATAGATAATGGTTCTTTAAAAATTTTTTTTTTTTTTTTAAAATTGCAATAACTTATATTTTTATCGATTGTAATTCTATGATCCGTGATTTGATAGTATTCTCTTTCATAAGATACATTTAATAACGGCTTGCAAAGACCATAATTTCTATCTATAAAACCTCTATTTAAGAGTTTTTCTATTTGGTGCTTACTTTTAATTCTTTCAACTTTTTTAAATCTACTATCCTCTGCTGAAATTTTGATCTCTAATTTTGAAACTAGACTATGATCATTTGTATTATAAGACCTTATTCTAATTTTTTTTCTTGGTACTACTCCCTCTTCTGATTGCTTAAAAGACGAAAAAAAATCATTTTCAAAATAGGTAGAAAATACTTTTCTCGAGTTATAAATTTTTTTTGCTTCTATTGTATTAATATATCTAATAAACTCATCATACTTTCTTGTATCTAAAGTAAATTTTTTTTCTAACCTAAAGCTCATTTTTTAAAATCTCTTTTTCAATTTTTACGATGGAAAATTCATCTTTAACAATTTTTTTATTTGAGTTTAAACAACTAAAATTTGAAACACTGACTCTTCCCCCATCAAATTCATCTTTTTTATTATATACGCTTATGCATGAGTCAGTTCGAGATATTTGAGAATTATTAATAAAGACTTCGGAACTATCTTTAGAAGCAACTCCAGTATCAGAGTATTCCACTCTTAATTTTTCAATATAAGTTAACGTTTTTTCTCCAACTGAAACACCTTTGTCTCCACATTTATACATATTCATTATATCTATTTTATGTTTTCCAAAAGAAAAGTCAGAACAATCATTTCCAGCATTTTTAACGCTTAAATAATTTATATCAATTTCAGAAAAATCTATATCAAGACCATCAAATGATGAATTTGTTATATTAACTTGTGCTAAAGAACCTTTGGAATTAATAATATTTACTGCGTCTTCACAATTTGTATTTTGAACCTCAATTTCCAAGTCTTTTAATTGTGAATTAAAAATATTTAAACATCCTGTTAAGAAATATTCATTGAACCTATCCTCTTTTGGATTGAGTGATGATTGATCACTTTCTAAATCATATTTTATGGAAATCTTAATATTATCAAGAAAACTATCATATATAACAACCCAATCATCTTTTGAAGCCGTAATATCTAATAACCGGTTAGATTCTTTGATGGAAAATTTAACATTATTTGAGGATTTGACTTTGATTTCGTTTCCATTTATTTGAAATTTTTGTTCTGAATATTCTCTACGAATTTTATTTATATTAAAAAGAAATTTTTCTGATTCAGAAATTGATAACTCTCCAAGAAATAAAACCTTATTTTTATCTACCTCAAGTTTGCCTTCAATAAGTTTACGAAATTTTTTTTTACCTATTTCAATTAACTTGCATTTTTTAATATTATTATTGCAGATATAAGAATTTTCATTTTTTGTAAAAAAAACTTTATAGTCTTTTGAAGATTTGTTGGCAAAATTTAAATAATCTTGTAAATCTATTTTCGAAATATCCTTACTTTTGTTTTTTTCAATTTTTGAAATTTCGATTAAATTATGATTAATAGCACCAAATATATTTTTTAAATCTACTTTTCTATATTCTACTCCTTTAAATTTTAAATCTTTATAAAATTTATCTTTATCAATCTGATCAATTTTAATTAATGCATTTTTGGCTCCGTCAATAGCGTTCTGTGATACGCCCCATTTAAACTCATTTTCATTTACACTTAATTTCAAAATTTTTGGCTTCCAGCCTCCAAATATATATCTTTTAGTGGTTCCTGCTGAACCATCATAAAAAATTGGATAAAATTTTTGAGTGAAAGGATCAAAGTAAAATTTTCTGTTATGTGGTATTAAAGCATGACCACTATCGGTAGAATTAATGATTGCATCATATATATTTAAATAATCTAAGTGATTTTTATCATTATTAGACAAATGTTTATAATCTAAAGTTAATTGGTCAGATTTTGAATACTCCTCATATTGTTTTGAAATATTATTAAAGTAAGCAAAGTTTAACTTTGTCAATCCTTCAACAGAAATTTTTTTTCTTAAATCAGATTTAATCCAGTTAGTATTCACCTGTTTTGCGAATGTAAGTTTTTTATTAAACACCAAATTTTTATCTAATGAAGTACCAACAATTAAGTTTTCATTACCCTCATAAATAGGAGCATCTTTAAATTTTAAATTTTCTACTAATTCTTTTGCAGCCTTTTCTTGAAAAATAAATTTGTTTAAATTTCCGTTTATATCTACTTTTATAAATGATGTTTTTGGTGAAAGATATCCCAACTCACTTAATAAAGATGAAAGGAAAATTTCATTTTCGCTGTTCCTTGTCGATGGTAAAAATAATTTAAACTTAGTAGATCCAAAAATATTATATTCATCAAGATGAACGTCGAGGCTCTGATTAATATTTCCATTTTTGAATTTTATATGATCATAGTGATCACCACTTTGTCTAATACTCGATCTAAGATTACATATGTTTTTATCTTTATAATGTACAATTATATTTGCCTTAAATCTTTTCTTAAATTTTGAAGGTATAAATATATTTTGCTCTTTAAAACTTAAAATTCTTAATCCATTTGTTGTCCATCTTCTATAATCATCAAATTTTATTTCTATTTGATCTACATCTTCAAATTTAGTATCAAATTTTATTTGTTCACAATTATTTTTTCCATACGACGGATTTGAAACAAGTGAAAGGGATAAAGTTAATAATATTATTAGTAACTTGAGTTTACTAATCGAAACTATAGCGTATTTCATAGTTTGTAACATTATCCGAATTTTTTATAATTTTTTCAATCTCCAGTATTTCTTTTTTTTCTCTTTCAGAAATTTTGTATTCATAAATTGAATTATTTTTGTCAAAATTAAAGTAAATAATATTAAAATTTTTTAATTCATTTACTTCTTTTTTTGCAGTTATTTCTATAATATTGAGAGAATAACCCTCTTCAAATGATGGGACGAACACCTGATTTTTTTTTTTATTTTTTGAGTAAAGATGTGAACCTATAATTACAAATACAGTTACTAATAATAAAATAATCCCAAGTCTTATATCAACTCCAGATGCAATCCCTAAGGTAATTGAACAGAAAAATATTACTAACTCAAAAGGATTTTTTACAGGATTTCTAAATCTAACAATTGATAATGCACCAATCATTCCAAGAGATAAAGCAATATTCCCTGAAATTGCCTTGGTAATTACGAAAGTTGTTACAGGTAACAAAAGTAAACTTAAACTATGATGATACGTCTTTGCCCACATCTGAGAAGCAATAATTAATGATTGTCTGATTAAAATACCAGCCACAAGTAAAAAAACTATTGGGATAAGGTTCGATAATAAATAATCTAAACTCATAATCTAAAAAAAACTAAAATAAATTTTTTTAATATATGTTAACAATTTACCTATAATACTTTTTCTCATAATATAATAGTTAAATTCAGCATTCATTAGTTTTTTATTCTTAAAAATTTCTAAGTTCAATTTGAAATCCCTAAAATTGTTATTTAAATTCGACTTGTATTTGTGTCTAGAAGACATTCTTCCGCTACCATCAAATCCTATATTTTTTACCAAAGGGTATTTAGGATATATGCAAATTCCGTTATTTTTAAATATCGTTGCATGCCAAAAAACTGCCCAGCTTGACAATGTTTTCTTTTTATTTCTTATGATTTGTTCAAAATGATTCATGCTTGAAAAAATATTGAAATTGTGAATATTTTTTTTTGAGAAATTTGAAATAAGATATTTTTCATTTGTTATTAAAAAAGACCATCTATTTTTCCATGTGGCCCAACCCCAACAATTCATTGATCCTAAAAAATTTATATCATCTAATGATTTTTTCATAAATGGATAGCTCCAACCATTTATATGAAAAATTTTTTTTTCATTTTCGTAAACTTTAAGACACTGATTCATAAAAGTTAAAAAATATTTACTAACAATTAAATCATCTTCTATTATGATTGCCCTGTCGTATTTCTTAAAAATAAAATTAATGGCATTAATAATGTTTTTTTTTGTCCCAAAATTTTTTTTTCTAAGGAATATTTTTTTGGATTTGAAACCTCTAATTTTTTTTAGATATTTTCGAATTTGAATAATTTTTTTTACATCGCTTTTATTTTTTGGACCATCTAAGAAAATATTTATTTTTGTTTTCT
Source organism: uncultured Pelagibacteraceae bacterium (assembly GCA_902560565.1). Classification (GTDB taxonomy): domain Bacteria; phylum Pseudomonadota; class Alphaproteobacteria; order Pelagibacterales; family Pelagibacteraceae; genus Pelagibacter. Next base: position 42,250 of record CACEMG010000003.1, on the reverse strand, counting down.
TTGATAATTTATTTTTTTTTATTGAGTTAATGCTTTTTTTAATGTGATTGATTCTGTTATAACAAATATAAATTATTGGTGCAGGTTCGTTCATTAATATGTTTGTTTATTCCTTCTCTATGTCAAAAACTTCATCACAATACTTAATTAAAGATTTGTCATGAGTGATTACTATAATTGTTTTATTTTCCTTAAGTTTATTCAAAATTTTAAAAAATTCTTCTGAGACATTTGGGTCAAGTGAATTCGTTGGCTCATCTAAAATTAATATTTTAGCATCTTTGTATAAGGCTCTAGCTAATGAAATTTTTTGTTTCTGACCACCAGAGATTTTAGAACCCCCTTTGTCGCCTATTATTACTTCGGAGCTTGATTTTTCTCTCTCTAGTAATTTCTCAAGTTCTAATATCTTTATTATTTTTTGAAATTTTTTCTCATTATAATCTAAACCAAAACATATATTATCTTTAATAGTTGAATTTAATATAAATGTATCTTGAGGTATGTACCCAATCTTTTCTTGCCAAGTATATAAGTTATGATTGATATTTTTTTTATTATCAATGAGTATTTTTCCATTTGCTGGTTCAAGCAAACCTGATATTAAATCTACTAATGTGGATTTTCCACTGCCTGATTTTCCAATTATACCAAAAATCGAATTCGTTGAAATTTTTAAATTAAAGTTTTCAAAAATTTTAGAGACATTATTATAATAAAAACTTATATTTATTAAATTAATTGAAACTAAAGGGTCTGGTATGTTATTTGCTAAACTCGATGCCCCAACTTCCTTCTTGTTATTATAAGTTAATTTCAAGTCATTTTTCAATTCATCAATTAATGCCTTATCAACTCTAATTGATGAAATCAAAATAAACATAGAATTTATAGATTGTGACATCTTTAAAATAATTATTGTATATAGACTTAATAAAGAGATTAACTTTTCTGGCGATATTTTCTGATTTGTAAAATAAATTATTGAAAAAACTAAAATAAAAACAATTAGAAACTCTAAAGTTGGTTTTGCTAAAGCAGCTAAGTTTTTTGCATCCGTATCAGCCTTAACCCTCCTAAATAAATGTTTTTCAAAATTTTTGTAAAATATCTTAAAATTTTTATTTATCAATATTAATTTGATTGAATTAAAGGTTTCTGTCAAAGTCTGAAAAAAATAACTTTTGCTTTCAAAACTAGATTTTCCTAAACGATAGTATTTGCCTTTTAAAATATAATAAGAAATTAACAAAATAGAAAGCAAAATAAATGAGATTACAAAAGTTTGTTGTGTTTTATTAATAAATAAAAGTAGTAATAAAAAAATAAATAATAAAATTTCCTTAGAAAGATTCATGAATGAATTTAGTATGTTTGATAAACGTTGACTTTCAATTACATTTCTCATTAGCCTATCAGAAGTCTTGGTACTAAAATAACTATATTTTTTTTTTAGATAAGAATCGAAAATACTAGTTTGAAAATAAATTTGTAATTGTCTAAAGTATGTATTTGTTAAATAAGTATTTAAATAAAATAAAATGTTTTTTATTAAAAATACAATAAGTATAATATATAACAATTCATTCAAATTAATAACATCTAAAAATTTATCAAAATTTATAAAATCAATATTAAAAACCTCATTAAGTTTTCCCTCAGTCAAAACTGAAGCGATAATAATTGGAATTAAAGCAATGCTAAATACATCTAAAAGTACAACCACAAGAGACAAAAATAAATAAAAAAAATATAAGAGTTTAAATTTTGATGTTAAAAATGAAAAAATTTCTTTAAATGGCATTATTTTCCCTATTAAAATAAGTATTCAAATATTCCTTAAGTGTTATTTTCCAAGATCTCATCATATCCATTTTGATTTTAGCAAGATTTTTATTTATCAATATTTCCGAACTGGGTCTTGGTGCAAAGTATGTTTTTGAAAAATAGTCAGATTTAACTTTAGTAACTTTAATTTTATTTTCTAAATTTAAAATTTTTATTACTTCTTTTGCAACTTCATATCTACTTGTTTTATTTTGGCAAACCATATTATACAAACCCCATTTTTTAAATTTTAGTAATTGTTTAGTGTTATAAGCAAAATCATAAGTATATGTTGGGGTTCCTAACTTATCATCGACTACAAAAATTTCTTTAGAACCCTTTTCGATTTGTTTCAAAATCTTACTTATAAATTTTTTATCCTTTTTAGGTCCACCTCCCATCATCCAACCTGCTCTACAAATTAAATATTTTTTACTATTTTCTTGAACAAATCTTTCAGCAAAAAATTTTGATTTTGCATAAATTCCTTGCGGGTTAGGACTATCACTTTCGTCAAATGTCTCTTTTGAGCCATCGAAAATTCCAGCTGTGCTAATATATAAAAGAGGAATATTTAAATTGTTACTAATTTCAACTGCATATTTTACAGACTCTGTATTTGTTAAATAAGTATCTTCTTCGTTTTGTTCACAATATTCTAAATCAGTATATGCCCCTAAATGAAATAAATAATCTGGCTTAAAGCTATTAACTTCTTCAAAATAATTTTTTTTTTTTCTAAAATCTAATAGTTCTAACCATTGTTCATTTAAATCGATATCAGTACATTTTAATTCGTAATTTATTTTAAAAACATTATAAAAAGCCTCTCCTAACATTCCTCCTGCACCAGCTATGAATATTTTTTCTTTCATTATAAAAACCTATATTTTTTCGATATAATCATTACAAAAAATAAAATTTTTAAATTTTGTTCTATCTTTGGATACTAAAATTTTATGATTTTTAGATAATTTTTTTTTAATATATAAAAAAACCTTTTTAAGGCTATTATAAATATTTAATATAAAATTAAATATATAAATTAAAAATTTTGTAAGTGAAAAAATCGAATTAGATAAACCGTTTTTTTTTATTTCTTGATTTATCAAAAATTTAAAATCCTTATTTGTGATCGAAATTTTAAATCTAAAGTCGAGCTTATTATGGATTATTTTAAAATATTCATAATTTGTTGCACTTAATGCAAAATATTTAATCATTTTTCCACTCCAAAATTTATTTAGAAAAGGAATGTTTAGTAATGCTTCATAAAAATAAATTGGTGATAATCCTATTTGATGTATTGAAGCAGAAATATTTTTATTCAAACTTAATTTGGGATTAATGAAGTCTAATTGTTTTTCATGATTATACTCGCTTTCATATGTTTTAATTCCTCTACCTACTGATTTACTTGAAGAGCCAACCCAAAATAAAGGTTCACTTATTCTTAAAAAATTATTTGTATAGCTTAATATTGCTACCGATGAATAATAATCAGGCAACACTCCGTGAAAAAAAAAATTGTTAGATTTTTGTTTAATTTTTTCAATTAATGATTTTTTAACTAATCCAGTTGTATAAAGCATTGGAACATTTGTTCTTGTAAACAATCCAGCTAAACATAAAAATAAAGTTAATTTTGAATTTATTATTTTAGATTTTTCAAAAAAATTTTGATAATCACAAACTCTATCTCCATATTTATCTTCTACACCATGCCAATAATAAAAAGCAGGTTTTGTAGATATTACTTCTACATTTGGAAATTTTATTAGTTCATAATCAATTTTTTCAAAAAAATTTGGCAAAAGACCATCATCATCCCCCAAAATTGTTATCCATTCCCCATTCGCATGTTTTAATAAAAATTCATAATTTTTCACATGCTTTAATTTGAAAGGAGGTTTTATTAATCTTACTCTGTCATCATTTAAATTTGTAATTAAGTTATTTGTTGTATCTGTTGAAAAATCATCAGATATTATAACTTCAAAATTTTTATAATTTGAGTTTAATACTGATTGAATTGTATATTTTAAATATTCTGCTTTGTTAAATGTTGGGATTAGTATCGAATATTTAATGCTAGTTTTCATAATAAATATAATTACTTTTCAACAATCATTCTAATTATAGGTAACTCAGTTGATGGACCATTTTTAACAAAATTTTTGAGAGCATATTTTTTCACAAATTTATCTGGAAGGAATTTTTGAAAAATTAAATACATAGATTTTAATAAATTCATTTTTTCGCTTTTGTTATTTTTTCTTATGTTTGTTTCAAAAGTTTTTTTAAATCCATTTTTTGATGACTTATCAGTGTTTATATAACTAATTGAAATTATTTTAAAGTTAAGTGCTTTAAACAACTTTTCTAGTCCAAATCTCTCGAAAAAAATTAAATGTGGAAAATTAAAAATATTTCTATGAATATCGAATGGTATCTCAATAAATATCTTTCCTTTAGGGTTTAATGCTTTATAAAATGCTTTAAGCATAATTATTAAATCTTCTGGATATATATGTTCTAGGGTATGACTCATCCATATTAAATCAATATTTGGAAGCTCATTTATATTTGGATCAAAATATGTTCCAAGTTTGTAAATGTTTTTTTTTGTGTGTTGAATATCTTTTTGATCATAATAAAAATAGTGTATATTTTCTTGAAAAACTTTAAGTGTTGGCAAAACTCCCTGAACATTTGGTCCTATTTCCAGTAACTTAATATCACTTTCGAGCTTACAATGATTAATAAAATACAGTGCTTGGCTAAAAAATCTAGAATTAAATTCTGAAAAACGATTGGGAATATATTTTTTGTTTTTATAAATATAATTATAAAAATCATCTAATTTTTTTTTATTAATATTAGCACAGTAACTAATTTTACATTCACTACAACTTAATATCTTAGTTTTTGTATTATCAAAAAATTTCTGTTTATCAGAATTATCTGGTTTATTATATTTAAATTTTTCCTCGAGACAGTTATATTCATTGCATATAACACATATATTTTTTGATATATTTTTCGTATTCATTCAAAATTTATAAGTCTACGATGTCATCAAACATCTTTAATCTATTACAATGTATAGCTTTTAAATCAATTTTATTATTTGTTTTAATATTAAATTTATTTGTCAAAAAAGCGGCATATGATTTTGCTGTCTCGTAATCATCTACAACAATCTCATAAGCACAATAAATTTTATTAATTTTGTTTTTGTCTAGTTTATAAGTATTAATATCATTTGCGAAATGCCATGTATTGCTATCAAAAACAAGAGCATCACAGTTTTGATAGCCTGAATCTTTTAAAAATTTTTTTTTAACATAATGTTCTAGATAATAATTTATTTTTGTATAAATCTTTTCATTTTTAAATAATTCGAGAGGTTTCGAATTAAAAATACTTAAGCTTATTTTATTTGAATTATAATTATTAAAGTAAAATACTACTTTAAATATTTTTTTACTCATTTCCAATCCCTTTTTATGAAAACCTAAACTCTGACCATCTCTATGCAATCTTGCAGTATATGAGTTTATAGTAATATTAAAAAAATTGATTAAGTAAATTTTCCGAAATCTATTTTTAAATTCATTTATCACTTTTGTTGACAATATAGCTTCGATAAGATTTTTCAATTTTACTACATTATGGTGTTTTAATTGAAAAATTTCATGAGATTTGAAATCTGCTAAAACCCTTTTATTAGCTTCTAAAAAATCTCTATTTTCCTCAACATCATTTTTAGCTCGAAGAAATTCTTCCTCTGAACATGCATTTTTAATTAGAAAATTCATTTTGTTACAATAAATTCATGCTGGTATTTACATTTAATTAATTTATTTATACTAATCAAATTATAATTCAATCTTTCACATGTCAAATAATATTAATTATTACAAAAAAATTTTTGAAAAAATAAAAGAGCCAAAGAGTAGTAAAGATTATAAAAAGATAATTTCATTCGAAGAAAAAAAATTCCAAAAATATATTCGAGTATTTAAGAAAAGATACAATGAAATGTTTAACGAAAATTTTAATTATATTTTTTATGAAAAAATATTATTTAATTTTTTAAAATTTCATATTCATTCCTGTTATCGCATATACAGATCTAAAAATATCCTAAACTCTAAAAGTAATAAATTTATTAGTGATTTAAGCCTACCAATTCCTCATAATCAAACTATTTACAGACAATTATATTATGCATCTGATATTGGCCAAAAAAAATTAATAATTGAATTTTTAAAAATCCATAAAAAAATAAAAACTAAAATAAATAGAAAAGTCACATTTAATTTCACACATAAAGAAAATAAAAAAATTATTTCTATTAAATCAAAAACTGAAAATTTTATAAAAAGTAATAACAAGTTTCACATAATTGCAAATTTTATAATGTCAAAATTGATAAAGCCGAAAATTTTAGTTTCTAATTGCTATTGGTCATACGAAGATATGATTAAAACAAAATATTTATTTGGTGGCAAAATGATTATTCAAAATTTCTTAATATACCAAAAAAAAAGTTCAACAAACTTAGACTACAGAAAATATATATCTAAAGAAGAAAGTGGCTTTGATGATTTTGATAAATTTTTCTTTTCAACACTGTTTTTTTCTTTACCAAAAACCCTTTTAGAAGATTTAAAAATGAGAATTATAATTACAAATAATTTTCTAAATAATAAAAAATTTAAAGAAATTAGATATATTTTAAATGAAAGCAAAGACGAACATAATCATTTACTAATTGCATTGGGAAAATTAAAAAAAATAAAGTCCGTTTATATAGACCATAATTGGTTGCTTTACCCTTTCCTAGGTAACTGGACAGCTGTGATATTGAGAATATATGATAAATATCTAAGTTTAGGTTGGAAAGATAAAAAAGTTTTACCAGGTGGATCTTTATCTAAAGTTTTTAAAGACCCAAATTTAGGAAAAGAAAGTAAGAAATATATTTTTTTTCTTTCTGGGAATCCTCAAAAAAGATCACCATATAGTTCATCAATTTGGAGTGAATGCGGTCATGCAAACTCCAAAATCCTCGTGAATAATACTGAGGTTTTTTTTAAAAATCTTAGCAATAATGTGTTTAAAGAACTAAAAATTAATAGACATCCTAAGTCATTTGAAGGAAGTAGAACTACTTACAATAAAATGGATGAATTTTTTTTTAAAAAAAAGGAGATCAAATCAAAGATTTGCTCTAGAGGTAGATTTATTGAAAAAATTTCTTTCTCAAAGCTTACAATTGTTACAAATTTTAGCACCGCATTTATTCAATGTTTATTTTTGGATAAACCTGTCCTCGCGATTCTTAACAAAGAAGCATATTTTTTTGAGCAAAATCATATGAATTTTTTTAATGATTTAATAAAAGTTAAAATAATTAGTTTTGATCCAAAAGAAACTGCAGTCATGGTTAATAAAATCCATTTTGATCCTTTGACATGGTGGAATAAACCAAATGTAAAGAATGCGCGAGAAAGCTTTATAAAAAAAAATATAAATAGAAATAAAAGTCTTTATATTAATCGGTTAAAAAAAATTCTTAATTAATCTAGATTCCCTTTTTATTAAAGTAAACCTTTTCAGGAATTTTATAATTAAGACTCCTTAAAAAAGTTTGATCCAAAGCATTTTTTCCAAAAATTTTTGGATAGAATTTTTTAGTTTTTAAATGGTAAATAGAAGCATCCATATAACAAGATGTAAAAGCTAGCCTATTCTGCTTTGTAAAATTTTTATCTGAGCCATGTAAAGTATAATTAGAAAATATTGCGACATCACCTGAATTAATCTCCAAATATTTTATATTTTCCTTTTTCATATATTTATCCTTGAGTTTTTGGTCTAATAAATTATTTCCATCTCCAATTATGTCAAACTTATGAGAACCCTCTATTACTTTTAAACAACCATTTTTTTTATTAGCGCCATTTAAAGACAACCAGATAGTAAAATTTGGTTTACCTGACATTGGCCAATTGTTTGAAACATCTTGATGAAATGGTAAAATTGAGGAGTTAAATCTAGATTTATTAAGTATCATCGATCTCATTGATGAAACTTCGTGACCAATTCTAAGTAAACATAATTTTTTGAATAACTGACATTGTATAACCATTAAAAATAATTCATCATATTCGAGGTCTTTTATTTTTTTATATCTTTCTGAGGGTCCGCTAAAAATCTCTTTATCAATATCTTGATGCTTTATATTAAAATAATTTCCATCAGGATCATCTAGCTTAAAAAACATCCCATCATACCTCACTTTTCCTGACATAAGATCTTCACATCTTTTTTTTAATTTTTCGTTGAAAGTTTTAGAGATTATGTTTTTAATTAATACATAACCTTTATCGTTTAGAATGTCATTGAAATGTTGTATATCTTTATCACTAAATTCTGTAAAATCTTTATCTAAATGCATTATAATAAATTATTTAACAATAAGATTAAAATAAATCAAGTCGTATTTAACAAAAAACTAAATTGGTTTTTTGATATTAAATATTGTATTTTTGACGAAGAAAAAAAAAATGAAGTATTATTAAAATCAAAAGAATTAATAGAAAATTTTAAAGTTTTAAATACAGTTAAAAAGAAAAGAAAAATCATAGTAGTAAAGTCAAAGAAAACAAAGTTCACAAACAAAATCTATAAAAGTCGACCTGTAAAAAAAAAATTTAAGGAAATTGAGAAAATTATCCATAATGAAAATTTACAAAAATATATTAAACACTTTGTAATGCAGGGTAGCTATGCATCTGGCGACTACATCGATAAATGGAGTGATATAGACATATTTGCAGTAATTAAAAATGAAACTTTTAAAAATCCAGAAAATTTAATTATAATTAGAGATATTTTGAAAAAAATTTATATGAAATTTATTGATATTTCACCATTTCAACATCATGGCATTTTAGTCTACACAGAAAAAGATTTAGGGAATTATTTAAGAGGTTTCTTGCCACCTGAGGCGCTCGAAAAAAACATAAATTTTTTTAGAAATGAAAAAATATATTTTAAATCTAATATCGATAAAAAGAGTTTATCAAAAAAAATAATATTAGAGAGATTAAAATATATAAAATTAGGAATTAAAAATAATTATTTTTCTCATCACGTATTTAATAATAGTTGTTTAAAGATTCCTTTAAAAAAAGATGATAAAAATTTAAAACAATTGTTTTGTCAAATTGGATTTATTTTGAATTTACCCATTTTATATTTTGATAGCCTGGGTAAAAGTGTACACAAAAAGAAATCTTTTAAAATGTTTTACAAATTAATAAATAATAAAGATATTTCAAATTTTATAAAAAAACACGAATTTTTAAGAGCAAATTGGGATAAATTTTTTGACGGAAAAAAAATGGTAGTAAACGAAAAAATTGTTAATTTTTTAAGTGTTTATTATTTTAATGATTGTGAAAGAATTTTAAAAATGTTAGCTAAAAGGTTAGCTAGTTAGATACCAATTAAATCTATAAAGTCCATTATTAATTTTTGATTTTTTTAAATCAATATAGCATTTATTTAAAAATTTAAATTTAATATCTAAATACTTATTTAATTTTTTATAAGATTTTTTAAATATTGATTTTCTACTTATCTTATATTTGAAATCTTTTGAAATTTTATTGGATAACTCATTTTTATTTTGAATATAGTTTTTCATTATATAACCATATAGTTTAGGAATATTTTTAATTTTTTCATTACTTATAAATTTTTCTTTTTCCATAAAATTAAAATTAAAAGTTTGAATATCAATATCATTAAATTTTTTATCAAAATAGGAAATTGAAAATTTATAAAAATTTTTGTCGAAAATTTTAATTTTTTTTATTACTTTATTTAAATAGCTTTCATTTTTTTTATTTTTACCAATTTTAGCTCTAATTATTTTGTATTGTTTATTTATTAAATTAATATCTTTTTTAAACATTGGGTTGAATTTTGAGAAAGTTTTGTAACTAACAATTAGTGATTTAATATTTCTGATTGTTTCACCGCAATTATTAATTTTTCCAGATCTAATAAGTTTTCTAGTATAATAATACCTCTCAACAAAAGAAGTTTGATTTCTAAAGTTTTCATATTTTTTTGGAATTTTGTAATAAATCTTTTTTAATTTTTTTACGGAGTAGCAATTTAAATTTTCAAATAAAAAAATTTTATTTCTTAACTTATAAGGTAAAAAAATTATATTTCCGTTATATATTTTATCTTTAACATAATTTGGTATAGAAACTTCTTGTAGTTTATTTTTGTATAGAAAAAGTAAATCTAGATCAGAAAATCTGTCAGATATTGTTCCATAAATCCAAATATCTTCTAAACAATTGTTATATTTAATTAGTTTTTTTAGTTTTAATCCTATTGCTTTTTTTGTCATCGATTTCTTGAAAAATTTTTTTTATCGAAGCTATAATATAGTCCAAATCATGCATACTCATCCATAGATGGAAAGGAAAAGATATCATATTGTCAAAATAATAGTCAGTATTGGGACATTTATGTTTAGCAAAACCTTTTTTTTTAAATAAATCATATTTATATAAAGGATAATATTGTGTTACACATTGGATACCAAATTTAAAACTTAATTTTTTTATTAAACTATCTCTATCGATAGTACCATTTGGATTTACAAGCGCAGGCAATAAATGATACACATTTCTTTTATTTTCAAAATTTGAATTAAATATTAAATTTTCTGATAATTTATTTAATTTTTTTATAAAATATTTTGCTCTTTTAATCCTTTCATTATTCATTTTATCTATTTTTTTTATCATCACAGATCCTGCTGCACATTGAACTTCGGAAAGTGTAAATTTATTCGGCCACTTATATTTTAAATCCTCTTTCACATTTACCATTGCTGGCTTCCAATAAAATTTTCTTTTTCCAAAGCCTGAATGTCCATTATGTCTCAAGCCAGGCAATTTTTTTGCTAAAGAGGAATCTTTAATATATATGGCTCCACCTTCTCCTAAAGTAGTCAAATTTTTTTGAGCATGAAACGAATAACAACCAAAATCTCCCAAAGTTCCAGCCTTCCTATTTCTTAACTCACTTCCAAATGCCTGAGAACAGTCCTCTATTAAAAGTATTTTTTTGTTTTTGATTAACTTTTTAAATGGTAGTAGATCTGCAGCAAAACCATTTAAATGAACCACAATAATTGCCCTGGTTTTCTTAGAAATTTTTTTTTTAGTATCAAGTGGACATAAAGTTCTTGTTTTTAAGTTTATATCACCCCATATTAATTTTGCCCCATTTTTAGCAAATGGATATGCGCTTGAGCAGTAGGTGTGAGCGGGTACGATTACTTCATCATTTTTTTTTAAATTTGACAATTGAGCAATAAGTTCAAGAGATGAAGTTGCTGAACTCGTTGCAAACACATTTTTTCTTCCTAAGTAGTTTCTTAGTTTGGACTCAAATAATTTTAAATATTTTCCTTGGGTTAATGGATCTGAAAATTTTATACAGTTGACAATTGTTTTTATATCTTGGTTTGAGTAATTATGTGATCTTCCACTCCAATTTATTTTTTTTTTCATAAAAGTTTCTCCGCTATTCTAAAGTCATTTATGTCATTAATATCTATGGATCTTATTTTTGGCATTTTGTAGATACCATGTTTCTTTGATACTAATTTTTTATATTTTAATAAATATTTAACTGAAACAATATAAATTGCTCCATTTATAAAATAAGAATTAATATCATAATCCTGTCTTCTATAATATTTTGTGGAATTTTTTAGATTATAATTCCATTTTTTTTTTAAAATGTTAATACTTTCATAAGGATGCTCTAAAGACTCTGAAGCACTAAAAAGTGTAACTAATTTTTTTTTTTTAACAAGATTAATCGCTTTTATTACATCAATGTTGTTTCTCAAAGGGGATGTTGGTTGAAGTATTACCAAAAAATCTATTGAATGTTTATTTTTTGCCCAGCTTAAAAAATGCAATAAGGTTTTCACCAAAGATGTTTTGGAACTTGAAACGCTAGGTGGTCTTACATAACTATTATTAAACATGTATTTTTTAGACAATTTTCTAATTTTTTTATCATCTGAAAGTACAAATTTTAAATTTTTCAATTTTTTTACTGATAAAAATGTATGTTCTATTAGTTTTTTTTTTTTTAACAAATACAAGTTTTTATTTTTTAAACTTTTTGAATTTTTTCTTGCTGGAACTACTATTGCAAATTTCATTTTATTAATTATATAATTAATAATCATGAATCTTTTAAAAATTAAAGAAAAATTTCATAATAAAGGTTTCGTAATAATCAAAAAAGCATTTACCAAAGAAGTGATTTTCAAAGTTTTGACTGATCTTGAGAAGGTAAAAATGAAGGCTCAAAGAACAAAAAATAACCAATACTTTCACAAAACAAAAGATAATAAATTTAACACAATACACAATATTCAAATTTTTCATAAAAAAGGGCATATAATAGATATATCTAATAATATTAAGCTAAAAAAAATAATAGGAGTTTTATTGGGGGATAAAGCAAAAGTAAGAAATATTGAATTTTTTTTAAAGCCAAAACTTTCTGGATTAGGAAGTCCGTTCCACCAAGACAATTATTATTGGAATATAATCGAAGCCAAAGCTGCAAACGTTTGGATTGCTTGCTCTAACTCATCAAAGTTAAATGGTGGATTATGTTATTATGAAAGCTCAAACATATTAGGTACAATCAAACATGAAATTTCATATGCAAAGGGTTCGTCTCAAAAAGTACCAAATTATACATTAAAAAATCTAAAGTTTAGAAAAAGGTTTCCAACACTTAAAACTGGTGATTGTTTGATACATCACCCTAATGTAATTCACGGAAGTTTTAAAAATAAGTCTAAATATGACAGAGTCGGGTTAGTTGTAAGCTACCAAGGAATAAAATCAAAGATAGATAAAAACAGACTAAAATTATATAAGTTAAATTTAAAAAAAAACTTAAAGACAATTTATTAGCATAAAAATTAAAAGTTCAACAAACTCTAAATAAAATTAATCCCAATATTTAAATTTTTTTAAGAGAGGAATTTCTTTTTTATATACTTTTTTAAATTTATTACCTCCAATGATGTCTTTAGCTTTGTGTAGTGTTGAAGTTAAAACTTTAATACCATCCTCTGATAACGATGCTGCTTGATCTGTTCCCCACATAGTTCTATCAATTGTTATGTGTCTTTCGATAACCGTTGCTCCCAACATATACGCGATGATTGAAGGCGATACAGTCTTCTCATGCCCGCTGTAACCTACATCACATTTAAATCTTTTTTTTAAAGTTTTAATTGTTGACAAATTTAAATCATTATCTTCTGACGGGTATTTTGATACACAATGCATTAATGTGAAATTACATTTATTTTTTTTAAAAATCTTTACACAATATTCAATATCTTTAAGAGTGCTCATACCTGTAGAAATAAAAGTATGTTTTTTTTCTTTTGCAATTACTTCTAAAAGTTTTTTATTGGTAAGCATTGCCGAGGCAACTTTATTATATTTCAGACGAAATTTTTTCAAAAAATTTTGACTTTCAATATCCCATGCTGATGCAAACCATTGAATTCCAATTTTTTTACAGAATTTATCTATCTCCAAATAATTCTTATAAGAAAACTCTAGTTTTTTTTTGTAATCTAAATATGATATGTAGCCCCATGGCGTTTCTCGCTTTATGGTTTTAAGATATTCTGGAGTAGAAATATCTGGATTCCTTTTTTGAAACTTTACCAGTTTAAAATTATATTTTTTTGCTAATAAAATTAGTTTTTTTGCTAAATTTACTGAGCCATTGTGGTTAATTCCTATTTCAGCAATCAAAATAGGTTTTTTAAAAGAATTTATTTGTTTCATAAATTCATAAGTTTTTTTATAAGTCGTGAAGCATATTAGATAATATATTATTTTTTTTTGCAAGAAACTAATGAAGTGTTGCAATCAATAAGTATTTTAAAATTTTTTTCAGTGCATAAATCAAGCCAATTGAGCTATTAGTACTGGTCAGCTACATGCGTTGCCGCACTTCCACACCCAGCCTATCAACGTGGTGGTCTACCACGGCTCTATAGGAAGAACTAGTTTTGAGGTGAGTTTCCCGCTTAGATGCTTTCAGCAGTTATCTCGTCCGTACTTAGCTACCCGGCACTGCAGCTGGCGCTACAACCGGTCCACCAGTGGTACGTCCATCCCGGTCCTCTCGTACTAGGGACAGCTCCTCTCAATTCTTCTACACGCATAGCAGATAGGGACCGAACTGTCTCACGACGTTCTGAACCCAGCTCACGTACCACTTTAATTGGCGAACAGCCAAACCCTTGGGACCTGCTCCAGCCCCAGGATGTGATGAGCCGACATCGAGGTGCCAAACACTGCCGTCGATATGAGCTCTTGGGCAGTATCAGCCTGTTATCCCCGGCGTACCTTTTATCCGTTGAGCGATGGCCCTTCCACTCAGAACCACCGGATCACTATGACCGTCTTTCGACTCTGCTCGACTTGTCAGTCTTGCAGTCAGGCAAGCTTATGCCATTGCACTCTACGAACGATTTCTGACCGTTCTGAGCTTACCTTCGCACGCCTCCGTTACTATTTGGGAGGCGACCGCCCCAGTCAAACTACCCACCATACAATGTCTTGATGCCGGATAACGGCGATCAGTTAGATGTCAAGAAAAACAAAAGAGGTATTTCACTGGCGACTCCACTAAAGCTGACGCCTTAGTTTCAATGTCTCCCTCCTATGCTAAATATGTTTTTCCTAACACCAATGTAAAGTTGCAGTAAAGGTGCACGGGGTCTTTCCGTCTAACTACGCGAACTCCGCATCTTCACGGAGAATTCAATTTCACTGAGTTGATGTTGGAGACAGCGGAGAAATCGTTACGCCATTCATGCAGGTCGGAACTTACCCGACAAGGAATTTCGCTACCTTAGGACCGTTATAGTTACGGCCGCCGTTTACTGGGGCTTCAGAAATGAGCTTGCACCCATCGCATTAACCTTCCAGCACCGGGCAGGCGTCAGACCCTATACATCCACTTACGTGTTAGCAGAGCCCTGTGTTTTTGATAAACAGTCGCTTCTCCCTGGCTTGTGCCACCCTTAAATAGTTGCCTATAAAAAGGTCTTCTTTATTCCGAAGTTACAGAAGCATTTTGCCGAGTTCCTTCAACATCATTCTCTCAAGCGCCTAAATATACTCTATTAATCCACCTGTGTCGGTTTAGGGTACGGTCTAATGATGGAGCTATTTCCTGGGACTTTTTCGCGGCAAGTTCAATCCATTAAGAACTTACAACTTACAAAATCCGTCACTACCATCTGGTCAAGGAATATTAACCTTGTTCCCATCGACTACGGCTTTCGCCCTCGCCTTAGGGGCCGACTAACTCTGCGCGGATTAACCTTGCGCAGAAACCCTTGGATTTTCGGCGATAAAGTTTTTCACTTTATTTATCGTTACTTATGTCAGCATTCGCACTTCTGATACCTCCAGAATCCCTCACGGGTATTCCTTTACAGGCTTACAGAACGTTCCGCTACCGCTTATAAAACTCGAAAGTTTTATAAACCCACAGATTCGGTATGTGATTTTAGCCCCGTTACATCTTAGGCGCAGAAACTCTATTAGACCGGTGAGCTGTTACGCTATCTTTAAAGGATGGCTGCTTCTAAGCCAACCTCCCGGCTGTTAAGGAATTTCCACATCCTTTCACACTTAATCACAATTTTGGGACCTTATCTGGTGGTCTGGGCTCTTTCCCTCTCGACCATGGACCTTAGCACCCACAGTCTGTCTGTTAAAGAACTACGCTCAGCATTCGGAGTTTTATTAGGTTTGGTAAGAATCTCTTCCCCCTAGCCCATTTAGTGCTCTACCTCTGAACGTATATTTATTTAACGCACTACCTAAATAGTTTTCGCGGAAAACCAGCTATCTACGAATTTGGTTGGCCTTTCACCCCTTACCACAAGTCATCCAAAGACTTTTCAACGTCAACTGGTTCGGTCCTCCAGCAAGTGTTACCTTGCATTCAACCTGCTCATGGTAAGCTCATTCGTTTTCGGGTCTAATTCATTAAACTAATCGCCCTATTAAGACTTGCTTTCGCTGCGCCTACACCTAGATGGCTTAAGCTTGCTTAATAAATTAAGTCACTGACCCATTATACAAAAGGTACGCCGTCACTCTAAAAAGAGCTTCGACTGATTGTAGGCATGCGGTTTCAGGTTCTATTTCACTCCCCTAATAGGGGTTCTTTTCACCTTTCCCTCACGGTACTAGTTCACTATCGGTCACTGAAGAGTATTTAGGCTTAGAGGGTGGTCCCCCTATATTCGAGCAAGATTTCACGTGTCCCGCTTTACTCAAGAAGTATATTGAACATTACTCTTACGGGACTATCACCCTCTTTGGTAAGTCTTTCCAGACTTTTCAGATTTTTTCAACATACTTACAGGCCTATTCCGATTTCGCTCGCCACTACTAACGGAATCTCAATTGATTTCTTTTCCTCTGGTTACTTAGATGTTTCAGTTCTCCAGGTTTTCTCTTTAAACCTATTTATTCAGTTTAAAGTACCACATAAAGTGGTGGGTTTCCCCATTCGGAAATTTTCGGATCAAAACTTGCATACAGTTCCCCGAAACTTTTCGCAGTATACCACGTCCTTCATCGTCTTTCAGTGCCAAGGCATCCGCCACACGCCCTTAAACGCTTGATTTATGCACAGAAAAAAATTCTGTGTTGAATCAAATTTTTAGAATGTTCATCTATTCGAACATTCGTTGATTGTTCAATTTGATTGAACAATCGGATATAGATATTGATAATATTATTATTTTATTCACAATTTTAATAACTAAGTGTTTATGGTGGAGGATAGCGGGATCGAACCGCTGACCTCCTGAATGCAAATCAGGCGCTCTCCCAGCTGAGCTAATCCCCCGAAAAAAATGGTGGGCCGAGAAAGACTCGAACTTTCGACCCCACCCTTATCAAGGGTGTGCTCTAACCAACTGAGCTACCGGCCCTATTCAGTTAATCGTAAACACTAAATTTCTAAAGAAGAGAAATGAGGACGGTCAACATTAGCCTGTTAATTATTTAAATTAAGAAATTATTCTTAATTATCCTTAGAAAGGAGGTAATCCAGCCGCAGGTTCCCCTACGGCTACCTTGTTACGACTTCACCCCAGTCGCTGACTATACCGTGGTCAAAGGTTTTAAACTTTGCCTTAAGGTAGAACCAACTCCCATGGTGTGACGGGCGGTGTGTACAAGACCCGGGAACGTATTCACCGCGGCGCGCTGATCCGCGATTACTAGTAATTCCAGCTTCATGCACTCGAGTTGCAGAGTGCAATCCGAACTGAGGCATCTTTTTAGGATTTGCTTGATGTCGCCATCTTGCTTCCTATTGTAAATGCCATTGTAGCACGTGTGTAGCCCAACACGTAAGGGCCATGAGGACTTGACGTCATCCCCACCTTCCTCCAGCTTATCACTGGCAGTTCTTTCAGAGTGCCCAACTAAATGATGGCAACTAAAAGTGAGGGTTGCGCTCGTTGCGGGACTTAACCCAACATCTCACGACACGAGCTGACGACAGCCATGCAGCACCTGTGTTTCGTCCGGCCGAACCGAAAACTTTAATCTCTTAAAGTCGCGACGAACATGTCAAGTGTTGGTAAGGTTCTGCGCGTATCTTCGAATTAAACCACATGCTCCACTACTTGTGCGGGTCCCCGTCAATTCATTTGAGTTTTAACCTTGCGGTCGTACTCCCCAGGCGGTGTGTTTATCGCTTTCGCTGCGACACTGAAAATAAATTTCCAACGTCTAACACACATCGTTTACAGCATGGACTACGAGGGTATCTAATCCTCTTCGCTACCCATGCTTTCGTTCCTCAGTGTCAGTAATGATCCAGAAAGCTGCCTTCGCAATTGGTATTCTTTCTAATATCTACGAATTTCACCTCTACACTAGAAATTCTGCTTTCCTCTATCATACTCTAGCTAAAAAGTTTTGATAGCAGTTCCAGAGTTAAGCTCTGGGATTTCACTACCAACTTTTTTAACCACCTACGAACTCTTTAAGCCCAGTAATTCCGAACTACGCTAGGTCCCTTCGTATTACCGCGGCTGCTGGCACGAAGTTAGCCGGACCTTCTTATTCGGGTACAGTCATTTTCTTCCCCGACGAAAGAGCTTTACAACCCAAAGGCCTTCTTCACTCACGCGGCATCGCTGCATCAGAGTTTCCTCCATTGTGCAAGATTCCTTACTGCTGCCTCCCGTAGGAGTTTGGGCCGTGTCTCAGTCCCAATGTGGCTGATCATCCTCTCAAATCAGCTATTGATCACAGTCTTGGTAGGCCATTACCCCACCAACAAACTAATCAAGTGCGGGCTCATCCATTGGCGCATAAAGCTTTCTCCGTAAAGACTTATGAGGTATTAGCACAAGTTTCCTCGTGTTATTCCTCACCAAAGGGAAGATACCCACATGTTACTCACCCGTCTGCCACTAAGTATTGCTACTTCGTTCGACTTGCATGTATAAGGCGTGCCGCCAGCGTACGTTCTGAGCCATGATCAAACTCTCAAGTTTAAAAACGGCGCACACTAGCTTCTATATAAATTCTAAGAATAAAATTTATATAAATGTTGAAGTGTGTACGACAAATTTTGGTAACCTTAACCGTCCACACTTCTCTTCTTCAAATTAACAATTTAAATAGCTAATTAAGCTTAAAGCTTAATGTTCTCAATAATTTTTATTGGGAAGTGTGACGCTTATAATAGAAAATATCAGTAAATCAAGCAGTATGGGTAAAAAAAAACGATAAAAAAGCTAGTAAAATTGGGGTTTTTTCGTAAGTTAATATAAAAATTAAAATTTTAACTATATTTCCTATGAAATTAAATCTGAACTTAATTCAATTCAAAATATCCAAAAATTTTGAGTTCTTTTTTGTTTTGTTACTAATATTTATCTCTATAATTATAACACAAATTTATAACTCTTCAAAAAACAATGCTAAAAAAGAGTATATCAAAGTTATAAATAATCTTTATTTTCAAAAAACAGTAACAAATATATTTGATAACCTTTCACCAAAGTATTTAAGTATTAATCATATAGTTGCTCCCAATGAAAGTATTAATAGTATTTTAAAAAAATATGAAGTTGATGAAAAAGAGCTAAAAAGTTTTAATTCAGTATTACAATCTAAACTTAAAAATTATACACTTAAAGTAAACCAGAAAATTTTGTTCACAATTGATAAAGAAAATAACAGAGTTGCTAAACTAATATTTCCAGTAAGTAAAACAAAAAAAGTTTTATTTTTAAGAGATTTAAATACTGGAAAATTTACTTCAACTGATATTATCACAAACTTAAATCGAAAAGTAATTTATAAAGAGGGTAAAATAGTCCAAAGCCTATACAGAAGCGCTATTGAGAAAAAAATTCCAGCAAATATTATAGTTGAGTTTGCAAGAATTTACGGTTTTCAAGTAGATTTTCAGAGAGATGTTAGAAAAAATGATACATATCAAATTATTTATGAAGTTTTTGAAGATGATAACAAAAAAATATTTAATACGGGTAATATAATTTTTGCAGATTTAAATTTAAGTAACCAAAGTAATGCTTTTTATTATTTTAATGATAATGGAACAGAAGGACATTACGATATTAATGGAAAAAGTGTAAAAAAAGCTTTAATGAAAACTCCAATTAACGGAGCACGACTTTCATCTCCGTATGGGATGCGTAAACATCCAATTGATGGTTATAATAAAATGCACAGAGGTACCGATTTTGCTGCTCCTGAAGGAACGCCGATAATGGCGTCTGGAGATGGTGTTGTTACAAAAGCTAGTTGGTGTGGCGGGGGAGGTAATTGTGTAAAAATAAAACATAATTCATCTTACACAACTGTTTATGCCCACATGTCAAAATTTGCTGCTAATATAAGAAAAGGTAAAAGAGTAAAGCAAGGACAAACAATTGGATACGTTGGTTCGACTGGTAAATCAACTGGTCCACATTTGCATTATGAAGTAATACATAATGGTAAACGTATAAATTCACAAACTTTAAAACTTCCGTCTGGAAAAGTTTTGAAAAACCAAGCTAGAGAAATGTTTGAAGTTAGTAAATTAAAAATTAACGTTTTAAAATCTGAAATAATTGCAGGTATTAACTAGTTGCAGGTTTATCTTCAGCTTTAGCATCTTTAATTTCATCTGAACTTCCGTTAAAAGATTTTTCTTTAAGGTTGTTAGATGTGTTTTGGTTTCTTTCTCTCTCATTAAGTACTCTGATATAATGATCAGAAAATTGATAATAGCTTTCAGATAAAATTTTATCACCCGCAGATGACGCTTCTCTTGCAAGGTTATTATATTTTTCAATTAATCTTGATGCGTTTTGATTATTTGATCGATGAGATTTTCTCTGAATATTTGAGTTTAAAATCAAAGATTGATTATTTAAGTTTCTGTTAATACCTCTGTCGCCGTTAGATCTAAATTTTTGTCGTTTATGATTATTTTTATATGGTCTCATTTGAAAATTAAGTTTTAGTCGCTATTATGCATCTCTCATTATTGGCATAATCTTTTACTATCTTGTTGATATAAAATTCTTTTTTTTTTAATAAACTCATAACTTTATATTTTTGATCAAATCCTATTTCAAGCACCAGCTTTCCGCCTATCTTTAGTAGACTAGAGGATTTTTTAATCACCTTATTTAATACAAAGGACCCATCGAGACCTCCGCTTAATGACACTAGTGGTTCAAAACCAATAATATCTCTATCCAAATATTTCAATTCTAAATTACGAATATAAGGAGGATTAGATACAATTAAATCATATTTACCTTTAAAAAAATTGTCAACAGATGAATTGTAAAATTTAATTCTATTTAATAATTGATGCATTTTTGCATTAATTTTTGCTACTTTTAGGGCTTTTTTTGATATATCAATTGCGGTTCCCATTAAATTAGAGCGCTCATTAGCTAAAGATATTATAATGCAACCTGAACCAGTTCCAACATCTAAAACAAATTTTTTTTTATCATTATTCAAAAGTTTAAGAGTTTCTTCAACTATAATCTCTGTATCAGGTCTTGGTATCAAAACATTGTTATCTACGTAAAAATTATATTTCCAAAACTCTTTTTTTTTTAAAATATAGGCTATTGGCTCTCCATACTTTCTTCTTCGAATAAACTCCTTAAATGTGTTTATATTTGATTGATTTAGATAATGTTTTTTTTCAATAATTATTTCTTTTAGGTCTTTATTTAATACACTAGATAGTAGAATTTCCGCATCAAGTTTTGGTGTTTTGCTGTGAGACTCAGCAAGAATTTTATGACCATCAAATAATAAAGAATTAATGTTTAACATTTTAATTGGCACTCATTAATTCTTCTTGAGCTTGTAAATTTATATTTTCAATCATTTCATCAAATATTTCTCCTTCCATAAATTCATTAAGTTTATGTAAAGTCAAATTAATTCTATGATCAGTAACCCTTCCTTGCGGAAAGTTATAGGTTCTTATCCTTTCAGATCTGTCACCTGTTCCAATCTTGCTTTTTCTGTATTTTGATCTTTCGTCTTCTTTTTTTTTTCTCTCATATTCATAAATTCTAGATCTTAAAATTTTCAATCCTTTTTCTTTGTTTCTTATCTGAGATTTTTCATCCTGTTGGCTTACAACTATCCCTGTAGGTTCGTGTGTAATTCTCACAGCAGAGTCAGTTGTATTTACACTTTGTCCACCTGGACCACTGCTTCTAAAAACATCAATTCTTAAATCTTTATCCTCGATTTTAACATCAATTTCCTCTGCCTCAGGTAGAACCGCGACTGTTGCTGCAGACGTATGAACCCTTCCTTGCGTCTCAGTTTCTGGAACCCTTTGAACTCTATGAACTCCACTTTCATATTTAAGTGTGGAATATATATTTTTACCTTTAATTGAAGCTATAACTTCTTTAAGACCACCCGCGTCACTTTTTGATATACTTATAACCTCTAAGCTCCACTTCTTATTGTTACAAATTTTTTCATACATTTTAAATAAATCTGCCGCAAAAAGACTTGCTTCTAACCCTCCTGTTCCAGCTCTGATTTCTAAAATTGCATTTTTTTTATCAGCCTCATCTTTGGGCAGTAAAAAAATAATTAACTTCTTTTTGATTTTTTCATTTTTGCTAATTAATCCTGCTAGCTCAGTGTTGGCTAAATCAACCATATCTTGACCGCTCGATTTATCATTAATAATTTTTTCTAGCTCTTTTTTTTCAAAATCAAATGATATAAAAAATTTAGCGTCATCTATGATCTCATTTAAATCTGAATATTCTTTTGACATTTCAGCAAATTTTTTTTTATCAATATTTGTTGAAGATAGCTCAACTTCTAATTTTGAATGCTTCTCAATAATACTTTTGACTTTTTCCAAAGGAATCATTTATTTTTATTTTGAATTTCTTCAGCTTTTTTCTCAACTAAATCGATCACCTTAGAAACTATTTCCTTATTAGCTAATTTCTCAGTTTGTATTCCATTTAAATAAAGCATATTACTATCTCTACCTCCACCTGTAATGCCAATGTCTGTATAAGCAGCTTCGCCAGGTCCATTTACCACACAACCAATTATAGATAGTGTTATTGGCTCTTTAATGTGAGATAATTTTTCTTCTAACATTTTTACAGTGTCAATTACTTCAAAGCCTTGCCTTGCACAAGATGGACAAGAAATAATTTTAACTCCTCTATTTCTCAAACCAATTGATTTAAGAATTTCATTACCAATTTTTACTTCTTGGACAGGGTCATCAGATAGTGAAACTCTTATAGTGTCTCCAATGCCTTCCATTAATAAATTACCCAATCCAATTGCAGATTTAATGCTTCCAGGTAAAAAACTACCAGCTTCCGTAATACCAAGGTGTAAAGGATAATCAGTTTTTTGTGACAGTAGTCTGTAAGATTTTACTGATAAAAAAACATCAGAGGATTTAACGCTCACTTTAAAGTTCACAAAATCCAAATCCTCAATAATTTTTATATTTCTCAAAGCACTTTCAACTAAAGCTTCTGGACATGGTTCTTTAAATTTTTCTAATATGTCTCTTTCTAAAGATCCTGCATTAACTCCAATTCTTAATGAACAGTTGTTATTCTTTGCGGCATTAACTATTTCTTTAATCTTATTTTTGTCTCCAATATTACCAGGATTTATTCTTAAACAATTCGCACCATTTTCAGCTGCCTCGATTGCTCTTTTATAGTGAAAATGTATGTCAGCAACTAATGGTATATCTATATGCTTTACTATATCCTTTAATGCATTAGATGAATCTTGATCAGGACATGATACTCTAACTATATCTGCTCCAGCTTTAGAAATTTCTTGAATTTGCTTAATTGTATTTTTTTTATCTTTGGTAAGTGTATTTGTCATTGACTGAACACTTATTGCGTTATTACCACCGACCTTAACTTTCCCAACCTTGATAACTTTTGTTTCTCTTCTATTGATATCTCTAAAAGGTCTTATGCTCATTTTGATAAGTTAAATTCTTTATGAAGAGATTTGATAGCTTTTTTAACAAATGCTTTATTAATTAAAACAGAAATTTTAATTTCTGATGTCGATATAACTTGAATATTTATTTTGTTTTTTGCTAGTGCTCTAAACATCCTATATGTTACACCAGGTGTAGTTATCATTCCAACCCCAATTATTGATACTTTTGAAACATTTTTAGTAATAATAATATTTTTAAATTTTATTTTTTGGTTTTCTTTTAGTAATTTTTCAGTTTTTACCACATCATCGTTTTTAACAGTAAAAGTAAGATCTGTTTCTTTTCCATCTGAGGAAATATTTTGCACAACCATATCCACATTTATAAAATTTTTTGATAGTGGTTCAAAAATTGACGCTGCGACCCCAGGTTTATCAGTTATACCTAACAATGTTATTTTTGAGTCATTTTTAGTAAATGATATTCCTGTAATAATTTTAGGTTTTGAAATGTTTTTTCTTTTAGTTATTAAAGTCCCTGTATTATTGGTAAATGAGGATTTTACATCAATATTTATTCTATTTAATCTTGCATCTTGAATAGAAGCTGGCTGCATTACTTTTGCACCTAAAGACGACATCTCAAGCATTTCTTCATATGAAATTTTTTTAATTTTTTTTGCATTTTTTATTAAATTTGGATCGGTTGTATAAACACCTTCAACATCTGTATAGATAATACATCTTTCAGCTTTAAAAAATTTTGCAATCATTATTGCGCTAGCATCTGATCCACCTCTCTCTAATGTTGTAAGGCGATTTTCAAAGTTAATACCTTGAAAACCAGTAATAATTGGAACTCCTCCAGATTTGAGATAATTTAAGATTCTTTTTTTAAATATATTTATTATTCTTGATTTTTTGTAGTCACCCTCAGTAAAGATTGGTACTTGCCAACTTAACCACGATCTTGATTTAATACCCAAATGATTTAACCTACCAGAGATAAGCGCACACGAAATTTGCTCTCCAGACGAAACTAGTACATCATATTCTGCAGAATTAAAATTGTTACTAATTTTCTTTGTTTTGTTGATAAAATCATTTGTCACACCACTCATAGCTGAAGATACAACTATAACCCTTCTATTACTTTTCATATGTAGAGATATAATTTTTGAAACTTTTTTAATTCTATCGATAGAACCGACTGATGTACCGCCAAATTTTAATACAACAATTTTCATTGAATACTCTTTAATTTAATTTAAAATTATACTGATAATTTACACATTAATATTATGCCAAAAAAAAATAAAAGTAACACAATTAATAAAAAAGAAATAGAAAAATTTTCTAAAATTGCTTCTGAATGGTGGGATCCAAAAGGTAAATTTAAACCCTTGCACAATTTTAATCCAACAAGAATAAAATATATAAAAGATAATAGTACTGAACATTTTAAGTTAAAATCGAAGAATCTACCTCTGAAAAACTTAAAAATTTTAGATATTGGATGTGGTGGCGGATTACTTTGTGAACCAATGAGTAGACTCGGAGCAAAGGTGACTGGCATTGATGCATCTGAAAAAAATATAAACGTTGCAAAAATTCATTCGAAAGAAAAAAAACTTAAAATTAAATATATTTGTTCATCGCCTGAAAATCTTACTATAAAAGATAAGTTTGATATAATTCTAAATATGGAAATTATCGAGCATGTTAATGATGTAGAATTTTTTATGTTGAATTGTTCAAAATTTTTAAAAAAAAATGGTTTGATGTATGTTGCAACATTGAATAAAACTTTAAAATCTTATCTTTTTGCAATAGTGGGTGCTGAGTATATATTGAGATGGCTTCCAATTGGTACACACGACTGGAATAAATTTGTTAAACCTTCTGAATTAATTAGTTTCGCAAAAACAAACTCAATGATAATAAAAAAAATTGACGGCGTTGTTTTCAATCCAATCAATCAAAAATGGAATATTAATAGTGATAAATCAGTAAATTATATTGCCTTATTTAAAAAAAATTAATTTTCCTTATCTTCAATCCATGGAATGGTTTGGGTCTGTATCCCCTCTTCATTTAATTCTTTAACCTCTTCTTTTGTGGCTTTGCCGTATATTCCTCTTGATTTTTTTTTGGAATTATAATGTATGGATCTTGCCTCATAAGAAAAGTTTTCTCCCACATAATCTAAATTTTTTTTAATAAAATTTTGATAGTTTTTAATTTTTTTTTTAAAATTTTTCAATTTATCAAGTTCTTCTTTTTTGATCTTTGAACTTTCATTTAAATTATTTAATACATTTGGTGCCATTAAAGATTTGGTGACTTGTAATGAATTACAATAATTACAGTTTATTAATTTCATTTTTTTTAATTTTTCATATTCTTTTGAGGAGGAAAACCAACTATCAAAGTTTTTTTTACATTCTTTGCAACTTAACTTGTACTTTATCATAATATAAGGGTTTATCTATTTTTCACTTTAACTTCTATAATCTGCATTAATTTCAATATAATTTTTTGTCAAATCCATTGTATATGCAATAAACTTTTTGGAACCCATTTTTAAATCAACGGTTAAGTCAACTTTTTCGCTTTTCATATACTCCTTTAGTGCAACTTCATCATAATCTTTTGAAAGCTCGCCTTTTTCTAAAATTCTATGCTCCCCTAAAGATAAATTAATTTTATTAATATTAATATTTATTTGAGATTTCCCAATTGCCATTATTATTCTGCCCCAATTAGGGTCTTCGCCAGCAAATGCAGTTTTAACTAGAGGTGAATTGGCAATGGAAAACGCTATTTTTTTTGCATCTTTTTCTGTTTTTGCATTCTCAACATTAATTGTAATGAATTTTGATGCACCTTCGCCGTCAGCAGTAACTCTTTTAGCTAAGTTTAAAAGTACATTATGCAAACTTTTATCAAAATTAATTATTCTTTCATCGTTTATATTGTTTATCATTGTATTTTTTGCAGATCCTGTTGCAAATAAACTTACCATATCATTTGTGCTAGTATCTCCATCACAACTTATTGCATTAAACGTGGTTTCAATATTTTTTTTCAAGAGTTTTTTTAATATTTTTGATGATATTTTTGCATCTGTAAATATATATCCAAGTGTAGTTGCCATATTTGGAAAAATCATTCCTGATCCTTTAGCGACTCCGTAGATTTTTACATTTACATTGCCAATCTTACATTCGTCCATTGCAATTTTTGGAACAAGATCTGTAGTGGTTATCCCTAAGGCAGCTTTAATCCACAAATATTTATTTTGATTATACTTAATCTTGCTTATTAATTCAGGTAAGGAGTCTATAATTTTACGTGCAGGAAAATTTTCACCAATAGTACCCGTGCACCCAAACAAGATATCCTTTGGTCTCACTTTTTCAAACTCTTCATCATCATTCTTTTTTTTTGTTGAAAGTTGATTTGAAAGTTCTTCTGCGATTTCCTTCAGTCCCTGGAATCCACTTTTACCGGTAAATGCGTTAGCGTTTCTTGTATTAATAAGCAAAGCTTTTATTTTTTTACTGTTAATTAGCTTATTCCATTTTATATTTTCTGAAGTAATTGTTGATTGGGTATAAACTGAAGCAAAATTAGCTCCATTTCTAAAGTAGAATAGCACCAAATCATCTCTTGATGGATTGTATAGCTTGGCATTTACGACAGATATTGCAACACCATCTAAATGATCTAGGTCTTGAAAGTCGCTTATTTTTGAGTTTTTGTTTTTTGTATTAAAAAAACTACCTAAATTTATTACCATGGTATTTAAATTATAAATATAATTCTTATATTATTATCTATTATTAATATATAAATATCAAAAAATTAAATGCTTAATCCGCTAAAGATCATATCAAAATTTATAAAGTCTAGTAATCAAAAAAATTTGGATAACCTCAAGTCTGTTGTCAAAAAAGTAAATGAGCTTGAAAATACGTTATCTGAGCTCAAAGATGATGAATTTCCAAAAAAAACTGAATTACTGAAGGAAAGAGTCAAAAATGGAGAGAGCCTAAAAAGTTTACTACCAGATGCATATGCGCTAGTTAGAGAAGCCTCAAAAAGAACTAGAGGTGAGAGACATTTTGACGTTCAAATTATGGGCGGGATAGTACTTCATAATGGAAACATTGCAGAAATGAAAACAGGAGAAGGTAAAACTTTAACAATAGTTTTAGCTGCATATTTAAATGCTCTAAATGGTGATGGCGTGCACATTGTTACTGTAAATGATTATTTAGCAAAAAGAGATTGCTTAGAAATGGGAGTTATTTATAAATTTTTAGGTTTAACCTCAGGTTTTATAAATAACGATCAAAATGATGAAGAAAGAAAGAAAAATTATAATTGTGATATTACCTACGCAACAAATAGTGAATTAGGATTTGATTATTTAAGGGATAACATGAAGTTCTCCAAGACAGAATTTGTACAACGAGGCCATAAGTTTGCGATCGTGGATGAAATAGATTCTTGTTTAATTGACGAAGCCAGAACTCCGCTCGTGATTTCTGGAGCTGCAGAAAATAAAAAAGGTCAGTATTTAGCTATTGATAAGCTTGTAAAAAAATTAAATGACAAAGATTACGAGTTGGATGAAAAAGATAAAAATATTTATTTAACTAATATTGGAATTTCTAATGTTGAAAAAATATTTGATCAAGCTGGCCTACTTAAAAATAATAATTTATATGATCCAAATAACTTGTCATTAGTTCATTTTGTAAACCAGGCATTACGAGCCAATCATTTATTTAAAAAAGGAAAAGACTATATTATTAGAGATGGTGAACTTAAAATTATTGATGAACTTACAGGCAGGATACTAGAAGGAAGAAGGTATGGTGATGGATTACATCAAGCTTTAGAAGCAAAAGAAAGAATTGATGTACAGGTTGAGAACCAAACTTTGGCATCAATAACCTATCAAAATTATTTTAAATTATACAAAAAATTATCTGGCTGCACTGGAACAGCTCTAACAGAATCTGAAGAATTTCGAGAAATATATAATCTTGATGTTACTGTAATTCCAACAAATAAAAAAATGATTAGAAAAGATTGGAATGATCAAATTTTTAGAACAGAAAGTGAAAAAAACGAAGCTATAATTAAAAAGATACAGGAATGCTATAGTTCAGGTCAGCCTATGTTGGTTTTTACCTCTAGTGTAAATAAATCAGAAGTCTATTCTGAACTCTTAAAAAAAAATAAAATACCCCACACAGTTTTAAATGCTAAAAATCATGAAAGAGAGGCGGATATTATTGCTGATGCAGGTAAATTAAAATCTATAATAATTACTACTAGTATATCTGGAAGAGGTGTAGATATAAAATTAGGTGGAAAAAAATCAAATATTGATACAGCGAAAGATCAAAATGAAAAAAATAAAATTAAATCTTTAGGTGGACTGTTTGTTCTAGGAACAGAAAGAATGGAGTCTCGTAGAGTTGACAACCAAGCAAGAGGAAGGTCAGGTAGGCAAGGAGATGAGGGTAATTCAATATTTTTTGTGAGTCTTGAGGATGATTTGATGAGAATTTTTGGCTCTGAGTCAATGACAAATGTTCTTCAAAAATTGGGTTTAAAAGATGGTGAAAGTATTGACCACCCTTGGATAAATAAAGCTCTTGAAAGAGCTCAGCAAAAGGTTGAGTCAAGAAATTTCGATATAAGAAAAACTTTACTTAAGTTTGACAATGTTCTTAATGACCAGAGACAAGTTATTTTTAATCAAAGAAAAGATATTATTAATTCTGAGGATATTTTTAGTTACTCAAATAATTTTTTAAATGAAATAAGTTCTGACTTTTTAAAATACAAAGATAGTAAAGATTTTGAGTCTCAAATAAGAAAATTATTTGGCAAAAGTTTTAGTGATAGTGAAATAGCACATTTAGCTAAAAATGATGATAAAGTTTTTACACAAAATATTGAAAAAAAGTTTTTAGAAAAGAGAAAAGAAAGGATTGATATAATTGGAGATAATCAAGCGGCTGAGATAGAGAAAAGAATTCTATTACAATCTATAGATGTTAATTGGAAACTTCATATTCAATATTTGGAGCAATTAAGACAAGTAATAGGCTTAAGATCATATGGACAAAGGGATCCTTTGGTTGAATATAAAAAAGAAGCCTTTATGCTATTTGAGAATTTACTTAATAAAATAAAAAACGATCTAATAAAAATTCTTATTAACCTTACCATAATAGAATCTTCAAATGAAAGTCCCCCTAAAGAAAAAAAGATTATAAATAATCCTAAATATATCGGAAAAAAAATGAGTAGAAACGAACCCTGTTATTGTGGATCAAATAAAAAATATAAACATTGCTGTGGAAGGTTTTAATAAACTTAAATTAATAGTCCAAAAAGAACCATTATAATAATAATACCTATCAATACTATATAGTTTATTTTGTTTGTATTAAATTTTTGAATAATTTCATTTACAATATTTGTTTGTAAAACTAATTTATCTTTATTTTTTCCGCTAGAATACAATCCTTTAGATCTACCCATTGACAAGAATTTATTTTTTCTTTTTTCAAATACATCCTCACGGCTCATATCAGAAAATTCAACTAAACTTTTTTCAATAGAAATCTTTACATTATTTAATATTTTATCTTTATCCCTATGTGCACCACCAACAGGTTCTTCGATTATCTCGTCTATAATATTTAACTCTAATAAATCTTTTGAAGAAAGCTTCATTGCTGTAGCGGCTTCCAATGTTTTCTTTGGATCTCTCCATAAAATAGAAGCACATCCCTCCGGCGATATTACTGAATAAATTGCATTTTCTAACATTAGTACTTTGCTTGATGACGCAAGTGCAATTGCTCCTCCAGAACCACCTTCTCCAATTATAACAGATATTGTTGGCACTTTTAGTTCCATGCAGCATTCAATTGATTTGGCAATAGCTTCGGCCTGACCTCTTTCTTCTGCTCCAACTCCAGGATAAGCACCAGGGGTATCAATAAATAAAATAATTGGTAAATTAAATTTATCTGCAAGTTTCATTAATCTAACTGTTTTCCTATATCCCTCTGGTTTCATCATTCCAAAATTTCTCTCAATTCTTGTATCGAGGGTATCTCCTTTTTCTTGCCCAATTACTAAAACTGACATACCCTTGAATTTCCCAAATCCAGCAATTACAGATTTGTCCTCGCCATAATATCTGTCTCCACTTAATAAAATGAAGTCTGAAAACAAATTATCAATAAAGAACTTAGACTTAGGTCTTTCTTCGTGTCGGGCAACCAATGTCTTCTGCCATGGATCGAGATTTGAGTAAATATCCCTTAATTTGCTATCTATTTCTTCTTGTAAACTTGAAATTTTATTTGTATTTACCTCAGTTAATCCCTCTTTATTAAACGGGTCTTTAAGACTATCTAACTCTGCCTCTAGTTCTTTGATATTAGATTCAAAATTTAAATAATTTTTCATTTTTTTAAATATATTTCTTTATCAATTTTCAATCTTTAATAAAATAGTAAAAATAATAATTCTTGAGATAATTTATTGATTTATGAAAAAACACGAAAAATTTGTAAAAATATACGATTTATCTGTATCAAAGTTATTATTTGACTTTGTTAATAAAGAAGTTTTGAGAGGGACTAGTATTTCAATTAAAAGATTTTGGCAAGGTTTCAATGGTGCGGTCCATGAACTTGCACCAATGAATAAAAAATTAATAGAGAAAAGACATAAGATTCAACGATCTATTGATAGCTTTCATCTTTCGAGAAAAAATAGAAAATTTAACAAAAAAGAGTACAAAAAATTTTTAAAGAAAATTGGATATTTAATTAATAGTGGTCCAAATTTTAAAATACAAACAAAAAATGTAGATAGAGAAATTTCTAATGTTTGTGGACCACAATTAGTTTGTCCAGTTTCAAATGCCAGATTTTTACTCAATGCTGCAAATGCCAGATGGGTCAGCTTATATGATAGTCTATATGGAGCAGATATAATACCTGAAACAAAAGGCGCGCTTAAAGGAAATACCTACAACCCAATAAGGGGAAGAGAGGTAATTTCTTATTCAAGAAATATTTTAGATAAAATAATTCCTTTAAAAAATAAAAGTTGGAAAAATTTAAACCAAATACCAAAAATTATAAATAATAAACTTCAATTAAATTTAATCGATGCAAGTCAATTTATTGGGCACTCAAAACAATCTGGTAAATTATCTTCGATATTGTTTAAAAATAACAATTTACATATTGATATACTATTTGATCAAACTGGTAAAATGGAAATTAATAATCCAGATGGAAATCAAGATCCATTAAAAATTCATGATATTTTTATTGAATCGGCTATCACTACTATTTGTGATCATGAAGATAGTGTAGCTGCTGTTGATGCTGAAGATAAAGTTCTCGGCTACAGAAATTGGTTATTATTAATGAAAAATAATTTAAATTCTTCATTTATTAAAAATGGTAAAAAAATTTTTAGAAAATTAAATAAAGATAGAATTTATGTTTCTACTAACGGATCCAAACTTAAATTACATGGCAGATCGCTTTTGTTAAATAGAAACGTTGGACACTTAATGACAAACCCATGTATTTTGCTTAAAGATGGATCAGAGTGTCCAGAGGGTATATTAGATGCTTTTATAACCTCAGCAGCATGCTTGCATGATTTTAAAATCAAAGCAAATTCAAGAAAACAAAATATCTACATTGTTAAGCCAAAAATGCATGGACCGGAGGAATGTACGTTTACAGATTTAATTTTTAAAAAAGTTGAAAAAGTTTTAAAACTCAAAAATAACCAAATTCTCTGTGGAATAATGGATGAGGAAAGACGAACTTCAGTAAATTTGAAAGAATGCATAAGAAGATTAAAAAAGAGAGTTTTTTTTATAAACACAGGTTTTTTGGATAGAACTGGTGATGAAATTCACACATCAATGGAATTTGGACCAATGGTATTAAAAGGAGATATGAAATCTTCAAAATGGATACGAGCATATGAGAATAATAACGTTGATGTTGGTTTGTCCTGTGGGTTTTCTGGAAAAGCCCAAATTGGTAAAGGAATGTGGGCAATGCCTGATCTTCTTAACGATATGATGAAACAAAAAATCTCTCATCCAATGTCAGGCGCTAATTGCGCATGGGTTCCTTCCCCAACAGCAGCAGCAATTCATAGTTTGCACTATCATGAAGTTGATGTTTTTTCAAAACAAACTGAGATTATGAAAAGAAAAAAAGCAAATTTAAATGACTTACTTGAAATTCCTATCAATTCCCCAAAAAATAAATGGTCGAAATTACAAATTAATGACGAGCTAAAAAATAATACTCAAGGAATTTTAGGATATGTAGTTAGGTGGATTGATCAATCGGTTGGTTGTTCAAAAGTTCCGGACATTAATGGTGTAGGATTAATGGAAGATAGGGCCACATGTAGGATAAGTAGCCAACATATAGCTAATTGGTTGCATCATGGCGTGTGTAGTAAAAAACAAGTTTTAGAAGTAATGAAAAAAATGGCAAAAATAGTCGATAATCAAAACCTTAAAGATAAAAGTATGAAAGGTCAGGCTCCGTACAAATCGATGGGAATGAACTACTATGAATCAATTGCCTTTAAAACAGCCTGTGATTTAGTTTTTCATGGAAAAAGTCAACCATCAGGCTATACTGAACCTTTACTTCATTTTAATAGATTGATGAAAAAATCAATCTGACTCTGTTTCCAATCCAACTCTATTTTTAAAAGCAGAGTGAAGTGTGCCATCGTCAAGACTCTCAATCTCCCCACCAATTGGAAGTCCTTGGCCCAGTTTTGAAATTTTAACATTAAAATTTTTAAGGGTATCCCTAATATAATATGCTGTTGTTTGACCTTCAACGGTAGCACTTGTTGCTATAATAACCTCTTCAATTTTTTCTTTTTCTACTTTCTGTAGTAACGCGTTCAATAGAAGACTCTCTTTAGAATTTGATGAGGAATTTATTGTGCCGCCAAGGACATGGAAGTAGCCCTCAAAAATGTTTGATGACTCTATGCTCCATTGATCAGCAATATTTTCAACAATACAAATTTTGTTTAATTTTTTTTTACTTTGATCACAATTATTACAGTTTGTTGCAGATTTTAATGAACCACATTTGTTACATCTTGATATATTTGTGTTAGTGTCGCTCAGAGCTTTAATCATAGGCTTAAGAATATTGTCTCTATTTGTGATTAGTTTTAAAATAATTCTTCTTGCTGATTTTGGACCTAGTCCAGGTAATTTAGAGATTATTTTTACTAATTGATCAATTTCATTGATATTCTGCATATTTCTATAATGGCCATTTAAAACCTGGTATACCGAAACCACCAGTCGCTTTTGATATTTCTTCAGATGTCTTTAATTTGAGTTTTTCTTTTGCATTATTGTGTGCCGCAGCAATCAAATCTTCGATTATTGACTTATCTTCTTTAAGTGTTTCGGGAGAAATATAAATATTAATCATTTCTCCATCGCCATTAAGAGTAACCTTAACCGAATCGCTGCCAGAAATACCTTCTACTGAAATATTTTTGATTTTTTCCTGGCTCTCTTTCATCTTTTGTTCCAGTTCCTTAGCCTTATCTAATATCTTCGAAAAATCATTCATCTGTTTTTTTAATATCAATTAGTTCTGCGTCAGAAAAAGTCTGTAAAATTTTCTTATAACTTTCTGTATCTTTTGTTTCTTCAAAAAGTTTTTTTTTATTTTCAACTTCACTTTCTTTTTTTGATTTTCCTCCAGTCTTTTTTGAAAGAGTAATCATCCATCGTACATTAGTCCATTCTAACAATTTAGATGAGAGATTTTTTATAAAGTCTTTTTCTAATTTTTCGTTTATAGAGATTTCTATTCTTCCATAGTCAAAACTCACAAGATTTACGTTATTTTCAATCTCATACTTTAATTTAAGCTCTTTTTTTCTGTTACATAATTCAATTAAATCATTAATGCTTTTAATCTCAAAATTATTAGCATTAATTTTATCAATTTCTATATTGTCAAGTAGCTTCTCTTGAGCAACACTTTTGATTTGTTTTACAGGATCTTGTTTTTTTTGTTTTTCCTTTTCTGGCTTAATTTTATTTGTTTGAATTTTAACGCTACTATCATCTTTATACTCTCCAATTTTAATCGATTTAATATGAATTAACCTAATTAAAAACATTTCAACACTTATATTTTGATCAACAACGATATTTAATTCTTCTAAAGTTTTAATTGTGAACTGCCAAAACAAGATTAGGGTTTGTGTATCTAAATTTGATGAAAGTTTTTTAATTAATTCAAATTCTTCATCATTTAAATCAAAATTTTTTGAATTTTCTTTTAAGGAATTGATATTTTTGAAATAGTAAAGAATTTCTAAAAAATCATTTAAAAATGTCTTAGGTTCAATTCCCTGATTATAAATGTTTTTATAAACCTCAAATGTTTTATTTTGATCGCCTCTTAAAACATATTCAAAAATTTTTATTAAATTTGATTTATCAAAATATCCAAATATTTTTTGAGCATCCGATAATTCTATTCTTTTACCTTCATCATTTGATAATAAAACTCTATCCAATAATGATAAAGAGTCTCTAACTGATCCTTCTGAAATTTTTACTATAAGCTTCAATGCTTCATCAGAAACATTTCCCTTTTCAAAATTACATATTTTTTTAATATAAACGAATAATTCTTCTGATCTCACTCTTGATAAATCAAACCTTTGGCATCTTGATAATACGGTAATAGGAATCTTTTTTAACTCAGTTGTTGCAAAAATAAATTTTAAATATTCCGGTGGCTCTTCTAAAGTTTTTAAAAGCGCATTGAACGCTTGCTTACTTAACATATGTACTTCATCAATTATAAATATTTTATATTTAGATGATGATGGCCCATATCTTGAAAATTCAATTAAGTCTCTTACGTCATCAACACCCGTTTTACTAGCTGCATCCATCTCTAAAATATCAATATGATTTGAATTTGATATTGAGTCACAACTTTCGCATAAATTTTGATTGCATAATTTTTCAATACCATTTTTACAATTCAGAGCTTTAGCAATTAATCTTGCAATTGTAGTTTTGCCTACACCTCTTATGCCGGTAAATAAAAATGCATTAGGAATTTTGTTATGTTTTATGGAGTTATAAATTGTTTGACTTACAACTTCTTGACCAATCAAATCACTAAAAATCTTCGGTCGATATTTTAATGCTAATACTTTTGATTTTATATCCATAAATACTAAAGGAGACTAGAACCTGAAAATCTGTCTTTACGACTGCTTCTGTTAAGATCTGATCGGGTTCAAGCAGAATCCACCTCTAGCCTCCAAATCTATTATATCAGTAATAAAATTCAATCTTCAACTGTCAATATTTGAAAATTATAAATTCCTAAATGTGCTCGCTTTATACACCCCAAGTATTTCAAGGCTTATTGTATGAAAGCCTAGTTCCTCTAAAGATTTTTGAACTTTGGGGTCTTCAATATGACCAACTATATCACATAAAAAAAGGTACTGCTCAAAACTACTTTGATCAGAAAAACTCTCTAGTTTGCTCAATGAAATATCATTAGTTGCAAAACCACCTAAACATTTATATAGAGCTGCGGGCTTATCTTTTACTTTAAATATACAACTTGTTATAAAATTTTCATTATTTTTAAATTCGGGATGCTCAATTTTCTTACCCATAAAAAGAAAGCGTGTAACATTTTTTTCATCATCCTCTATATTTTTTTTTAATATTTCTAAATTATATTTTTTTGCTGCTAAAGTAGACGCAATGGCAGCTTCGTCTTTAAGTGAATTTTCACTGATATATTTTGCACTTCCAGCTGTATCAGCTGCAATAATAGGTTCTAATTTATATTCATTAATCAATTTTTGACATTGAGAAATGGCCTGAGAATGAGACCGAACATATTTTAAATTATTTATTTTAGTTCCAGGTTTTGCCATTAAATTATGTGAAACTTTATGAAAATGCTCAGCATATATTTGCAGCTTATATTTATTCATTAAATATTGGATATCTGCAACCCTGCCAGCAATTGAATTTTCAATTGGGATTATGGCTCTTAAGTTTTCATCGTTCACACATTTTTTAAAACAATCTTCAAATGTTTTACAAGCAATCAGTTGCATTCGTGGAAAAATTTCTTCCGCAGCTAGTTGTGAGTATGCTCCCTCATTTCCTTGGTATAAAATTTTCATTTATAATTTTTATATTCTAAAATTTTTTTTAATTCTATAAAATCTTCCTTAGTATCAATACCTAATACGTTTTTTTTAGCTAAAATTACATTAATTGGTATTTTATTGTCTAAAGCTCTCAATTGTTCCAATTTGTTTTTAATTTCATTTTTTGTTCTTTTTAAATTAGAAAATTTTTTTAAAGCATCAATACTGTATTGATAAATACCAATATGCTGATAAAAATTTTTTTTTCTATCCCTCAATACTCTTAAAAAGTTTAATGCCTCTCGAGGTTTTTTAAAACTTATTTTTTTTTTTGTTTTAACTTTGACTATATTTTTGTTTTTGAAAATTTTTTTGTTTTTTATTTTTAAAGCAAGAGTTGCTATTTCAAATTTATTTTTTTGAACAACTTTGTTTAGGTTTCTTATATCTTTTATATCAATTAAGGGTTCATCTCCTTGTAGGTTAATAACATATTTTATTTTACTGTTTTTAACTTTTTTAAATGCCTCCCAAATTCTATCTGTTCCAGATTTATGTTTTTTTGATGTTAAAATTGCTATACCCTTATTATTTTCAACCTCCTTTACGATTTCCTTGTCCTCTGTTGCAACTATAACTTTTCCAATTTTGCACTTTTTAGCCTTACTTAAAACATGAGATATTATTGATTTGTTATTGATTTTTAATAATGGTTTCCCAGGTAGCCTTTTAGCTGACATTCTTGATGGTATTATAATTAAAGTGTTGTTCATAGTTCGCTTACTTTATGCGTCTAACAGACGCAAAATTACAAATTTATAATTAGGTAATTTCTTAAATTACATGTTATACGTTCAATTATTATAATTACAAAATGGATTCATTCGAAATTAATAAAATAATAGCGGCTGTTTTAGTTACCTTACTGATAGTCCTAGGTATTGGTAAAATATCTGATTTTTTGTTTAAAATAGAAAATCCCTCAATGGCTGCTTATAAAGTGGAGCCAACAGAACAAGATGGTCAAGTTAGTTTGGCAGTTTCTGAAAGTGACATAGATATATCCGCACTTTTAGCGCTTGGTACTGTTGATCATGGTCAAAAAGTTTTTAAAAAGTGCAAAGCTTGTCATAGTATTAAACAAGGGGGTGGTAATAATATTGGTCCAAAATTGTGGAATGTAATGTTCAGACCAGTTGGAGCAGTATCAGATTATAAATATTCAAAAGCACTCTCTGAATATAAAAAAGAATGGAGCTGGGAAGAAATGAATGGTTTTTTAATCAAACCATCAAAATGGATTAAAGGAAATAAAATGGGTTTTGCGGGACTTAAAGATGAAAAAGATAGAGCTTCTGTGATGTTGTACCTTAATCAAAATAGTGACCAGCCAAAAAATTTACCTTAATTTATTAAAACAATACAATAAAATACTTTTTTGAACATGTACTCGGTTTAGTGCTTGTTTCCAAACATGAGATTTTTTTCCTAAGAATACTTGATCTGACACCTCTTTACCTCTTGGTAAGCAATGTAAAAAAATACTTTTAGGCGCTAATTTTAGTAAGGTATCATTGATATAAAACTTTTCGAAATCTTTCGTTTTTTTTATTTTATTTACTTTATCATTCAACGAAATAACTTTATCGGAGAAAATAACATCTGCATTTTTGACAGCTTTTTTTGGGTCATCAAAAATATTTATTTTTTTTTTATTATTTTTTGCCCAGTCTAATATAGTTTTTTTGGGCCTATATTTGTTCGGACAACCAATACTTAATTTAAATGAAAATTTTACCGAAGCAGCTATCAAACTATTGAGTACATTATTTGAGTCGCCTATCCAACAAATATTTAATTTCGAAATTGGTTTTTTCTTAATCTCTTCAACCGTAAAAACATCTGAAAGGACCTGGGTAGGATGAGATGATGGACTTAAACCATTAATAAGTGGTATTTTGATATATTTTACAAAATCATTTATTTTTTTATCGCTATCTGTTCTTAACATAAAACCGTCACCGTAAGTAGAAAGTATCCTCGCAGTATCAGCAAGACTTTCGCCTCCTTTGCCAAGGTGTAATTCATTTGATCTTAGAGTAATTGTACCTCCGCCTAATTGTCTTATTGCAAGATAAAAACTAAGCCTTGTCCTTAAGCTTGGCTTTTCAAACATTTGGATTAAAATTTTTCCTTTCAATGGGGCATCTTTATCTACGACTAGTGTATTAAGATTTTTTCTTTTATACTTTCTTCTTTTAGAATCTCTCAAAATTTTTCTAAGATCACTAATTTTAATATCTTTTAAATTTATAAAATGTTTCATTTTATTTTAGTTCAGAGCAAACTTTAGCAATAATTTTTAATGCCATATCTATTTCTTTTTTTTTAACATTCAAAGGCGGTAAAATACGAACAACATTTTCTGCTGCACGAATAGTTAGTAATTTATTAATCATAAGTTTTTTAATAAATTCTGTTTGATCTGTATGAAGTTGTATTCCAATTAGTAAACCTCTACCTCTTATTTCTTTAATAATATTTGGATATTTTTCTTTTAAATTATTTAAATTTGAAAAAAAATATTTGGAGGATTTTTTAACATTTTTTAGAAATTTCTTACTTGAAACTATATCCATAACAGCATTGCCAACAGCCATAGCTAAAGGGTTTCCACCAAAAGTTGATCCGTGTGTACCTGGTGTCATGCTCGCAGCAACTTTTTTATTCATTAAAACTGCACCGATGGGAAAACCACTCCCTATGCCCTTGGCAATTGGGACAATATCAGGTTTAATCTTAGAATTTTCAAAAGCAAAAAAATCACCAGACCGTCCAATTCCACATTGCACCTCATCTAAAATTAGTAGTATTTTTTTCTTATCACACAATTTTCTTAACTCTTTTAAGCACCAGTTTGGAATTACCTTAATGCCTCCCTCTCCAAGTATCGTTTCAACCATGATAGCTGCTGTATTTTTTGTAATTTTTTTTTTTAAAGAATTATGATTTCCAAAAGTAAAATGATCAAAGCCACCTACATGTCCAAATCCCTCTGTCATTTTTTTCGATCCACTAGCAAAGATAGTAGCTAAGGTTCTTCCATGGAAAGAATTTTTGATACATAAAATTCTTGTTTTATTAGGTTTGCCAATAGAATAAAAATATCTTCTAGCAACTTTTATTGCAGCTTCAGTTGCTTCAGCCCCAGAGTTTTGAAATATCACGTAATCAGCAAATGTTTTTTGGCATAATTTTTTAGCTAATTGTTCTCCTTCAGGAATTTGAAAAGCATTAGAAACATGCCAGAGTTTTTTTGATTGATCTTTTATTGTTTTGACTAATTTTGGGTGGGCATGGCCTAATGAGTTAACCGCTATTCCAGATAACATATCTAAATATTTTTTTCCATCTGTTGAAAAAAGATAACTTCCACGTCCACGCTTAAAAGAAATTTTTTTTCGATTATAATTTTTTGCAAGATATGACATTTTAACTTTTTATTTTGTAACCTTTTTTATAAAGCAAGAAAGCAATAAACCATACTAGTAAAGCAAGCATTGGTAAATAAATCATACCAAAAAAAATACCGCCGTCTGATACCCCTAGAAAACCATATCTAAAAATATTTATTATATGAAAAAATGGATTAAAAAAACTAATTGTTTGAAAAATAGATGGCAACTTATCTATAGTATAAAATACTCCAGATAAAAAAGCCAAGGGCGTAATAATAAAATTCGTGATTGTGGCCGTATGGTCA
The DNA here is from genome assembly GCA_902560565.1 of uncultured Pelagibacteraceae bacterium. Taxonomy (GTDB): domain Bacteria; phylum Pseudomonadota; class Alphaproteobacteria; order Pelagibacterales; family Pelagibacteraceae; genus Pelagibacter. The sequence continues at coordinate 1,720 of CACEMG010000003.1, read as the reverse complement.
AATTTTGTGGCCCATAATCCAGTAACAAATCCTAAGCTGCCAATAAAAAAAGAACCAAAAAATGCAGAATAAAAGATATACAAAATATTTGTTATTTTTAAATCCACGATAAAAAAAAATACCAATGTTGAAACTATGCCAATAATAATGCTTCTAGTAACAGCTGCCAATATTATAGAAATAGAGACCTCTAATGCAGAGAGTGGTGCATACAAAATATCGATTATGTTTCCTTGCATCTTTGAGATCATTAGAGAGCTAGTTGAGTGTGAAAAACTTTGAAGCATCATAGATTGAATAATTAGACCAGGTGCTAAAAAAACAATAAAATTATGCCCCAAAACATCACCTCTTTCATTTCCAAGAGCAAGACTTAATACAGATAAAAAAAGTAAGCTTGAAACAAGTGGTGATAAAAGTGTTTGTGCCCAGACTACAAAAAATCTATTACATTCACGCGTGTAGAGTGAAACAAAACCGGTAGCGTTAATAAAACCAAATTTATTAACACGTAAATTATATTTTTTCTGTATTTCAACCATTGATAAATAGTTTTATATCTTTTTTTGTTATTTGTTGAAAAAATCAAATTTAAACTTGTTTTTTTGATTTATATATGTGTTTATATAGTATATTTTGTGAAATAAAACACAATATGTAGTGTTTATGTGGACTGATGAAAAAGTAAAAATTTTGAAAGATTTATGGGGCAAAGGAAAAACTGCCAGTCAAATCGCAGAAATAATTGGTGGTATTAGTAGAAACGCTGTAATTGGTAAAGCTCATAGACTGAACTTATCTGCAAAGTTGAAAAATAGAAATATAAGTGAAAATAGTTCTTCGAAACATTCACTCAAAGAGAATGGCGAAAATAAATATTTGGGAAAAAGGAGACTTTCTAGATCAAGGTTTAAATCTATATTAATTGAGAAAGATTTTGAGCCTGAAAATCCAAAACAATTAGAGGAACTAGATGAAGATACGTGTAAATGGCCAATAGGTCATCCTAATGAAAGCTCATTTTATTTTTGTGGAAGAAAATCGCTTAAAGATTTTTCTTATTGCAAACTGCATCTTCTTTATGCTTTCCAACCAAAAGGCAAGAAAGATGACCTGGTTGACAAAGATGATGAAGTGCCAAAGTTTATAGAAAAAAAAATAAAATCAGCTTAATTATTTAAAATTCTATTTTTGGCTTTTTTATACTCTTTTTTTGTAAGATCACCTGATTTGTGAAGGTTTTTTATTCTTTGTAAGTCTTTAGAAATATTTTTTTTATTAATGTTTTTGTTTCCAGAAAAATTTTTATTTCTTTTTTTAGCTCTAATGCCCGCTCCAGCTGCTTTAATTCCGATGAAGCACACAAAGAATAAAATTAAAATAATCAATATGTAAATCAAAATAATCATTTTAAATTTTTACGTTTTTGAAAATTGACCCCCCTCAGTCCAATTAAATGCATAATCCTTAACCGTTTCTTCAAATTTAAGACTACTTGGACAACCAATATCGAAATTGGTTATTCCATTTTCTGATTTAATATTATCATATTTTAAAAGATTTATTTGATCTTGAGTGATTGGTGGTTGTGGAAAAACCTGCATAAAGAAAGCTGATAGCCTAGCTAAAATTAGAGGTAACGGTAAAAGTATACGATTTTTTTTAATACACTTCATTAAAATTTGTAAAATCTCTTTGAACGTTAAAACTTCAGGTCCTA
>CACEMG010000002.1 GCA_902560565.1 uncultured Pelagibacteraceae bacterium | reverse complement strand
AATCCAACTTTCTCAGAGACATATCTTTTAAAGACGTAATTAAAGCATAACCATTCCATTCCTCGAACTCTTCTCCTTTATAAATTGTTATTGCACTAGTCGCTATTGAAGGAACCCAATACTTTATTGCTTTTGTAAACCCTGGCTTCCATTTTGGTCCTATTTTTGTACCAGAATAATTTGTTCCACCCCATCCTAAAATTTTCCAACCGTAATTTTCTCCCTTTTTTACTTCACCAAACCAATCACCACCTTTCGCACCATGGTTACTTATATAAATTTTCTGATCAAACGGTGATAAAGTAAGACCTTGTGGATTTCTTATACCAATTTGAAAAATTTCCGGTAACCAATCTTTTTTATTTAAAAATTTTGGATTATCTTTAGGAATTTTTCCATCAAGATGAATTCTAATTATACTACCAGGATGCTTTGAAGCATCTTGTGCAATCATTCCTTGTCCTCTTTCGCCAACCGAGGCAAATAAATAATCATCTTTAATGGCCATCCTTGATCCAAAATGATATGGAGAGTCTATTGGTGGATAAGCCTGAAATAGATTTTTAAATTCAATTTTCTCTCTATTGAAATCACCCCTAGCAATAGAAGTGCTAGTTTTATCGTTTCCTCTATCTTCAGTATACGAAACCCAAACTACATTATCTTTAAAAAGAATATCTAATAGTCCTCCTTGTCCATATTCGATAACATTTAAATTGTGATCTATAATGCTTGTTTCTTTTTTTTTTAAATTAATAATTTTTATTATTCCAGATTTTTCAGTTATCAATAACTCATTTTCATTTATAAAACTTGATCCCCAAGGTTCATTTAAATTTAAAATTTTTTTTAAATTAAATTCAGTAGCTTTAAGATTTGTACAGAAAAAAATAAAAAGAACAATTATGATCCTCGTCATAGATTATTTAAATCATCATATATAGATTTTGGAATTTTAATATTTTTTTTCATGTTTAATTTATACTTTTTCATTCTATTTTGACCTGGATATAAAATCTCTGTGACACCTTTTACTTTAGGAAGTTTTTTTACGATTCTAATATTTTCCTTAATTCTCTTAGTATAATTCGATACAAAAATATTATGTTTAAAAGCTATAAATAAATGACCAATATTTTGTGGCCCACTAAAGTCATCAAATGGATCTTTGACTTTACCGCCATGGCTTGCTCCAGTCATTACACCGCTTAAAATATCCACCATCCAAGCCAGACCAGAACCTTTAAATCCAGAAATTGGCAATTGGACACCTTTAAGAGCTTTAATTGGATCAACTGTTGGTTTGCCATGTTTGTCTAAAGCTGATCCTTTACTAATTTTTTTTCCTATTTTAGCTGCAAGTCTTATTTTTCCTCTATTAATAAGTGATACAGATGTATCTAAAATAAATGGCGTACTTTTACCTACTGGAGTTCCAAAACATATTGGATTTGTTCCAAACAAACTTTTTTTTGCACCATAAGGAGCAAGCGCGGGTGGTGCATTTGTGAAACAAAAAATTACCAATCCTTTTTTAACTGCTTGCTCAGCATAAAAACTTGATAATCCATAGTGACCACTATTTTTAATACCAACAATTCCTATACCAGTTTTTTTTGCATTTTTAATAACCTCTTTAATACCCAAGTCTGCCGAAACAAAACCAATACTATTGTTAGCATCGATACGACTTATAGATTGAGAAATTTTTTTTATTTTAATTTTCGGCTTTGGATTTATTAATTTTCTTTTAATTCTATCACAGTACATTTTCATTCTAGATAAGCCATGCGAAGAGGCACCCACTAGTTCAGCATTGATAATTGCTGAAGCACAAATTTTTGAATGTGCAAGATTTAAATTATATTTCTTAAATATATTTAATACTTTCAAATATATTTTTTTATTATAATTGTTTAACATTTATTAATTAAAATATTTAATTATATTTTTTGATATAAAGAATGGTAAATTTTTTATTACAAAATTTATAAAAACCCACCAAAATGGAAAAAATTTTTTAACTCCCTTTTGATTTAAATTTTTATAAACTATATTTGATAAATGCTTTGGTGATCCTTTTGGTAATAATAATTTTTTTCCATGAGTTAACTTTGTATCTAAATAACCTAAAGTATAAAATTGTATTTTAATTTCATTGTTAAGATTTGAAATAATCAAACTTTCAAAAAAATTTTCTAGAGATTTTTTTGCTCCAGAATAAGCTGTATTTATTTTTCTGCCCATAGAAGCAGAAATAGATCCAAAACCAACAATAAAACCTTTATTTTTTTTTTCAAATATATCTAAAACTTTAGAAATCAATAAAGCAATAGAAAGAAAATTTGCATTAAATATATTAGAAAAATCCTCACTTGAGTTTTTTACATTATCATTTTCAATCATCATACCTATTGGAAATAGTACGCCATCAATATTACTCAATATTTCAAAGTTATTAGATATAAAATTTGTTACATTTTCTTTTTTACTAAAATCTACCTCAAACACATCGACCTTAATTTTAAAATTTTTTTCTAAATCAGATTTTAAAAATTCTAAATTACTTAGTTTCCTTGAAATAAGTATCAAATTTTTTGAATTTTTAGCAAACTCGTAAGCAAGTTCTTTACCAAGACCTGAAGATGCACCAACTATAAGATTACTCATTTTAATAATTTTAATATAATTTTAAATATAACTTATTTTTTGAAAATTTTACTTAATTTATTGAATTTATTTATGTTGCTGCATAGCTGTATATCCTAGTTATAAGCTGGTATAATAAATGATATAGACATATATCGTTTTTAAACAAATATTTATGACATTTCAAAAAAAAAACATTTCACTTTTTTTATTATTTTTTTTTTCAATTATTTTTTCTGCTTTTATTTGGTCAAAGATTAATTTTCCCACACAAAGAAACGATATAGTAGGGGAATATAGTTTAAATAATTATAACTCATTAAATGATATATTAAGATATGTGATATTTATTTCTTTACCAACTTTAACTTTTTTTATTTCCAAAATTTTAATTTTTAATATTTCTTTTAAGGATTTTTTTAATAGTTTTAAAATAATATATGAAAAAAATATTAATGAAAAACCAATCGTATATCTTTTATTTTTTTTGTTAGCATATATAATTACTGAATTTTTATCATTATCTTTCCCATTACATAAATTTGATATTTATCATGAGGGCCAGAGACTTAGCTCTGCTTACAGAAGTCTAGCAGACGGAACATTATGGACGGGTTCATATGTAACTGTTGGTATTATCTATGAAACCCTTGGAAGTAAGTTTATCTGGCAGATTTTTAATAAGGAAACTATTGGCTTAGTGAGATTTTTAGATTTAATTTATATTTTTATTACAAAATTACTTCTAATCATTCTCTTTTTTGAAATTACAAAAACTACCAAGCTTAACACTATACAAAAACTTTTCTTTTTTTTGATAACCACTATAACTTCTTTTTATTTAATAAATTATAACTTACATAGTGCAGACAACCTTCATTTTAGGGAAATACCAATTTTATTATCATTAATAATTATTTTTAAATCTTTTAATAAGAGTAGCTTGTTTTTAAATTTTGCTTTAGGTTTTTTAAGTCTATTTGTTTTTCTTTGGAGCATAGATAGAGGTCTTGTATATTTAATATTATTAATATTTTTTTTATTTTTTTTGCTTTACAACAAAAGATCTAGAGATGTTTATACGATATTGATTTTCGTATTTTTGTTTTGGATTTCTTTTTATTTTTTAGATCCAGGTGAATTTTTCGCTTTTACAGCAAATACAATTTCTGTATTTGAAGAATTAACTTATGTTCATGGGATTATCCATCCAATACCATTTACGGATACTGATAATTCATCTAGAGCTACAAAAAACATTATTGTAATTCTTTTTGCTGTTATATTTTCTCTAAATTTTTTAACTTCTGAAAAAAAATTTCATGGAAGTTATTTTAGATTAATATTATTTTTCTTAAGTCTTGTCAGTTTTTTTAGTTACTTATATGCGCTAGGGAGATCAGATGGTCCTCATTTAAAGCAAGCTTTTGGTTTTCCAGGTATATTTATAATAACAGTATTTACTTATTTTCTAATTTATAAAATTTCTTATTTTAAAAAATTTTTTAACAATTTTAAAATTATTGAAAAGATACCTTATATAATTATTTTGTGCCTAATTGTTTTTAATACAAACTATACTAAAATTTTAAATTTTAAGGAAAGATTTATAAATTATTCTGAATTAGGTGATGATAAATTTTTAAATGAAACAGATATACTATTTGTAGATAAAGCATCAAAAATTTTCAAAAACGAAAAATGTATCCAGCTTTTTACTAACGATGCAGCTTTGCTTTATTTATTAAAAAAACCAAGTTGCACGAAGCATTATTATTATTGGTCAATTGGTTCAAAAAAAAATCAGTTAAATCTAATCTCCTCCTCTAAAGATACTAGATATATAATTGTAAATGGTAGTACTGATTATTGGTCACTTCCCTTAGAAATAAAATATCCTATATTACACAAATATATTAACAAAAATTTTAATATAGTTAATAAAATTGGAAACAGGAGTATTTTTTTAAAAAAAAATTGACTCTATAATTTTAAGCAAACCATTTAGAATATTTATCTTTATTCTCAGCTAAATATCTTGGTAAATAATTTTCACTTATCTTTTTTAATTTATATTCAAAATTATATTTATCATCAGCTTTTTTATCAGCTTTATGATTGTAAAAGGCTATCTTGTTATCAATCTTATTTTGTAATTCTTCAACAGTTATTTTTGATGCATCAAACTCGTTATGATGTCCTTGATTTATTAGTTTATTATAAAGCTCTACAGCTGTTTTTAAGTTATTAAAATGCCATCCTCCATTTGGTATAATTTCAACATTCATTGATTTTAATTTATTAAAAAAAACATCAAGTCTCCAAAATGGATATTTTCTGTTTTTTAAATTTTTAAGCCATGAGAAAGATTTTATGGTTTTAAACTTACAAGCTCTTGATCCATACCATGGGATTAAATCGTATAGTAAATTAAATTTATAATTAAAAATTTTTTGTTCAAATATATAGATTTTATTTTTAATATTTTTTAAATTACATTTGCTAAGATCTGGAATTTCATCATTGTCGCTTAATAAAATTAGGTCGTCTCCAGAGGCGTTTTTAAGTCCATACTTAATATGTTCATAAGATTGTTCGAGTCTTTTTATACTATTCAATCTCTTCGTTGCTGAGTCCGTGTCATCATTTTTTAAATTAAATAAATCATTTGGTTCGTTTTCAATTACCAAGTAAATTATTTTATGTTTAAATTTTTTATAATTATCTATATCAAAATTAAGTTTTTTTTCTTGTCCACTATGCGAAAACTTAGATTCTACTACGATAAATTTTTCAACATATTCATTAAGCACATTAAATCTTAATTCCATCATCAGATGTTCTTCAAAAAATGTAGTGCAATCAAAAACTCGCATAAGTTTTTATAATTTTAACCTTTTCCACGCCAAGGTATAGTTTTATCTATTATTTTTCTTAACGTTACATCAAATAATAAACCAAGCATTCCCATGATAAATATTGTTATCCAAATTACTTCATATTGGAAGTATTTCTTAGCAACATTTTCAACAAACCCTATACCTGTTGTTCCTGCTAAAAATTCAGCAGCTACCAACGTTCCCCAGCACATACCAACTGCTACTCTTATACCTGTAAGTATTTCAGGTAAGGAATTAGGAAATATTACATGCCTTAATATTTGTTTTTTTGAAGCGCCTAATGAGTGAGCAGCATGTATCTTAGACAATTGCGTCCCAGATGCTCCCGCCCTTGCTGAGATTATCATTATTGATAATGACACCATAAATAGTAAAAAAACTTTTCCTGTATTATCAATTCCTAAAACCGAAATAATAAGTGGGGCCCACGCGAGTGGAGGAACAGGTCTGTAAAGTTCAATTAAAGGATCAAAAAATCCTTTTGCAAATCTATTTAATCCCATAAATAGACCAAGAGGTACACCAATTAATATTCCAAAAACTAATCCAAGAAAAACTCTTAAAAAAGAATCCCAAATATGTCCATAAGGTACAGGCACTTTAAATAAATTAAAATCACCAGTTACAATTTTTAGAACTCCACCCTTGAAGTTCTGTTTTACTATTCCATCTTTAGTGTGAACAGGATATTCACCCGGTAAAATATCTGCAATCCAGTCAGGCAAAATAAATCCAATCATTTTGCTCACATCAACCATTTGTATCCACAATAGAGGAATATCTTTGTAACCAACACTTGGTTTTGACATTAATATAAATTTATTGAAAGTATCGGATGGTTTAGGTAGCCATCTACCCGATCCTTGTTCTGAACAACTAGGACCACTAGCAACAATAGTTCCTGCAGGAAATAACAAAATATCGATTAATCTTAATCCACCTTGTTCTTTTTTTTGAGCATTATCAAATTTGACAATTGCTGACTGCATCTTATCTAGTGAATTTGGAGGATAGATACTTGCAAATTCTATTCTTCTAGCAATCTTAACAATATTCTTTGCGTATGTTGAAGCCACCTCCTCACTATCACTTAAGTCTTTTCTATAAGATTTAATTTCCTCTTTTAGTTCTTTAATCTTGCTTTTAAATTGGGGGTTGTGATTTCTTAACTTAAAAAATTCATCACTTATTAAATTTAATTCTTGGGCGGCTGCATGAAATTTTAAACCTCTATATGTTGCAGGCACCAAAGGTACCTCTAAAGTATTTTCAATAGATCCTGACCCTGCATCTACTTTAGTAATACCCCAACCACCTTCTTCATCTACAGCTTTCAGTCTTTCATTAAGCTGTTGCTCAGTTTCAAAAGGGTAATCAGGTTTTTGGAAATTTTCAGTTAATAGATTAATTTTTCCAGTAATATCATCTATTTTTTGTTGGGTCTCAATTTCTAATAAATCTTCATTTGTAAGTAATGGGATGAGTTGATTAGTTTTACTTATGTAACTAATTAGTATTGTTTTTTGTTTGCTATTAAGTTCATCGGAATTTTGAATTTCATTTTGAATTAATTTTAAATTTTTGTTTTCTTTTTTGATTTGTGAAGTGCTCTTGAACTCTCTTTCCTCAATTGGAAATTGATATTTCAATCCGAGAAGAGAGTCATTCACTTTTGCAACTTGGCACAGCTCATTTGCAGATTTTGGATAAAATCCTTTAGCAATATCCCAAGAATAATAGAGCCAAATTAAAAGTAAAAAGCTACTTCCAACAATTACCCAGTGAGTACCACCTAAAGCTCTTTCTGGATTTCCAAATACCGCATCTACTTTTTCAGTTCTTATTAATCTTCGTCCATAAAGAATACAGCCAACTACAGCGAAGAATATTAAAAATGTTAATATTTGAGTTAACATTTAATTATCCTTCCCCATAATTTCCTCTTCCATGTTCCAGATCATTTCAAGGATCTCTTCTCTTTTTTGTGAAAATTCTTTATTTTTTTTTATTTCTCTTAAATCTTCTTTCAAACCCATTTCTGCAAAAGGAAGATTGTATTCTTTATGAATTCTTCCTGGTCTTGGAGCCATTACATATAATCTTTCACCAAGTAACAATGCTTCTTCAACTGAGTGAGTAATTAAAATAATTGTTTTTCCAGTTTCTTTCCAAATTTTTAAAACCAGGGACTGCATTTTTTCTCTTGTTAAAGCATCAAGTGCTCCCAAGGGTTCATCCATCAAAATTAAATCTGGATCGTTAATTAAACATCTTGCAAGAGCCACTCTTTGTTGCATTCCACCCGATAATTGATAAGTAGGAGTATTACCAAAACCTTTTAGACCCACTATTTCTAACCACTCTTCAACTTTTTTAGCAGTTGAAACAGGATCTTCTTTTTTCATTCTAAGTCCAAAGTTTACGTTTTCAGCAACTGTTAACCATTCGAATAACGCACCTTGTTGAAATACCATACCTCTATCAACTCCTGGTCCATTAATTTCATTTCTACCTAATGTAATAGTTCCAGATGTTGGTCTTATGAAGCCTGCTGCAATATTTAAAAGTGTAGTTTTTCCACAACCTGAAGGACCTAAAACAGTTAAAAGCTCTCCCTTTTTTATTGTGAAGTTTAAATCTTTTAATGCGTGAACAGTTTCTCCTTTTGGAGATTTGAAAATCATATTTAAATTTTGAGAAACAAGATCGCTCATAAATGCTTTATATAAAAATTTAAATAAAAAAAATAGGCACCAATTTAAAAAATTGGCGCCTATTAAATTTTAATTTACCTTCAAATTATAGAGGTAAGAAACTAGTATCTACGTTTCCTCTTGGTGTTCCCATTCCTTTAAGGAATGCATCAAGATTTCCACTTTCCATAGACTGTTTAGTTTCCTCAGGTGTTAGAAATTTGAAACCACTTAAAGTTTCTTTCATATCAGCAACTTTCATTTCTGAAGCTTTTGACATAGCATTCATATCGCTTTTTCCATCTCTATATCTTGCATTTGCTTCGTGGGTTACTTCAATAAAAGTTCTAAGCATTCCAGGATTTTCCTTCATAAACTTTGTAGTTACTGAAGTAATATCTATTCCTAAGATACCTGCATCTCTTGCTTCTTGTACAGTAAGTAATCTAGATCCAACTGCAGTTGCAGCTTTAATAGAATTACCACCAAATAAACATGCCATAACAACATCACCGCTTACTAAAGCAGCAGCACCTTCTTCAGGATCCATTTGGATGATATCCATTTTTTTTCTGTCAGCACCTACTACTTTCATACTTTCATCGAAAACATACTCAGCCATTGTTCCTAAAGGAACAGCAACTTTTTTACCTTCTAATTCAGTAGCATTTGCTTTTGTAATACCAGAAGAATTAGATGTTACACAAGTTGTTCCACCCATTCCATATTCCATTGCTATATCTACAAGCTTGATTGGTGCTTTAGATTTAACAGCGTTTATAAAAGGTACTAATCCTTGAGAATAAGAGATATCAATGTCACCTGCTAGCATAGCATCTGTCATAGCTCCACCATTTGTGAAATTAGTCCATTTAACTGGAACACCCAGTGCTTTTGCAAAGTTTTTTTTCATCATGTCCTCTAAATTTGGACTTGGCCATTCTAGAAAGTAAGCCACTCTAACCTCATTCGCTGCAGAATTTGCAGTTGAAATAGTTAAGTTAAGAGCAACAAAACAACCTAGAAGAAAACTAATTATTTTTTTCATTTTTCCCCTTTTTAATTATTATTTATATGCATATTTAAGTTCATAATTTAGCCTATGTAAATGATCATTTAGTTTAATTTAAGCTTCAGAATTTGATTAAACAATCTAAGGTTGTATAATTTTATCCAAGTGGTAAACTAAGAAAATTTTCTAGTTAAAAATTAATAATTAGTCTAGAAACTAAATATCAACAAAATTATATGAGCGCAGACAATAAAACAAAAATTCCAAATTCCTTAAATGAACATTGGATGCCGTTTACATCTAATAAAGATTTTAAAGAAAGACCAAGATTAATTACAGAAGCTAAAGGATGCTATTTAAAAAATCATGAGGGTAAAACGATGATAGATGCCAGTTCAGGCTTGTTCTGTAATCCTTTGGGTCATGGAAGAAAAGAGATAATTGATGCAATTACAAATCAGTTAAATGTGTTAGATTATTGTCAACCATTTCAACAAGGGTTTGGTGGTTCGTTTGACCTAGCAACTAAAATTTCTAAACACACACCAGGGAATTTAAATAAAATATTTTACACAATTTGTGGTTCAACAGCAGTTGAAACTGCAATAAAAATAGCAATTGCATACCACAAGGCAAGAGGAGAAGGTCATAGATATAGATTTGTTGGTAGAGAAAGAGCTTACCACGGTATGAATATTGGAGCTACTTCTGTAGGAGGAATGATTAACAACGTAAAAACTTTTGCAAGCGTTTTAATGCCAGGCGTACTTCACATGAGACATACTCATCTTCCAGAACATAAATTTGTGAGCGGTCAACCTGAAACTGGTGCAGAGATGGCAGATGATTTAGAGAGAATTTGTATAAATTTTGGTGCAGAGAATATTGCTGCATGTATTGTTGAACCAGTTGCAGGATCTACTGGTACATTGGTTCCGCCAAAAGGATATTTACAAAGATTAAGAGAAATATGTGATAAGCATGGAATACTTTTAATTTTTGATGAAGTAATTACTGGCTGGGGAAGAATGGGCTCAGCGTTTGGTTCACAAGAGTTCGGCGTAACTCCGGATATAATGACAATGGCAAAAGCTACAACAAATGGAATAAGTCCAATGGGTGTAGTTGCTTGTAAAGATGAAATTTATGATGGTATAGTAGATAACGCTCCAAAAGGCACAATAGAATTATTTCATGGCTATACTTATTCTGGAATTCCTATATCTGTTGCAGCGGCACTTGCAGTTCAAGAAATTATTGAGAAAGATGATATTTTTAAAAGAGCCAAAGAAATGTCTCCTTATTTCCAAGAAGGTTTATTTTCATTGAAAGACATTGACGTAGTCGACAATATAAGAGGATATGGAATGATGGGTGGAATAGATATTAAAACTGATAAAAAACCTGGTGTTGCAGGTCTAACAACATTCAAACATTGCTATGAAGCTGGAGTAAACTTTAAAGCTACAGGAGACTGCTTGATAATAGCACCAATGTTTATTTCAGAAAAAAAACATATTGATGAAATCATAGAAAAATTAAGAACAGGGATAACAAACTATTCAAAAAGTAAAAAAAATTAATTTTCATTTGGAGGGATATGAAAATTGGTGTTCCTAAGGAAATAAAACCACAAGAAAATAGAATTGGTCTCACGCCCGAAAGTGTGAGAGATCTTGTTAAAAATGGTCATGCAGTATTAGTTGAAAATAATGGTGGCTACGAAGCTGGTTTTGAAAATAAGCAATATGAAGATGCTGGAGCTAAGATCGTAAACAAAGCTGAAGATATATTCAATGATTCTGAAATAATTGTAAAAGTTAAAGAACCTCTTTCAAACGAGGTTAAAATGATAAGAGAAGATCAAATTATTTTTACTTATTTACACCTTGCAGCTGCGAAAGAACTTACTCATGGATTAATTAAATCCAAGGGTATTTGTATTGCATATGAAACTGTTACAGATAATAATGGCAGACTTCCTCTATTAGCACCTATGAGCGCTGTTGCAGGTCGAATGTCTGTTCAAGCGGGCGCACATTGTTTAGAAAAAAATCAAAAGGGAAGAGGTGTTTTATTAGGAGGCGCACCAGGAGGAGATCCTGCTAATGTAGTTATACTTGGTGGTGGCGTAGTTGGTGAAAATGCTGCGATAATTGCTACAGGAATGAGAGCAAAAGTTCATGTTGTTGATAAATCAGAGGCACGACTTAATCAACTTGTGAATATGTTTGGTGATAAAATTATACCTGAACTAAGTGAAAAATGTGATTTAAACAAACTTATTGCAGAATGTGATTTACTAGTTGGAGGGGTTTTAATTCCTGGAGCAGAGGCGCCAAAATTAGTTACTAAAAAAATGTTAAAAAACATGAAGCGCGGCTCAGTTATTGTTGATGTTGCAATTGATCAAGGTGGATGTGTAGAAACAAGTAAACCAACAACACATGCAAATCCTACATATATAGTAGATGACATTGTTCATTACTGTGTTGCAAATATGCCTGGTGGAGTTCCTAGAACTTCAACATTTGCATTAAACAAAGCGACATTGCCATTTCTTAATAAACTTGCAAAAGATGGATATAAAAAAGCTCTTAGTGAAGACAAAAATTTTCTTGCTGGACTAAATGTATGCAAAGGTGATGTGACATATAAGGCAGTAGCAGATATTTTTGGACATAGTTATGTTTCACCTAATAAAGCAATAAACTGAGGACTTATAAGGGGTAATAAATGTATAGGCCTTTGCCAGATGGATTAACAATTAAAAATTCACCAATTGAAGGACTTGGATTATTTACTAATGTTGATATTAAAAAAAATACATTTATTGGAGTAACCCATATAAGAGACGAGCAGTTTGAGAATAAATATATCAGAACACCTTTAGGTGGATTTTATAATCACTCCGATGACCCTACAGTGGTGAGAATGGTAACAGACACTTTACCTAAACTTAAATTTGGAGACAAACTAGATATTGATGCTACAACCAAAAAATTTCCAGGAAATGATAATGACGGTGAAAATGTGTTTTTTAATCTACAAGAAAAACCAGATGCAAAATATTTTTTTATGGTTGCAGCAAAGGATATAAAAGCCGGGAATGAATTAACTGCAAATTACAATCTTTATACTTACCCCAAAACAGGCGTAGGTTTACAAATGATTTAATTTTTTTTCCCATTTAATTGAACTATATAAAATTTTTTTGATATCATTATATTTTGGTTTCCATTTAAATATTTTTTTAAATTTACTTGAATTTGCGAAAACCTGCCCAACATCACCTGGCCGTCTCTTACCAAATTTTATAATAGTATTTTTTTTTAACTTTTTGAAAATATTTGATATCTCTAAAACTGAATAACCTTTTTCATAACCACAATTAAAAGTATTCGATTTAAAATTTTTATTAAGATAACCAATACACATATTATGAATATCTGCTATGTCTGAAACATGAATGTAATCTCTTATACACGTACCATCTTTAGTTTTATAATTTGTTCCATGTATGTTTATTTTTGCCATTCTTTTAAAAAATTGAATCGCTAAATTTTTTATTAAACGATCATTTCTATTACCAATTTCACCTATTTTTCCTGAATTACTTGCACCCGCAACATTAAAATATCTTAAAATAACATATTTAAATTTATATTTTTTAGAAAAATTTTTGATTAAATTTTCAGATTTATATTTTGTAAAAGCATAATAACTTTTTGGATTTGGTTTTTTTGTTTCGCTGACCTTTCCTTTCACATTTCCATATATTGAACAAGATGATGAATAAATGAAATTTTTAATATTTGTATTTTTACACGCCTGAAGAAGCTTTTGAGTTCCAATTACATTATTTAAATAATATCTTTTCTTAAACTTTTGAGATTCTGCTACACTAGCAAAACTAGCTAAATGAATAATTGTATCTATTTTTTTTTTTAAAATAATTTGTCGCAGTTTTTTTGTATTATTAATATCAGCCTTTATAAAATTAGTTTTTTTATTAATGAGTTTTCTGCTACCACGCTGCAAATTATCTACAATTACTATTTTGCATTTAGTCTTGACTAATTTTTCAGCGACATGACTTCCTATATAGCCTGCACCACCTGTAATTAAAATTTTATTAACTTTATTGATCATTAATTTGGTATAAATATATTAATAATGAAAAAAGATCTCCCAAAAAGCACAAAAGTGGTAGTAATTGGCGGAGGAGTAGCTGGTACCTCATGCGCATATCATTTAGCAAAATTTGGCTGGAAAGATACTATTCTTTTAGAGAGAGATCAGCTTACATCTGGAACTACTTGGCATGCAGCAGGTCTTGTAGGTCAGCTTGGAGCATCTCAAACTATCACAAAATTAAGAAAGTACTCTCTTGATTTATATAAAGAACTTGAAAAAACTACAGGTTTGTCCACTGGTCTAAAACAAAATGGCGCTATTACCGTTGCTTCAACAAAAGATAGAATGCAGGAACTTTTAAGGCAAGCAACAACAGCGCAACTATCTAATGTGGATGTTCAAATTTTAGACAAAAAAAAAACTAAAGAATTATATCCAGTAATTGAGGACGCTGATATTGAAGGCAGTGTATTTATGCCTAAAGATGGTCAGGCCGATCCTGTTGGAGTTACAAATGTTTTAGCTAAAGCAGCAAGGATGAAAGGTGTAAAAATTTTTGAGAAAACTCCAGTAAAAAAAATTTTAGTTAATAAAGGTAAAATCGTAGGAGTCGATACTTCTTATGGCAAAATAAATTGCGAGTATGTGGTGCTTGCTACCGGAATGTGGTCAAGACAAATAGCAGAAGATATAAATGTAAGTGTACCTCTTTATCCTAATGAACATTTTTATGTAATAACAGAACCAATGAAAAGTCTACCAAAAAATTTACCTGTTTTAAGAGATTATAATGCTTGTTTGTATTTAAAAGAGGACGCAGGCAAAATGCTTGTAGGAATATTTGAACCAAATGCAAAACCTGCGTTTAAAGAAACTGGAAGAGTGCCGGATGATTTTTCTTTTGGAGAATTTCCAGATGATTTTGATCACTTTGAACCATATTTAAAAAAATCTTTTCACAGGCTTCCAATGCTTAAAGATGCTGGCATTAGAAAGTTTTTTTCTGGTCCTGAGTCTTTTACACCTGATACTCAATATCTTT
Source organism: uncultured Pelagibacteraceae bacterium (assembly GCA_902560565.1). GTDB lineage: Bacteria > Pseudomonadota > Alphaproteobacteria > Pelagibacterales > Pelagibacteraceae > Pelagibacter. Next base: position 94,700 of record CACEMG010000002.1, on the reverse strand, counting down.
TAGGTGAAACAGCAGAAGTAAAAAAATTATATACCTGCTGTGGCTTCAATAGTATTGGAATTGCTAGTGCAGGAGGCGCTGGAAAAGTAACTGCAGAATGGATGATCAATGGACATATAAACGAAGATTTATTTTCTTTAGATATTAAAAGATTTCAAAAATTTCATTCTTCAAAAAAATTTATTATGGAAAGAGTAACTGAAACTCTGGGAGATTTATATGGAATGCATTGGCCTTATAAGCAACATAATACCTCAAGAAATCAAAAAATACTTCCTTATCATGACGAATTAAAAAAAGTGGGTGCTTGTTTTGGTGCTACATCAGGTTATGAAAGACCAATGTGGTATTCGATGAATGGGAAACAACCAAAATATGAGTATAGTTTTGGTTTTCAAAATTGGTACCCATCAGCAAAACATGAAACAATAAATGCAAGAAAAAATGTAGGACTATTTGATTTATCTTCTTTCTCAAAATTTGATTTGAAAGGAGAAAGCGTTCATGATGAACTACAAAAAATCAGTACTGCAAATATAAAAAATATACCTGGTAAAACTACTTATACTCAAATGTTAAATGATGATGGGGGTATTGAAACAGATTTAAGTATTGTATGTATTAATAAAAATTATTTTCGAGTTGTGAGTTCTGCAGCCACTAGAGAGCACGACAAAATACATATTGAAAAATATTTATCTGATAAAATCGAAATTAATGATGTGACAGATGATTATTGTTGTTTTGGTTTGTTTGGACCAAGAAGTAGGGATATGATTAGCAAATTAAGTTCAGATGATTTTTCAAATGAGAATTTTAAATTTGGCTCAGCAAAATCAATAAAAATAAATAATATAGAAACATGGGCACAGCGATTATCTTATGTTGGTGAATTAGGATACGAACTTTATGTGAAAAGCGAAGATGCCAAAAGAGTGTACAACATCATTGTTTTAGAGGGTAAAAACTTTGAATTGTCTCACTGTGGTATGCATGCAATGGATATAATGCGTATGGAGTGTGGTTTTTTACATTGGGGTCATGATATTTCACCCGAGGAAAACCAATATCAAGCAGGATTGAGTTTTACCATAAGTTATAAAAAAAATGTAGATTTTGTTGGAAGAGATGCACTATTAAAAATTAAAGACAAAACTCCATCTAAGCAATTTATAATGCTAACACTTAAAGAAAATAAACCTGGAGAACCGCTTTTGCTTCATGAAGAGCCAATTTATTTAAATGATAAAATTATTGGAAGAACAACATCTGGAAATTATTCCTTTTGTTTCAATAAAAATTTATCATTTGGTTATGTAAACGGAGAAATATCAAAGCAGACATTACAAAATGCTGAATTATTTGTAGAAGTTGCAAAAAAAAGGCATGCAGCTGAATTACAGACAAAAAGCTTGAACCAAAATAATTTTAAAACAATTTAGGCTAGAATTCCCATTCTGGTCTCCAATAATTATTTGAAACCTCAAATTGAACAACCTCTAGATTGTAAAATTTTATTTTGCATGATTTACTTCAGTATGTCATCAGAACAAGTAACAAAAAAATCAACTCAAACGTTTATAATCGACAACGAAGATATTGAATTGGAAGCTGTTCCTCAAAAGAAAAAAAGTACCAAAGTTGATATAAATTTACTTATGGACAAGGTGAGAGAAGAGAAAAAAAAAGAGAAAAAAGAGAATCTTATATTCGTAAGTTTAATTGCATCTGTGGTTCTGATTACTGGAGCAATCGCTTCATTCTAAAAATTTAAAGATTTTTGTCTAAAATCCTTGCTGCATTAAATAATTTACATGACATCGCTGAAATTTTATTAACATTTTCTAGCCTAAAACTATCTACTTCTTTTAATTTTTTTGAATTACACAAGGTGTAAAGACCGGCATTATTTTTTTCAATAAATTTATTTTTAATCAAAAAATTTAATTTTCTAATAACCGTTGGTCTAGGTATACCGGTCAAGTCAGCAATAGTCATGGCATTTAGTCCTAAAGTTCCTGTCAATGACAATATTTCCTCTAAATATGTATCTTTAACTTTATCGGGTAATTTTGATTTGGATTTAAATTTTTTTGTTAATGACAAATTTTGATTATAAACAATTATTGCCCAGATTTGCACAGTTTCATAATCTTTAAAAAACTTTTTTTTAAAACCGGTCAACATCTCAATTTGAAATTTTAAAAAATAGTTCCAGCAATGCGTATAATTGTTTTTAATTAATAATTCAAAATCTAATGATGAAATCTCTTGATTTATAATATTTGATGCTTTCATTAGTTTTGAAAGATGTGATAAAAATTTAGATATTAAATGTATAGATGTGGTTGGCTTTTGCAGGTTATACGCATCTCTATTTATTACTACAGCTTTTTTATTTTTTTTTATAATACCGATTTTTTCTAATTCTAATATTTTTCTTCTGGCAGTTTCTTTTGATATCGAAAGTTCCTTAGCTACATTTACAATATTAAATTTTTTAAGTTCATATTCACTTACATTATAAAATTGTTCAAAATTATATTTTATAAAGTATTCACCGTAACTATCGAAAGTTTTACTTACTAAGCTCATCAAGATAAAATACTTGTCTAAATCTTTGAATGTTACATAAGCGTTATTTAACCAAATTCTTTGAAGCTCGAAATAATCGGTAATTATTTCAATATAGTTTTTAGTAAGAGTATTATAAACATCTGATACTTCTACTTCTGTTGAAAATTTTAATCTATTTTCCTTTGACATTTTATTTTTACAAATATTTAATCTAGAATAAATATAAAATATGTAAATTAAATTTATGGAATTTGTTAAATTAGTAGGACCTTTTGGTGTTTTTTTTATAATGTTTGCTCTAGGTTTGAATTTAAAGATAAATAGATTTTTAAGAGTATTTAGCAAACCTAAAAATTTTATTGTTGGAATCCTTTGCCAAGTAGTTGTTCTTCCAATAATAGGTTTGATAATTATAAATTATTTTCCGATGGACAAGGAATTTCAAATAGGAGTTTTTCTCTTATTGATTATGCCGTCAGCTGCTATGTCTAATTATGCAACAAGAATAGCAGATGGCAATGTAACTTTATCAATTTGTTTAACATCAGTATGTGCATTGTTTTCTTTTGTAACAGTGCCGCTATATTTAAATTTTTTTTCAAATTTTTTATATAACCAAAGCTTTGACTTACAATTGTTTACATTCTCAGTTAAGACTTTTTTATTTATAACGTTACCCGTTTTTATAGGAATTTTTTGTAGAGCAAATTTTTCCAATTTTTTTCAAAAATATACTTTTACTCTCGACAGATTGGCATTTGCTCTTTTTTTAATAATTGTTTTCATAGCTATCTATACCGAAAAAAATAACCTAATAAGTTATTTTGATGATGTTGGGGTCACAATGAGTTTAATTTTAGTTTTAGTATTTTTATCGTCATTTATTATTACACAAATAATTATTGATGATGTTCCATCAAAAAGGGCAATTAGAATTGAGGCATTATTACAAAATGGTGCTATGGGATTTGTAGTTGGGGCATTAATTTTTTCTGAAATTCAATACCTAGTTCCAATAACTATTTACGCTCTATTGCAATACTGTTTTCTTTTATTTTATCTAGGAAATATGAAATTAAAAAAATAAATTTTAATAAATGTTATTTGGTGAAATTACTGGGCTAGAAAAAAAGATTTCAAAAATAATACTGGGAAACGATAAACAGAAAAAATATACCTCTGCATCAAAGCTATGGGATTTTTATTATGAAAATGGTGGAAATACTTTTGATAATTCAATTTATTATAGGAGTGGTGAAAATGAAAAATTTTTAGGTAAATGGATTAAATCCAGAGGTTTGGAGAGAAATATTGTTTTAATTTCAAAAGTTGGAGAAGAAAGCTCTAAACCGTCAGAAATATTTAATCTATTACAGACATCTTTAGAAAGACTACAGTCAAATATTACTGATATATTAATTTTACATCACCATAGTAAGCATGTTCCAATTAACGAATATGTTGACGTATTAAATGAAATTAAATCTTCAGGAAAAATCAAATTATTTGGAATTTCAAATATTTCCAAAGAAAGGTTTGATGAGTCTTTAAAATGGTCGAAGACAAATAATAAAACTCCTTTTTCTATAATTAACAACCAATTCTCACTCGCAAAAATGGAAAAACCACTGTGGCAAGACTGTTTAAGCATCAATAATAAGGATTATGTTAAATATTTAGAGAGTAAGAATATTAATCATTTTGCATGGTCAAGTCAGGCTAGAGGCTTTTTTATTAAGGAAAATTTTATAAAAAAATTATTAAGAAGAAAGTTTCATAGACACTTAAAAGATTGTTTTTATAGTACAGATAATATTGAAAAAAGAAAAAGAGCTGAAGAATTGTCAAAAAAGTATAGTTGCTCACCTAATGATATAGCTTTGTCATGGGTTATTAACCAAAAATTCCCCTCTTATGCGATTATTGGATCAAAAAATAAATCAGAATTAAGATTTTCAATGAATTCCACTAATATTATATTATCTGAAGAAGAAAAAAAATGGTTAAGTGTAATTTGAATAAATGAGTATTGTAAAATCCATTCTTGCACTCCACAAAATGATCCCTCATCCAGAGGGTGGGCATTATGTAGAAGTATTCAGATCCAAAGACGTAAGTCATATATATTTTCTGCTAGAGGGTAATCAGCATTCTCATTGGCATAAAATAACCAAAAATGAAACTTTGCATTTTTATTCAGGCAGCCCCCTAATCATATATACTTCAAAAGATGGAGAGGAATATCAAACTAATGAAATTGGATCAAAAAATAATTTTATATTTAATATAGAGAAAAATACATGGTTCGCAATGAAGCCAGCGGGCTCATACAGTTTAATTGGTTGCACAGTTGCTCCTGCGTTTGAATTCGATGATTTGGAGTTGGCGCCAAAAGATTGGAAACCTTCTAAATTTAATATTAATTTTTAGTATTTCTTGTTTGAAAGAAAAAAAATAAGTAGTATATATCAACAACAATTTAATGGCGGGGTAGCTCAGTTGGTTAGAGCGCGGGACTCATAAGCCCGAGGTCAGTGGTTCGATCCCACTTCCCGCTACCACTAATCAATCAATTTTTTTAAATAATTTGAATATTCACAGTTTCCATAAAATTGTATAGCGTTTTTAACTTCTTTTTTGGAAATCCATTTATTGTTTAAAGCTATTTCCTCTAAACATGCAATCTTAAAACCTTGTCTGTTCTCTATAGCTGACACAAAAGAACTAGTTTTGTAGAAATCTTCAATCGAACCTGAATCTAACCATGCACCACCTCTACCTATTAAATCTGCAGTTAATTTTTTGTTTTTTTTATATTTGTTTATTAAATCAACAATTTCCAATTCTTTTCTTTTAGATGGTTTAAGTTTTTTTGCATAATTTACGACATTATTATCAAAAAAATACAAACCAGTTATAGCAAGATCTGAAAGAAATTTTTTCGGTTTTTCTTTTATATTAATTACCTTTTTTCTTTTATCTATTTTAGCAACTCCATAAAGTTCTGGTTTATTTACTTTATGTAAAATTATTTTTGCTCCTTTTTTTAATTTTACAGAATTTAATAATTGTTTAGTTAAATTCTGGCCATAAAAAAAATTGTCTCCAAGAATTAATGCAACATTATCTTTTCCAATAAATTTTTGTCCTAATATGAAAGCATCTGGCAAACCTCTTGGAGAGGATTGTTCTTTATAAGTGATATTTACTCCAATGTTATTACCATTTGGAATTATTTTCTTATATTGTGAGAGTTGTCCTTTGTTAACAATAATTAATATATCTTTTATTTTTGCTAACATTAAAATTGAAAGTGGGTAAAAAATTAAAGGTTTATCATAAATTGGGAGCAATTGTTTATTAACAGCTTTTGTAAGTGGGCTCATTCTTGTTCCCATTCCACCTGACAATATTATACCTTTTTTAATCACTTAATTTTATTACCTAATCTTGCTGTCATATCTTTTTTTTTTAAACTCAAATAATATCCTGGATTTCTTAAATACCAATCAAAAGTCATACCTAAACCATTAAGAATATTTATTTTTGGTTTCCATTTAAGTTTTTTAATTAACTTATTGCTATTAAGAGCATATCTAACATCATGACCTGGTCTATCTTTTACAAATTTAATATTTACATTTTTCCCGATCTTAAATTTTGATTTTGCCACTTTAATTAAAAGTTTTGAAATTTTAATATTATTTAGATTTATGTTAGATCCAATATTATAAAAATTCCCAACTTTTCCTTTCTCTAAAATTTTTACTAAAGCCTCGCAGTGATCGTCAACATAAATCCACTCTCTAGAATTTTCACCTTTTCCATAAATTGGTAAGCTTTTGTTATTAAAAATATTATAAATTAATTTAGGAATTAATTTTTCAGGGTGTTGTCTTGGACCATAATTATTTGAGCAATTAGTAATAATAGCAGGAATTTTAAATGTTCTTATATATGAATATACCAAATGATCAGATGAAGCTTTTGATGCTGCATAGGGTGAGCTAGGCTTATATGCATCTTCTTCCTTCGATCTACCCGTCAAAACATCTCCGTAAACTTCATCAGTTGAAATATGAATTAATAAAGAATTTTTATTTCTCTCAACAAACTTCCTAAAAGCTTGTAATAATTTAAATACTCCTAAAATATTACTCTTTATAAAACTTTCTGGTCCATCAATAGATCTGTCAACATGAGTTTCAGCAGCAAGATTAAAAATAGCATTCGGTTTATATCTCTTAAAAATCTTTAAAATTTTTTTGTCATTATTAATATCTATTTTAAAAAACTTATAATTCCTGTTATTTGAGAATTTTTTTACATTATAAAAATTTGAAGAATAAGAAACTTTATCAATATTAATTACAAAATATTTTTTTTTTAGAAGAATTTTAATTAAATTACTGCCTATAAAGCCAAGGCCACCAGTAACTATAACTTTTTTCATTATTTTTTTTACAATAATTGTCTATTTAAGTATACTTTTTTTAATTTTAATGAAATTAAATTTAGACGATATAACATTTATAATTGTAACTTATAAAAGTGAAAATATTATTCAAAATTGTTTAAATTCACTTCCCAAGCGCTCAAAAAAAATCATTATCGAAAACTCAAATAACATTAATTTAGAAAAAGATTTAAAAACAAAATATGACAATATTGAGGTAATAATCTCAGATAATATAGGTATGGGTGCAGGAAATAATTTGGGTTTAAAAGCTTGTAAAACTAATTATGCATTTGTATTAAACCCAGATACCAAATTACACGATAATACACTAAGTAAGTTTATAGAGGCATTAGATGAAGTATCTGAATTTACATTAGCATCACCTTTAAATGATAATAAAAATTTTCCAAACTATAAAAAGGTAATTGCATCGGGAAGTTCAAATAGTAATATTTTATTAGTCGAAAGTATTGATGGATTTTCAATGTTATTTAATCTTCAAAAGTTTAAAGAAAAAGATTTTTTTGATGAAAATTTTTTTCTTTTTTTAGAAAATGATGATCTTTGTTTAAGAATAAGAAAAAAAAATGAATATATATATGTCGTTACAGACTCTCTTATAAATCACAAAGGTGGCATTAATACTAACGAAAAACTTGAATATTTAAGAAACTGGCATTGGATGTGGTCAAAGTTTTATTTTAATAAAAAACATTATGGTTTTTTAAATGCTATCACAAAAATTTCTTTAAATTTAAGCGCAGCATGTTTTAAATATTTAATTTATTCATTTCTTTTAAATTCACATAAAAAAAAAATTTACAAAATGAGACTTTGTGGAATTTTTGCATCTATTATCGGAAAAAAATCTAGTTTTAGGGTAGATAATTAGTGCCCAGGAAATTCTATTAAATTTTCGACTTTGTAATTTTGTTTCTTCAAATTATTAGAGCCATTTAAATCAAATAAATTTATTACAAAAATAAACCCCGCAACTTTTCCATGAGATATATTTACCAGTTTTGCTGCTGCCTCAGCTGTTCCACCAGTAGCAATTAAATCATCGATAATTAATACTTTGTCATTTTTTTTTATAGAGTCTTTATGCACCTCAATAGTGGCTTTCCCATATTCAAGCTCAAAATCAACAGAGTGTGTATCAGATGGAAGTTTGTTTTTTTTTCTCAGCATAATAAAAGGTTTCTTGGCTAGATATGATACAGCCGAAGCAAATACAAATCCTCTAGACTCTATTGCAGCAATTTTATCAAAATTAAAATTTTGAGATTTTTCAAATATTAAATCTATGCAGCGAGCAAATGCTTTTTCATCTTCGATTAATGTGGTTATATCTCTAAATAAAATTCCCTTTTTGGGATAATCAGGTATTGATCTGATATAATCTTTTAAATCCATAAATTTTTAAGTTATAAATAATTAAAGCATTTTAAATAATATGACAAATAAATTAGCAATTATTGGAGGAAGTGGGTTGTATGATGTGGAAGAATTTAAAGATAGAGAATTTTTAGATGTAAAAACATCTTGGGGAAATCCATCTGATAAAATATTAAAAACCAAATTTAAGGGAAAAGAAGTTTATTTTTTACCAAGGCATGGAAGAGGACATTATATTTCACCGTCTAAAATTAATTTCAGAGCTAACATTGACGCTTTAAAACAACTTGGTGTATCAGATATCGTATCTGTTTCTGCAGTAGGATCTTTAAAAGAAAACCTGCAACCAGGAAAATTTGTAATTGTAGATCAATTCATTGATCGTACATTTGCTAGAAATAAAACCTTTTTTGATGATGAGATCGTAGCTCATGTCTCAATGGCTCACCCTACTTCAAATGGCCTTATGAATGCTTGTGAGGAGTCTATCAAAAAATCTGGTATTGATTATCAAAGAGGAGGAACATATCTTGTAATGGAAGGACCACAATTTTCAACACTTGCTGAATCAAATTTATATAGAAACTGGAATGCTGATGTAATTGGAATGACAAACATGCCCGAAGCAAAATTGGCAAGAGAAGCAGAAATAAGATATGCATCCGTATCAATGGTTACAGATTATGATTGCTGGCATCCAGATCATGAAAATGTGGATGTTCAAAAAGTGATAAAAGTCCTCTTGGAAAACGCTGCTAAGGCAAAGGATATGATTAAAAATTTAATAGATTGTTATGAAAAAAGCATAGACCCCAATGATCCGACTAATAATTGTTTAGATGTCGCAATTATAACTGCTCCAGAAAAAAGGACAGAAAAAACTAAAAATAAACTTAAATTTATAGCAGGGAGAGTTTTAGGTAAATGACAAAAAAAAAAGAATTTAAGGGTCAATGTGGATGTGGAAATGTAAAATACACTATCAAAGATGAACCGTTATTTACCCAAGCCTGTCATTGTAAAGATTGTAAAATTTCTACTGGATCATCTTTTGTAATTCACACTATGGTTTTAGATAAAGATTTAGAGGTCAAAGGGGATGTTGCATCTATAGAATTACCGACAGGAAGTGGAAAGGGCGTGAATGCGTATTTTTGTATTATTTGTGGTGTTTATGTTTACTGCAAATATAATATTTCTGAAGGTAGAATTGCCATCAGAACTCAAACTCTAGAAAATCCGATTACACCACAAGCTCATATTTTTGTGAAAGACAAAGATCCATGGATAGAAATAAGTAATAAAAAAATTTGTTATGATAAATATTATGACAGAGATAAAATTTGGCCTAAAAAAAGTTTAGATAGAATATAAAATGAAAATTGAGCAAAAGGAATATCGTACAATTTGGTTTGAAAATAACATTGTCAAAATAATTGATCAAACAAAACTACCACATAGATTTGTAATCAAGGATATTAAAACTATAAAGGATGCAGTTAACGCAATTAAAGTAATGGAGGTGAGAGGCGCACCATTAATAGGCGCCACAGCTGCTTATGGGCTTGTGTTATCTATTTTAGAAAATAAAGATCAATCTTTTTTAAAAAATTCAGCAAACGACTTAATTAAATCAAGACCTACAGCAATAAATTTAAAATGGGCTGTCGACAGAATGATGAAAAAAATTTCAGGGGTGAATAGCAATAAAATTTTTGAGATCGCTTTAAATGAAGCTAAAGAAATTGCTGAGGAAGATGAAAAATTTTGTGAAAAGATTGGGTTACATGGTTTAAAAATAATTGAAGATATCCATAATAAAAAAAAGGATACTATTAATATTTTAACACATTGTAATGCAGGTTGGCTTGCAACAATAAATTGGGGAACTGCAACCTCTCCTATATATCACGCACACAAGAAAGGAATTCCCTTGCATGTATGGGTGGATGAAACAAGACCAAGAAACCAAGGAGCAAATCTTACATCATTTGAGCTTAATGAAGAACATGTGCCAAATACAGTAATTGCAGATAATACAGGAGGATTATTAATGCAAAGAGGAAAAGTTGATATGTGTATTGTCGGAACAGACAGAACTTTAGCAAATGGAGATGTTTGCAATAAAATTGGCACTTATCTCAAAGCTTTGGCAGCAAAAGATAATAATATTCCTTTTTATGTAGCACTACCTAGTTCTACAATTGACTGGAATATCAAAGATCATAAAGAAATTCCTATAGAAGAGAGAAATTCTGAGGAATTATCATACATTGAAGGATTAGACGATAAAGGGAATGTTAAGAAATTGCAAATTTATCCTAAGAAAAGCAAAGCATTGAACCTAGCTTTTGATGTAACTCCAGCTAAATATGTAACAGGTTTGATTACTGAAAAAGGAGTTTGCGATGCATCAACCGAGGGACTGAAAAAATTATTCAAATGAAAAAAAATTTATATTTTATACTTTTTTTGATTATAGCTTTTATTATGCTTTATATATCGAGAATTGAATACGGATCTCATAGTTTAGATAAATCAATGAAAGCATGCATTATTGCTCAAAAAAAATTAGATAAGAGTAAAAATATTGATGATATCAAATCTTTTTGTGAAAGAGAAATTAACAAAAAACTTAAAAAATAATGTTAGAAATAAAGAAAGAGGTAATTAAGTATGCGAAAAAACTTAACACTGAAAACCTTTCACCTTTGAGATCTGGCAATATTTCAATGAGAGGAATTAATAATGGAGTAGAAGGCTTTTTCATTACACCTTCGGGCATTAAATATGAAGATTTAGTAGCTGAAAGTATAGTTTTTCTTGAATTAAACGAAGCAAATAATTTAAAAAAAATTTCACACAATACTATAAATCCATCTTCAGAATGGCGCTTTCATCAAGATATTTATATAAAAAAAATAGACGCCGAAGCGATAGTTCATGCCCATTCAGCTAATGCTACAGCTGTTTCAGCACACGGCAAAAATATCCCAGCATTTCATTATATGGTCGCATTAGCAGGTGGAAATAATATTAAATGCGCAGAATATGCAACCTTTGGTACAAAAGAACTCTCTCAAAATATTCTAAATGCACTTGAGGAAAGAAAAGCTTGCCTTATGTCTAATCATGGCCAGGTTGCATTTGGCAAATCTCTTAATGAAGCATTTGAACTCGCTCAAGAGATTGAAAATATTTGTCATCAATACATAAATACAATAAAGTTAGGAAAGCCCAAGATTCTTTCAGATGATGAAATGAAAAAAATCTTGGAAAAAACAAAAAATTATAAAAAAAATTAACAATTTTTATGACAAAAGTTGGTGAACACATAACATTAGACATTATCGGTACTGTAAAGGAGTATGATCCAAAATTTTTTGAGAAACTGGTATATAAAATTGCAAAAAAAGCGAAGGTGACAGTTTTAGAAATATCAAAATATAAATTTGAACCTCAGGGTTTTACTCTAGTGGCTCTTTTAGCTGAAAGTCATATTAGTTTTCATACTTTTCCTGAAAAAGGAATTATAAGTTTCGATTTTTTTACATGCGGGAAGGTTAACCCAATAGTTGCTTTAGATATTATTAAAAAAGATATTAAACACAAAAAAATTGTTAAAAAAGAATTTAATAGAGATAACATAATTTACTATGATGATATTTACAGTTCGCCAGGACTTAAAAAGTATTATTTGGTAAAAGATGTTTTGGAAGATTTTAACTCCAAAGTTGGGCAACATATTGAAATTTTAAATCTTGAACAGTTTGGAAAATCTTTATTTATTGATAATGAACTTCAAGTTGCTGAGAGCGATGAGCATTTGTATAGTTCAACTTTCGTTAATTCTGGTATTAAATTAAATCCCCAAAAAGACAAATCTGCAATCATTGGTGGTGGTGATGGAGGTGTTGCTAGAGAGTGTATATCACAAGGATTTAATTATATAGACTGGTTTGAGTTGGATCCTGAAGTGGTCGAAGTATGTGAAAAACATTTAAGCAAAATAGGTAAAAAAGCTACCACAAAAAATTCAGTTAAGTGTGTTTGGGGTGATGCTTTTGAAAGTATTAAAAAAATTGAAGATAATAAATATGATAAAATATTTGTAGACCTTAATGATGATCAGTATTGTATTGATCTCGCTGCAAAAAATATCAATTCACTTAAAAGAATTTTGAAACCAAATGGAACAATAACTGCGCAGGTTGGAAGTCAGGATAAAAAACCTAAACAAGTTAAAAAATGGCTCAGTTTATTTGAAAAAAGCTTCGGTAATACATCCTTAGATAGAATCTATATACCAAGTTTTGATTGTTCTTGGAATTTTGCATCTTCATTAAATAAATAATTTCTTTTTAAATCATATAATTTGTGAAATACTTATTAAAAAAATATTGGAGGCGATATGAATATTATTAAAAAATTTAGCTTAGGAGTTTTGATTACTTTGTTTTTATCATTTTCTGCTAATGCTGATAAAATTAAGATTGGAACAGAAGGAGCATACCCACCATGGAATTCAAAAGATGCTTCTGGTAAACTTATTGGATTTGAAGTTGAGCTTGCTTGGACACTATGCAGATATATAGGTAAACAATGCGAGATAGTTGAGCAAGATTGGGATGGAATGATACCAGCTCTTATTATGAGAAAGTTTGATGCAATAATGGCAGGTATGTCAATAACTGCAGAAAGACAGAAAGCAATTAGTTTTTCGCAAGGATATGCTGACGAAGTTGCGTCACTTGCGGTAATGAAAGGTTCAAGCTTAGAGGGTATGGACACACCAGCTGGAATTAATCTTACTAAACCGAATGCTGCAGCAAAAAAAGCTCTTAAAACTTTGACTGCTGCTTTAGCAGGTAAAACAGTATGTGTGCAAACTGCAACAATTCACCAAAACTTTTTAGACTCTGGTGATGTTGGAAAAGTAAATGTGAGAACATATAAAACTCAAGACGAAGTTAACTTAGATTTAGCATCTGGAAGATGCGATGCTGCATTAGCTGCCGCTGTAGCTTTTAGTGATTATGCAGAAAAATCAGGTAAACCAGTTGTATTAGTTGGACCAACTTTTTCAGGTGGTGCATTTGGTAATGGTGTAGGTGTTGGTATAAGAAAAGATGACACAGAGTTACTAAACGCTTTTAATAAAGCAATCGACAAAGCAAGAAAGAACGGCGACATTAGTAGAATTGCTACTAAGTGGTTCGGCTTCGATGCATCTATGTAAATAATTTTAGATTTGGCGACTATAATATATAGTCGCCGGTCTGTATGGAACTTCTTTCATTCGGAAAAACTGGCTGGGGCGATGAACTATTAATCGCTACAATGATGACAATTGCTGTTTCAATAACAGCTATGTCCATAGGTTTTCTTTTTGCTTTAATATTTACCCCACTTAAATTATCCAAAAGTAAATTTTTTAATCTTATAGGAAACTGTTACACCACAGTTATCAGAGGAGTTCCTGAATTATTGGTTATTTATTTATTTTTCTTTGGCGGAAGTGGAGCAGTTATGTATGTTGCTTCTATATTTGGATACAATGAATATATTGAAATCAACGCATTTATCACTGGATCTTTTGCAATTGGTATTATATCAGGAGCTTATTCAACAGAAGTTTTTAGAGGAGCAATTCAATCAATTGATAAAGGACAATTTGAGGCCTCAAAGGTTTTAGGTTTAAAAAAGTCAGTTCATTTTTTTAAAGTGATTATGCCTCAAATGTTAAGACTTGCCATTCCTAACTTAAGCAATGTTTGGCAAATTACTTTAAAAGATACTTCACTAATCTCAGTAACGGGTTTAGTTGAAATAATGAGGCAATCTTACATTGCTGCTGGATCGACAAGAGATCCTTTATTTTTTTATTCATTTGCAGCAGTTTTATATTTATTGCTAACATATTTAAGTATGAAGTTAATAAATAAATTAGAAGTTAGATACAGCAGGGGTTATTGATGGATTTTGAACTAATGATAAATAGTTTTCCAAAACTACTTAATGCTACTTTAGTAACACTAAAACTATTATCTGCATCATTAATTTTTGGATTATTTATTGGTCTTTGTTTTGCAATTTTAAGAGTTAATAAAAAACCAATTATAAATAAATTCGCCTATGGTTATTCGTATGTATTTAGAGGAACACCACTATTGGTTCAAATATTTATTATTTATTTTGGTTTAGGTCAGATAGAGTATTTAAGATCAACAGTATTATGGGTAATTTTAAAAGAACCTTATTGGTGCGCAATAATTGCTTTTTCACTTAACACTGGAGCTTATACATCTGAAATATTACGATCTGCATTTCAAACAATTAAACCTGGAATTATTGAAGCAGGTCAGAGTTTGGGGATATCTAGTAAAGTTATATTTTATAAAATTCAAATTCCTATCGCTATAAGACAATCTTTACCAGCTTACGGCAATGAAATCATTTTAATGATGAAAGGTACTTCTTTAGCAAGTACAGTTACTTTGATGGATTTGACCGGTGTTGCAAAATATATAATTTCAACAACTTTTAAACCTATTGAAGTATTTATTGTTGCTGGCGGTATTTACCTATTTATAACTTTTATAATCCACAATGTGATTAAATTTTTGGAAAAAAAATACAGTTTTAATTAAAGAATAACCAAATCCAGCTTTTGCTTACCAAGCCTTTCGTTACCTTTATCATTAACCAAATATGTTTCCCCTAAATTCATAGCTAATTGGTTTTCTGAATCCATTAAAATCATATGCATAAAAAATACATTACCAGGTTCGATGACATAAGAGTTACCAGTATATAACATTGGCCAATCCATCCAATTAGGGGAAAATGTAGCGCCCAAAGAGTAACCACATGCATTCATTCTTGCATTATTGAAACCAAGATCATCAAAAGTTTTCGCATGAGTATCAAAAACTTCTCCGATTTTGCTTCCTGGTTTAAGTTTATTTTCGCAATTCTTTAAAGCTTCAACACAAGCCTCATGCATTTTATAATGTTTGGGATCTGCTTTACCAATAGGAATAGTTCTAAACATTGCTGAATGATAATGTCTATAAGTTCCAGCCCATTCGACAGTTAATTGATCTTGTTTATTTAAAATTTGTTTTTCTGATTGATAACGGCAAAGAAGAGCATTTTTTCCTGAACCAATGATGAATTCATTTGCAGGATAATCGCCACCTCCCTCGAAAATAACTTTATTCATTTCAGCTAGTATTTTAGACTCACTTACTCCAGCCTTTGCATGTTTCCAGACTTCATCTAAAGCTTTATCAGCAAGTTCTGCTGCTTTTTTTACATAAACAATTTCTTCTTTAGATTTAACAACTCTTAACTTTGTTATTAAGTCTGATTTATCCTCGACACTACAATAATTTTCTAAAGATTTATTAAGTCGAAGTGCATTACGTCCTGTTAAACCGTAAGCTTCATATTCCACTCCTAATTTTTTTCCCTTAAGATTTAATTCGTTTAAAATAATTTTAAGATCATCTGTTGGATTAGAATTATCTTTATCTATCCAAATTCTAATATCTTCTATGTTAGAGGTATTTTGAGCTTGTCGTAAATCAGGGGCTCTAGTTAGTAATACTATATTACCATTTTTATCTAAAACTAGAGTTTGGAAAAAAACATATCCAAAAGTATCATAACCAGTCAACCAATACATAGACTCTTGTCTAAACATGAGAAGAGCATCAAGATCTTGCTCTTTCATCGATTTTAAAACTCTTTTTTTTCTATTTAAAAATTCTTCTTTTGAAAAATGTAGCCCCATTAAATGATTTAATAACCAGTATATTCTTTAATTTCCTTAATTACTGATCCAGTGTGATTATTTATATCTAATTTAATTTTTGCCCGATCGTCATTAAGAAAATGTACATCTCTTGAAAGTTTAATAAACTTCTCTGCAAAATCTTTATCTTTTTCACATTGTCTTTTTTCGTCCTCTATGATCCAAAGTTTAGCATTTATTTCTTTAAGTGAGTGATAAAGTTTATTTAACTTGTCATCAGATTTTACATTTTTTTCCAACTGTTCTTTTAATATAGAGTGTTCATTATTGATGAATTTTAATTTTTCAGGATCTTTTATTTTTTTTTGTTTGATCTCTAAAATAGAAATTTTGTCTAAAAGTTCTCCAATTGAAACCTCAACAAGTATTTTATTCATAAATTTTTATATTATGTTAAGTTGTTTAAAATATGTCTAATATTTTAATTATTAAACATGGGTCTTTAGGTGATATAGCCCAGGCAAGTGGTGCAATTCAAGATATTTATGAAAACAACAAGGATCACAAGCTTTATGTTATGACCTCTAAACCCTACTTAGATTTGTATAAAAAAAACCCTCTCATTACTGATGTAATTCTAGATAAACGATTATCTAGATTCAATCTAATTTATTTATATTTATTAATGAGAAAAATAAAAAAACTTAAATTTATAAAAGTATTTGATTTACAAAATTCATCAAGAACTTCATTCTATAAAAAAGTATTATTCCCAAATTCAAATTATAATTCCTGGTCATCATCGGAAACAACATTACCCTCAAATACCACAAAAGAGGAATTTGATAAACTTTCAGTTTTAGAGAGATTTGACCATCAATTAAAAATATCTGGATTAAACACTAAACATACTCTCAAACCAAATTTTGGTTGGTCTTGTTCAGATATATCAGAAATTAATTCTAAATTTAAATTAGGAAAATATATTATTTTATTCCCATTTTGTTCACCACATCTTCATTTAAAAAAATGGCCCTATTACAATGAACTTATAAAATTAATTAAAGGTGAGTTAAAAAATGAGTATAAAGTTGTAATTGCACCAGGGCCTAATGAACTTCAAGAGGCACAAAATTTTAATGCAGAATGCATTTTAGACAATGGTAAATCTCTTAAAATTCCTCAACTTTCGTCTCTTATTAAAAACAGTTCTTTTGTTGTAGCTAATGATACAGGACCAGCACATATGTCAGCTCATCTTGGTGTTAAAGGTATTGCTCTTTTCGGATCTCATACAACCGCTTACAAGGTAAGCATTGAAAGGGAGAAATTTAAAGCAATTCAAGTTACTGATTTAAAAAAGTTAAGTGCAAGAAAAGTTTTTGAAAAAATAATTCTATAAAATTTTTTGATAACTTTTAATTATTTTATCCCAATAAAAGTTTTCTGAAAATTTTTTTGCCTCTTTTCCATATTCTTTATACTTGTGATCTTTAAGCATTTTATCTATTGAGGAATAAATTTCCTCAAGATTATTTCCATCACAAATTAATCCTGTCTTTTCATGCAGTATTGCATCTGAAGCTCCACCATCTTTTCCGCCAATAGAAGGAATTCCATATTGCGCAGCTTCAATATAAGCAATTCCAAAACCCTCAACTGATTTATTATGGATTATAGAGGGCATTACAAAAATATTCGATTTACATATTAAGGCATTCTTAAGTTCTGTTTCAACATTCTTTAGAAAAATAACATGGTTATTAAGGTTAAGTTCATTAACTAATTTTTTCAAATTTTGCTCCTCATCTCCATAGCCAATACAAATATAGATGATATTTGGATACAGTTCTTTTAAATTTCTAATTGCCATAATTACTTTTTCATGATTTTTTCTTTTGTCGAATCTAGAAACGGTAATTAATCTATTTGATTTTCCATTAAAAATCTTTTCAGCTTGATCCAAATCTTTTTTAGAAATCTCTTTTACTGCATCAACACCTGGATTAATTACATCTATTTTATTTTCATTTACTCCCATATTTATTGCTAAATTTTTTGTAAAAATTGAGTTTGATATTACATGGTCAACATTATTTAAAATATTTGTTAATCTTTTATTTTGTCTTGAGCCTTTTTCATGATTAATTTCTTTCGAATGAATTAAGCATATTTTTTTTTTACTCGTATTTATGAGCTCTAAACTCTTCCAGTGATCAGCAATTATACAACTAACATTTTTGTTATTTTTTATAAATTCATTAATTAAATAAGATTTTCTATATTTTCTAAGTAATTTTGGCCCACCAATTCTTTCAATAGAAAAATTAACATTATTATCAAAACTCAAATAATTTTCATGATAATCAGCAAAAACTTTTACAATATTTAATTTAGATAAAGATTTAGTTAAACCATACATTAGATTTTGCATACCGCCAATTTCAGGAGGGAAATTTCTAGTTAAAATTAAAAACATTTATTTTATTTAATCCACTTTATATTACAGCCCATACTTGGATGTTGTTTCTCAGGTCCTTGACCTGTTTTTGAAATTAAAGTTAAAGCCTTAAATAAGTCACTTTCACCGTCATCTATAGGTTTTAAGTCTTTTAACTGTTTAATTCTTCCTCTGTACTGAAGTTCCAAGTTACTATTATAAGCAAAAAAGTCTGGTGTACAAACAGCGTCATATGTTCTAGCTACTTCCTGTGTTTCATCATGAAGGTACGGAAAAGAAAAATTATTTTCTTTTGAAAAGATAATCATATTTTCAAAAGAGTCCTCTGGATAATTTTTTACATCGTTAGAACATATTGCAACTGCATTAATTCCAAATTTTTTTAAATTTTTACAATCTTCAACTAAATCTTTTATTATTGCCTTAACATATGGACAGTGATTACAAATAAACATTATCAAAGTTCCTTTTTTGCCCTTTAAATCATTTAAAGAAATAATTTTATTATCTGTAGATTTAAGTTTGAAGTTTTCAGCTTTTTTTCCGAAATCGCAAATTGGAGTTTTTGTAAGAGACATGGTACAACAATATATAATTTATGTTTTATGATTTAAAAGATAAAAAACCAAAAAACTCTGGCGAAAATTGGGTAGCACCCAATGCAGTTGTTATTGGTGATGTAACTTTAGAAAAAAATACTAGTATATGGTTTAATGCAACTTTAAGAGGAGATTTAGAAAATATTTATATAGGCGAGGGGTCAAATGTTCAAGATGGTTGTGTACTTCACACTGATCCTGGTTATCCATTAAAAATAGGAAAAAATGTTACTGTGGGTCATCTAGTTATGCTTCATGGATGTTCAATTGGAGATAACAGTCTAATTGGTATTGGTGCAGTGATATTAAATAACGCAAAAATTGGAAAAAATTGTATTATTGGTGCAAAAGCATTGATCACTGAAAATAAAGTGATACCTGACAATTCGCTTGTAATTGGGTCACCTGGAAAAGTAGTGAGAGAGGTTACTGAGGAAGAAAAAAAAGCTGTATCTAAAAATACAAAACATTATCAGGATAATTGGAAAAAATATTCAAAATCAATATTTTAATATATGAAATTTAAATTTTATTTTAGAAAAACTAGTTTTAAAAAGGATTTAGACTCTGCAAGACTTTTATTGTTAGAAATTGAAAAATATAAACCTGCCAATTTTTTAGAAGTTGGAGTTTACCAAGGTGTTACATCAAGGAATGTTTGTGAAACTTTAAACAAAATTCACAAAAATAACTTTAAATTTATTGGTATAGACTTTTTTGAGGACAGAAATATAGATTTAGATAATAAAGAGATGACAGTTAAGCATAATAAGCTATCTAATCCATTTAAACATTTATTATTTAATTTGATACTTAAAAAGGATTTAAACTCATTAAAGTCTGTAAAAGGACTATTAAAAAAATTTGGAAAGTCTGTTGAACTTCTAAAAGGATCAAGCGATATTCAGTTGCCGAAAGTAGACTTGCAAAATATTGATTTTGTTTTTTTAGATGGAGGTCATTCATACGAAACTGTTAGTAATGATTTAAAAATAATAACCTCAAAATTAAAGAAAAATAAAATAATTATTTGTGATGATTATGACCAAGTCGAATATGGTGTTAAAAGGGCTGTAGATGAGTTAAAAGAAAAAGTTTCTGAAATTATAAACCTAAACGATAGATTGGTAAAAATTGTAGTATAGTCTTAATTACTTAAATAAATTAACTTTTAAGAGATAAAATTTTAAAATTTACTTTTAACTTAGGAAATTTTTTACTTAAAATTTTTTTTATCTTTTTGAATGAGTCTTTATGTATTTTATTTTCAACAGAGTGATTGAATTTTTTTTTACCGTTTACTATTTTCGCTGCTCCACAATCACTATGATTTATTACAATAAGTTTTTTAATATTATGCAATTTAATTGAGGTTGATAAATTATCTAAAAAAGTAGAATGCCATTTTTTGAATTTTCTGTGAGTAACTCCAATAGCTGCACCCGCAATTGTAAATGAACTATATTTTCCTGTTAATTTTTTAGTTTTTAAATATTTAAATACTTTCGGTTGAAATCTAGGATCGATGCAAGAAAGAACCATTGCCTCATATTTTTTCATTATGGTACGAGCCAACTTTCTTTTTTGTTTACTAAATCAAACTTAGCTCTACGATGCCCTTTAGCAGCTAAGTAAAGCCATTCAATTGATTTGATTTTACATTTGATAACAGTAAAATTTTTATAACCATCTTCACTTTGCTTCATTGTATAGTCAAAATCTTCCAATTTAGATATCATTCCTGATGTAGGATTTCCTGAAATAGTTCCGGGAGGGCTATCAGTTAAATAACATCTTCTACTTATGTGTTGAGTTTTTTTCCAAGATTCTTTAGTAGTAGAGTTTTTATTATTAACCTCACACTCAACTTTCACTCTTAATTGTATCTTTTCTTCTTTATCATAGAAAACTAGAGAAGCATTTTTATTTTTTTTTAAAATATCAACCTTTGGTGATCTTAAATCAGTATGAAATTGCAATATATTATTAGCTCTATCAGATTTTCTTAAAACAACAATTCTACCATCAACTTCATCTTGATGAGCACAGATAAAGACAGGAATTCTGAATGATGAACCTCTGTTAGTCACAGCATCATCTAACATAGACCAATACTTATTTTGAATTTCCTCTAAGTTTTCGTAGTATGCCGGTTGCATACTATATTACTTTCTAAATCTTTTGATTAAACTTGAAGTGTCCCAACGATTACCGCCTAGAGCCTGAACTTCTCCATAAAATTTATCTACAAGCTCTGTTACAGGTAATAATGAACCATTATTCTTTGCTTCATCCATTGCGATTTTTAAATCTTTTCTCATCCAATCTACTGCAAAACCAAAATCAAATTTGTCATCAATCATTGTTTTAAATCTATTTTCCATTTGCCAAGATTGTGCAGCACCTTTTGAAATAACTTCAATAACGTCTTCCATGTTTAATCCAGCTTTCATTCCAAAATTAATTCCTTCTGACAAGCCCTGAACTAATCCTGCAATACAAATTTGATTAACCATCTTGGCTAATTGTCCACTTCCTGCTTTACCAAGTAATTTCATTTTTTTGCTGTAGCAATCAATCTTATCTTTTGCTTTATCAAAGTCAGCTTGATCTCCACCTATCATAACAGTTAATGCACCATTTTCCGCACCAGCTTGACCACCAGATACAGGAGCATCCAGTGCTCCAAATCCATTTTTTTTTGCGTAATCGTAAATTTCTCTTGCCATTGTTGCTGAAGCAGTAGTGTTATCAATGTAGATTGCACTTTTTTTTATTGTTTTAAACGCACCATTGTCACCAAAAGTAACTTCTCTTAAATCATTATCATTTCCCACACAGGTAAAAATATATTCTGCATCTTTCACAGCCTCGGCTGGCGTTTCAGCCATTTTGCCTTTGTATTCTTTAATCCATTTTTCTGCTTTTGATTTCGTTCTATTAAAAACAGTTACATTGTGTCCACCTTTTGATATATAACCAGCCATTGGATAACCCATGACACCAAGACCTATAAAAGAAACATTACAGCTCATAATATTTTATGTTTAGTAGTTTAAGTTTAAAAGTAATTATATTTGGATTTATCTTTACATTTTTTTCAAGTTTTGGACAGAGTTTTTTTCTTGGCCTATTCAATTCAAGCATTAGAGATACACTTTCAATTTCTCATGGACAATTTGGCTCAATATATGCATCTGCAACATTAATCAGCAGCTTAATTTTAGTTTGGTTTGGAAAAAAAATTGATAATATTAAAATCCTTAAATTTTCTTATATAGTAATAATTTTATTAGCTTTTTCTTGTTTTTTCTTTTCAAAAATATCTTCAATTTATTTTTTATTTCTCGCAATATTATTTATGAGATTTTCTGGTCAAGGTATGATGTCTCATACTGCATCAACAACTATATCTAGATTTTTTATCAGATCTAGAGGGAGAGCTTTAAGCACTTCTTGGTTTGGTTTATCAGCTGCAGAGTTTATTTTACCAGTATTAATTATTTATCTGTTAACAATTTTCGAATGGAGACTTATTTGGATTACGATTTCAGTATTAGTAATATTATTCTTACCAATTGCTTCATTTTTTTTGGTCAAAAATTTAAATTTAGAATCTAGAGAAACTGATAGCAAAAGCAATAAAAGAGAAAAAAAAATTAAAGATTGGAAAAGAATAGAAGTTTTAAAAGATTATAGATTTTATATTATAAGTGCGAATATGCTTGCCATGCCTTGGATAGCAACTGGAACTTTTGTATACCAATCATTTATCTTAGAATCCAAAAATTGGGGACCATATATTATAGCTCAATCATTTATGGTTTATTCAATTATGTCTGTAATAACTTTGTTTATATCAGGTTTTTTGATAGACAAATTTACCAGTAGAAAAATATTAATCTATATGAATTTACCTCTTTTACTTGCAACAATTGTAATAATTTATTTTAACAATCCTTTCGCAGCTTTTATTTTTTTAGGTTTGATTGGCATTTCTAATGGTCTAGCTAACGTCCTTGGATCTTCCACTTGGGCTGAGATATATGGAGTCAAGCATATTGGGTCAATAAAAGCTTTAACAACAGCATTGATGGTTTTTTCTACAGCTTTTGGAACAGCATTTTTTGGCGTATTAATTGATCGTGGTTTTTCAATAGAGGAAATTGCTGTTATTTCAAGTGTTTATATTTCTATATCATTAATTCTACTTTTTTTAATCCGATCTAGATTAAACCCAGTTAAAATATAGAAATAACTTGATTTTATTTATCAGCAGGTATAAATACCCGGCATGGCTAGAGTAACTGTAGAAGATTGCGTGGACAAAGTTGAAAGTCCTTATGAATTAGTTTTAGTTGCCAAAGAGAGAACGACGCAATTAAATTCAGGTGTAGAACCCACAGTTAGCATTGATAACGATAAAAATACGGTGATCTCATTAAGAGAAATTGCAAATGAGAACGTTAAAGTTCCAGATTTAATTGAAAGCGGTGTATATAAATTAAGAAAACACGTCGAACAAGTAGATGACTCACTAACTGAGGATGAAGATATTGGTGATGATTTTGAAAATTTATATAAAGGCGAAATATCAAAGAGTGGTACACCAATATTGCCATCTAAAAGAGCTAGAAAAATCCCAGAAAAGACCCAATCTTTTTCAAAAGAAGACATAGCTCAAAGTTCTCCAACTCAACCTACAGAACAACCTGAGCCATCAGGAGAAACTGATGATGCATCAGTTGAGGAATTAAAGGATCAAGAGATTTCAGAACCTAGTGAAGATACAAGTCAGGGTTAATTACAAAACTCTTCAATAATTTTTTTTCGATGCTCATCTAAATCTGGTATATCACCCCTTTTAGTTTCATCTTTATAAGAAGACATTTTAATTGGATTACCCGCTGTTTTAAAATCACCCACAACTTTATGAAAAGTATCGACTATCATATTTCTGGATTTTACCTGAGGATTTTCAACAGCATCTTTAATATTAAATATTGGACCACAAGGAATTTTATCTTTTTCCATCTTTTGTATCCAATCTTTTGTATTTAAAGATTTTAATTTTTCTTCCATAATTATTTTTAGATCATTCATATTTTCACATCTTGATGAATTACTTTTGAATTTTTCGTTTTGAGGTAATTCATTCAACTCAAGAACATTACACAATTTTTCAAAAAGCTTATCATTTCCAGCTGCAATAATTATGTAACTATCTTTAGTTTTAAATGCTTCGAAAGGTGCGATTGATGGATGTCTAGATCCCATAGGTTTTGGAATTTCATTTTTAGATAAATAACGCGCAATCGCATTTTCTAAAATTGCAATTTGACAATCGAGCATAGATACATCTATGAACATCCCTTTGCCAGTTTTTTCTCTATCATAAAGAGCGGCGTTTATTCCAATTGTTGTAAATAATGCAGCTGTGATATCGCCAATAGAAGTTCCAACTCTTGTAGGTTCTGAATTGGGCTGACCAGTTACACTCATTAATCCCCCCATTCCTTGCACCACCATATCGTATGCTGGTAATTCTTTTAAAGGTCCTGTTTGACCGAAACCAGAAGCAGAGGCATAAATTAATTTTGGATATTTTTTACACATATCTTTCCAGCCAAATCCCCATTTTTCTAAAGTCCCAGGTTTAAAATTTTCAACAAGAATATCTGCTTTATTTAATATATTTAAAAAAATTTTTTTATCTGTATCATCTTTCAAGTTTAAGGCGATACTCTCTTTTCCTCTATTTAAAGACATAAAATATGCAGAGTTATCTTTAACAAATGGACCAAATTTTCTTGAATCATCTCCAATACCTGGTGCTTCAACTTTTATTACTCTTGCACCTAAATCTGAAAGCATCATTGTACAGTAAGGGCCTACTAATACTCTTGTTAAATCAACAACTAATAAGTTTTTTAAAGGTCCATCCATAAATAAAGTCATATATGAGTTAAAAGTGAACTTGACTCTTAATCATATCTTATCTTTAATACACTTTTTTTAATAACTAAAGAAGGGGAAAAAATGTTTAAAAAAATATCTTTATTTTTAACTTCATTAGTATTTATCTTAACTACAATTGGATCGGCCTATGCTGTTACATTAAAAGCAAGTCACCAATGGCCAGGAACACCAAGAGCAGATGGTTCATATGATCCAAGACACGAAATGGTACAGATAATTGCTGATGAAATGAAAAAAGCAAATGTGGGAGTAGATATCAGAATTTATCCTGCAAAATCACTTTATAAACCAAAAGAACAGTGGAAACCAATGACAACTGGTCAATTGGATATTTCTGCTTTTCCATTAGCGTATGCATCTAAGTTTCATCCAGAATTTGATGCAACTTTAATGCCAGGAACAGTTAAAAATCATGATCATGCATTGAGATTTAATAAAGGTCCAATGATGACTGAGATTAAAAAAATTATTAATGATGCTGGTGTAGTTGTATTATCTGACGCTTGGTTAGGTGGAGGTTTTGCATCTAAAACAAAATGCATTAAAAATCCTAGTGATGCTAAAGGACAAGTAATGAGAGCAGCTGGTAAAGCATTTAACCAAATGTTAGAGGCAGCTGGTGCAGGTATACAAAGTATGCCATCATCTGAAATTTATACTGGTTTACAAACCGGTGTACTTACTGGAGCAAATACTAGTTCAGGAAGTTTTGTAAGTTATAAGATTTATGAACAAGTATCTTGTGCAACTCCTCCAGGTAAGTTTGGATTATGGTTTATGTACGAGCCAATTTTAATGTCAAAAATGAGTTTTGATAAATTAAACTCTAAACAACAAGATGCTTTAATGAAAGCTGGAAAAGTTGCAGAAAAATATATGACTGCTCAAGTCGAAAATTTAGATAAAAAATTTGAAGACGCTTACAAAGCAGCAGGTGTAAAATTAGTATATATGAATGCAAAAGATCATGCAGCTTGGGTTGAGATTGCTAAGAAATCTTCTCACAAAGCATTTGCTGAAAAAGTTCCAGGTGGCGATAAGCTAATGGAAATGGCTTTATCAGTTAAATAAAAAAATATATAAAGAAGAACCCCTATTTAATTTCAAATAGGGGTTTTTTTTATGAAAAAAAAGTATTTAAAGTTTTGTAATCTTGTTGCGCAGGCTTGTGGGGCTTTTGCTGTTTTAGCATTATTATTATCCATTTTAGTCATTGTAGAATTAGTATTCGAAAGATATTTTTTCCAAAGAGCAATTACATGGCAAACAGAGCTGGTTACAATGCTTTTAGTTGCATCGACATTTATTGGAAGCGCATATGTTCTAAGTGAAAAGGCACATGTTAGTATGGAATGGATATATGATTTTTTATCTAATAAAAATATTATTAGATTAAAAATTTTTACATCCTTTTTAAGTTTACTTTTCTTCCTAATACTATTTTATTTTGGTTTTTTAATGGTTGAAGAAGCATTTACAAAAAATTACTCAACAGGAACTGTTTGGGATCCTCCACTTTGGATACCTTATTCTTCAATGATGATAGGAGCTATTTTAATGATACTCCAATACATAGCGGAAATTATAAAATTAATTGATGATAAGGATTATAATTAATGGATCCATTAATAATAGCATTGATTGTTGCAGTTTTTACTTTGATTGTTCTTTTCTCTGGTATCCCAATAGCTTTTGGTTTGAGTTTCGTATCGATAGCGTTATTGGTTTCTTTTGAAGGTTTTCAGATGCTTGATGTTTTTGCTGAAACATTTTATGCAGGTCTAAATTCTTTTGTTCTACTTTCAATCCCCATGTTTATTTTAATGGGAATGGCAGTAGCGAACTCACCAGCAGGCAAGGATTTATACATTGGTTTAGATAGGTGGTTATGGAGAGTGCCAGGTGGATTAGTTATTTCTAATATAGGCGCATGTTCAATTTTTGCTGCTTTAAGTGGCTCAAGTCCAGCTACCTGTGCAGCAATTGGAACAATGGGTATACCTGAGATGAGGAAGAGAGGATATTCAGATCAAATTGCTACAGGAACTATTGCTGCTGGAGGAACTTTAGGAGTTTTAATTCCACCAAGTATAGTTTTAATAGTTTATGGTATTGCAACTGGTACCTCTATCGGAAGATTGTTTTTATGTGGTTTAATACCAGGCTTCATGCTTGCAGGTATGTTTGCAATATGGGCATTAATTCATAGCTACTTTATTGATAAAGATGCTGCTAAAGCTTTAAAGAATAGAAAACGTCCTACCTTAAAAGAAAAACTTGAAGTGTTACCAAGGATTTTCCCATTCTTAGCAATTATAGCTGGAGTTTTGTATGTTTTATATGGAGGAGTAGCCACTCCATCTGAAGCTTCAGGAGTTGGAGCATTTCTAGTTTTTGTGATGATAGCAGTTGTTTATAAAATTTATCAACCAAAAAAAATATGGAATATAGTTAAAGTTTCAATGAAAGAAAGTGTAATGATAATGTTCATCATTGCAGCCTCTTATCTTTTCGCATTTACTCTTTCACAACTTTATGTAACTCAATCTTTAGCTCAGAGTATGGTAGAGCTCAGCTCAAACAAATGGGTTATATTTATTTTAATAAATATATTTCTATTAATCGCTGGTTTCTTTTTACCTCCAGTTGCAGTAATTGTTATGACTTCAGCGATTCTATTACCAGTTATTACCACTCTCGGTTTCGACCCTTATTGGTTTGCTATTGTATTTACAATTAATATGGAGATTGGATTGATTACTCCACCTGTAGGTCTAAATCTCTATATAATTAAAGGTATAACACCCGATGTTAGTTTAAAGGAAATTCTAAAAGGATCTGTACCTTTTATGATAATAATGGCATTAGCAATCTTAATACTGTGTATTTTTCCAGAAATTGTTACATGGTTACCTGATAAAGTAATGGGTAAAGCTCTTGGATATTAAAAAAAAAATTAATAGAAAAATTTCAGTTGCTCCCATGATGGATTGTACCGACCGTCATGATAGATATTTCTTAAGACTTATAAGTAAAAATGTAATGCTTTACTCAGAAATGGTTGTTACTAAAGCAGTATTACGTGGTGATAAGAATAAATTACTTATGTTTAATGACTTGGAAAAACCTTTAGCTTTACAAGTGGGTGGTTCTGATAAAAAAGAACTAGCTGAAGTAGCTAAAATTGCTGAAGATTATGGTTATGATGAGATTAATATCAATTTAGGTTGTCCTAGTAAAAAGGTTCAAAAAAATTCTTTTGGGGCTTGTTTAATGAAAGAACCAGATCTTGTGTCTGAATGTTTGGCTGAGATGAAAAAATCTTGCAGTATTCCAGTCACAGCTAAAACAAGAATAGGGTTTGATGATACAGAGGAATTTGATTATTTAAATATGTTTGTCAATAAAATGAAACAAACTGGTTGTAAAACTATTATTTTACATGCCAGAAAGGCAATTTTAAAAGGCCTTACTCCAAAGCAAAACTTAAATATTCCAAAATTAAACTATGGAATGGTTTATGAGATTAAGAAAACCAATCCAGATTTAGAAATTATAATTAATGGAGGAATTACTACTACAGATCAGATTAAAGACCATTTAAATTATTGTGATGGCGTAATGATAGGTAGGGCAATTTACCAAAATCCGTATTTTTTAAAAGATATTGAGAAAGAAATATTTAATAATTCTAACGTATCATCGAGAGAAGATATTGTTAAACAAATTCTAGAATATCTTGAAAAAGAACTTAAAACTGGAACTAAAGTAAATCAAGTAATGAGACATACAGTTGGACTTTATTATGGTCAACCAGGTTCGAAAGAGTGGAAAAAATATTTAAGTGATAATATGATGGCAAGAGATTCTGATTTCCAAAAAGCAAAACATATAATGGATATTGCTCAAAATAATGAAAAAGCAAATCAATTAACTGCCTAATGGAAAATATAGATTCAGGGGTCATAATAAATCTTTTAACAGTATTAGCTATTGCTGCAGCGGTTGCCGGTTTTATGGCAGGATTACTTGGAGTAGGGGGAGGAATAATAATGGTACCTGCTCTTTATTATGCATTTAGTGTTCTTGACTTTGATATTGTTACAAGAATGCATTTGTCTGTTGGAACATCTCTTGCAATAATTATTCCAACTTCAATAATTTCAACAAAAACTCATATGGAATATGATGCGGTAGATTTTAAAATGGTAAAGACTTTTGGTGTTTTAATTGTCTTGGGTGTTATGGCTGGAACATTTTTGGCAGTAAATTTAAAAACTCCAGCTCTTGTTTTATTCTTTGCAATCTTTTCATGTTTTGTAGGATTATTTTTTATTTTTTTAAGAGAAAAACTCGTTGAAAGCCCAAAAAAAATTTCAAATACAATTAAAAATATTTCAGGTTTATTAATTGGTTTTATTTCTGTACCTCTAGGAATTGGTGGTGGTTCACTAATGGTGCCATTTATGAGAACCTTTGGATATGATATCAGGAAATCTATAGGAACTGCAGCTGCAGTTGGATTTTTAATTGCCGTGACAGGAACCACCACAATGATAATAGGTGGAAATATAATTGATAATGTTAATACACCATATAGCGTTGGTTATATAAATCTTTTAGGGTTTGCTGTATTTGTACCAGTAACAATGGTTATGGCAAGAATAGGCGCAAAGGTAGTGTATAAAATTGACAAAAAATTATTAAGTAGAATATTTGGCTGTTTTTTATTAATTGTATCTGCTAGATCGTTTTTTGAATACTTTAGTATAACTTAATTAAAAGGTTTTTCTGTCACTAACATATTTAATAAACGAATATTGGTATTTCTTACTTCTAATAATATTTGCAGCAACTGCTGTTGGTTTTTTTGCAGGTTTATTTGGTATCGGTGGTGGTTTAATTTCTGTTCCTTGCCTTTTTTTTATCTTTGAGACGTTAAATTTCGATAAAAATTATTTGATGCATTTAACTGTGGGAACAGCATTTACTATTACTATTTTCACATCAACAGTTTCTGTCATAACTCACCATAAAAACAAATTAGTAGATTTAAGTGTTGTTAAGACTTTTGGTATATTTGTTGTAATTGGAGTACTGATAGGCACTATTTTTGCATCTATCATGAAAACTAAGATGTTAGTTCTGTTCTTTTCTATAGTTGTATATGTTTTTGGAGCTTATTTAATGTTAGCACAGGAAAAAATAAAAAAAATTAAACCTAATCCATCACTTTCCCCACGTATTATTTTTGGAATTTTGTCTGGATTTATTTCAGCACCAATGGGTATTACTGGTGCAATGATGAATGTGCCAATATTAAGATATTTGGGATATCCGATTAGCAAATGTATTGGAAGCGCTGCCGCTATTGGTTTTTTTATATCATTTACTGGATCAATAGGCTTTTTAATTTCTGGATTTTATTTTGATGTAAATTTACCTTTTAGCATTGGTTTTATTAACATTCCTGCTTTTATTCTCTTTGTACCGATTACAAGTTTTATGGCAAGAGTAGGAGCGAATACGGTTTATAAAATGGATAAAGTAAAAGCTCAAAGATTGTTTGGAGTTTTTTTATATACTGTAGGTACGATATTTATTTATAGATATTTTAATATTTAATTAAATTTTTTGATCGTATTCACCAATCTTACCTGTTTGTTGTAAAAGATTATCAATAAAATTAAAAATTTCTTTTTTAATTTTATCTGAAGTCGGGCTTTCAGTAACTATTACTAATGAAGGTTTATTTGATGAAGCTCTAATTAATCCCCAAGACCCATCTTTAAGAGTAAATCTTATACCGTTTACTGTCAAAATGTCTATTATCTCTTGGCCTTCAATTTTTATATTTTTCTCTTTTAAGTTTTTTATTTTTAAAGTTATATCATCTATGACATCATATTTTTCATTATCTTTACAAAAGGGACCCATAGTAGGACTTTGAAATGTTTTTGGTAGAGCATTGATTAAAACATCTAAATATTCATTTTGATTGTCTAATAATTTACATATTTGAATGGCGGAATTAATACCATCATCATATCCATATCCTAGTGGTTTATTAAAAAAGAAATGACCACTTTTTTCAAATCCTGCTATTGCATTGTCTTCATTCACCTTTCTTTTAATATATGAATGACCTGTCTTCCAATAAATAGTTTCACAGTTATTTTTTTTTAAAATTTCATCTGTCATAAATAATCCTGTTGATTTAACATCTACAACAAACTTTGAATTTTTATGTGCATTTGAAATATCTCTTGCAATTAATAGACCAATTTTATCTGCAAATATTTCATTTCCCTTATTGTCTATTACACCAACTCTATCTCCATCCCCATCAAACCCAAAACCAACATCTGCTTTATTTTCTCTAACACATTTAGCGATTTCATGAAGCATCTCCATATCCTCTGGATTAGGGTTATACCTTGGAAAAGTATAATCTAAATTACAATCTAATTCTATTACATCACAACCTATACCTCTTAAAATATCTGGGGCAAAAATACCAGCAGTGCCGTTTCCACAAGCTGCTACTACCTTTAGTTTTTTTTTAATTTTATTTTGTGAAAGTTCATGAATGTAAGTTTTATTAAAATCTTTCACTTTTTCATATTTTCCATATCCTTTTGAAAATTTTTCATTCAATACAATATCTTTTAGATCTGACATTTCATCCTTGCAATGAGTTAGGCCTTTTTCAATACCCATTTTTATTCCTGTCCATCCGTTTTCATTATGACTTGCAGTTATCATTGCTACTGCATCAGAATTTAATTTAAATTGAGAAAAATATACTGTAGGTGATAGACACAAACCTATATCTTTTACGTTGCAACCTGTTGATAATAGTCCTTTAACAAAATTTTTTTTTACATTTTCACTATATGATCTATAATCATGCCCAACTATCACCGTTGGATTTTTTATTTTAGAAATAACTTGAGTCCCAAATCCCTTTCCAACTGAATCGATTCCCTCTTCATTAATGCTTTCTGGAAACAACCATCTTGCGTCATATTCTCTAAAGCCCAAGGGATCTATTTTTTTAAGATTAGACATGTTGATATTTGTATATTTTTTTTATTTTTTTATTGCTAAATTTTTTTAATGTTCTATAAATGTTCTGTTGATTTTTAATTTATATAGTGTATTAAAGATATCTTCATACAACATGTAGTTGTTTAACAAATTTTAAAGGATTTATGAACAAATTAGTATCTCAAGCAATAAAGAAAGCTGTCTCAGAATATAGCAATAACAACCAGGAATTGATTAATAAGGATAAAAGACCAGATTTATTCTCCTTAAATAATAATACTGAATTATTTCAAAACTCTAGAGGCATAACTATCAAAATAGACAGGTCAAGAGATGATAATTTAACAGATTTTGGTAAAGCAACTTTAAGCGATAGATACTTAGGAGAAAATGAATCATTCCAAGATCTATTTGCAAGGGTTGCTAGTCATTATGCAGATGACAATTTACATGCACAAAGACTTTACAATTACATAAGTCAACTTTGGTTTATGCCAGCAACACCAGTTCTATCCAATGGAGGAACAACAAGAGGCCTTCCTATTTCATGCTTTCTTAACGAAGCAGGAGATAGCCTAAATGGAATTTTAGATCTATGGAGTGAAAACGTTTGGCTTGCAGCAAGAGGAGGGGGAATTGGAAGTTATTGGGGTAACCTTAGATCTATTGGTGAAAAAATTGGAAGAGTAGGCAAGACTTCAGGAATAATTCCATTTATTAAAGTTATGGATTCTTTGACAATGGCAATAAGTCAAGGTTCATTGAGAAGAGGATCAGCAGCATGTTATCTACCAATTGATCATCCAGAAATTGAAGAGTTTATTGAAATGAGAAGACCTACAGGTGGTGATCCAAACAGAAAAGCTTTAAACTTACATCATGGAGTTTTAGTATCAGATGCGTTTATGCGAGCAGTAGAGATGGATGAACAGTGGGCGTTAAAAAGTCCAAAAGATGGAGCTGTTCAAGCAACCGTATCAGCAAGAAATTTATGGATTAGACTTCTAACAGCTAGAATAGAAACTGGTGAGCCATATATAATTTATATAGACACAGTTAATAGAATGATCCCACAACATCATAAGCTCGCAGGTTTAACTGTTAAGACATCAAATCTTTGCAGCGAAATTACTTTACCAACAGGTGTAGATAAAGAAGGCAGAGATAGAACTGCAGTATGTTGTCTGTCATCTTTAAATGTAGAAAAATATGACGAATGGAAAGATGATGAAAATTTTATTGGCGATGTAATGAGATTTTTAGATAATGTTCTTACCGATTTTATTGAAAACGCGCCAGATCAATTTAGTGACGCGACATATTCAGCATTAAAAGAAAGAAGTGTTGGATTGGGTGTAATGGGACTTCATTCATTTTTTCAAAAGAAAATGATCCCATTAGAGTCTGTTATGAGTAAGGCTTGGAATAAAAAAATTTTTGAACATATTCATAAACATGTAGATAAAGCATCAAAAGATTTAGCTGAAGAAAGAGGACCATGTCCTGATGCAGCTGAGTATGGAATTAACGAAAGATTTTCAAACAAAACTGCTGTTGCTCCAACAGCATCTATTTCTATTATTTGTGGCGGAACATCACCAGGTGTTGAACCTATAGCTGCTAATAGTTATACCCATAAAACTTTATCTGGATCATTTAACGTTAGGAATAGACACTTAAAACAAATCCTTGCTAAATACGATAAAGATAATGATGAAATTTGGTCAAGCATTACAACTAATCAAGGATCTGTTTCACATTTAGATTTCTTAACTCAAAATGAAAAAGATGTATTTAAAACAGCTTTTGAGCTAGATCAAAAATGGATAATAGAATTGAGCGCTGATAGAACACCCCATATATCTCAAGCTCAATCAATAAATATATTTTTACCTGCAGATGTGCATAAAAAAGAGCTACATCAAATTCATTTTCAAGCCTGGAAAAAAGGATTGAAAAGCCTGTATTATTGTAGGTCAAAATCAATTCAACGTGCTGAAAATGTTAATGATGCTAAATCAACAGATATTACAGCTAACGTTTATAAATCTAACAAACAACAAGACAGTCAACCAGAATACGAGGAGTGTTTATCATGTCAGTAATAAAACAAGAAAGAAAAGAAATTATTCAACCAAAAAAAATGGGTCTATTAGTAGAAAACCCAGTTTATAAACCATTCAGATATCCTTGGTGTTATGATGCATGGCTAACACAACAAAGAATTCACTGGCTCCCAGAAGAAGTACCATTAGGAGACGATGTAAGAGATTGGCAAAAAAACCTATCCCAGGCAGAAAAAAATTTATTAACACAGATTTTTAGATTTTTTACTCAAGCGGATGTTGAAGTAAATAACTGTTATTTAAGACATTACACAACAGTTTTTAAACCTACAGAAGTATTAATGATGATGACTGCTTTTGCGGCAATGGAGACAGTTCATATCGCTGCTTACTCACATTTATTAGATACAATTGGAATGCCAGAGTCAGAATATTCTGCATTTATGAAATATAAAGAGATGAAAGATAAATACGATTATATGCAAAATTTTAATGTAAATTCTAAAGAAGACATTGCAAAAACTGTTGCTGTGTTCAGTGCTTTTACTGAAGGACTTCAATTGTTTGCTAGTTTTGCAATTCTTTTAAACTTTCCAAGATTCAATAAAATGAAAGGAATGGGTCAGATCGTAACTTGGTCTGTTCGTGACGAAACTTTACATTGCAATTCTATGATAAGAATTTTTAAAGAGTTTATAAAAGAGAATCCTGAAGTTTGGACACCCCAACTTAAGAAAGAGTTATATGAGGCTTGCAGAACAATAATTGAGCATGAAGATGCATTTATTGACTTAGCATTTGAAATGGGACCTATGCAAGGACTTACTGCTCAAGAAGTAAAAGACTATATAAGGTTCATTGGTAATAGAAGATTATCTCAATTAGGTTTAGAACCAATTTACAAAGTTGATAAAAACCCTCTTACTTGGTTAGATACAATGCTTAATGCTGTTGAACACATGAACTTCTTTGAAGGAAGAGCAACGGAGTATTCAAAAGCATCAACCAGAGGAAATTGGACAGAAGCATTTTCTTAATTTGAGATATAAGAAATATTTCCGAAAAAGCAGTATTAAAAAAGTTGCTGAAGGAAATTTATTTCTAAAAGAAATAAACAAAATCAATCCAAAAACTTTTTTAGAGATAGGAATATTCCAAGGTGTTTTAGCAAAGAACGTCTGTGATTTAATGTTCAAAAATCACGGGGAAAATTTTAAATATTATGGAATTGATATTTTTGAAACAGATGAAATTTATGAAGATGAGATTGCTCCATCATTAAAAATCAATAATCCTCTAAAAAGATTTTATTTTAAATATATAAAGAAATATAACCCTTACAGCATTGAAGCTGTTCAGGACTTATTAAAAGTCTATAAAAATAATATTAAATTAATTAAAGGTAATTCAAATACTGCTTTAAAAGATATTAATTTAAAAAATGTTGATTTGATATTTATCGATGGAGGTCATGAATATAGTACAGTAAAAAACGATTTAAATTTAAGTAAAAAAATCATTTCAGAAAATGGTACAATCTTATGTGATGATTATAATTTAACTTATGCGGCTGGTGTTAAAAAAGCAATTGATGAATTTATAAAAGAAAATAACTGCCAGTATCAAATTTTTTTAGAAAGGTTTGTTAAAATTAATTTATAATTATCTGTCTTTAATTTGAGAAACTTTTCTATAATGACTTCCATTGTAAGCTGCAAGAGGACGAATAAGTTTGTTAGTAGCATGTTGTTCAATAATATGCGCTGACCAACCAATAATCCTTGATATTACAAATATTGGTGTAAAAAAATCTGTATCAAATCCCATTAAATGATAAGTAGGACCCGTCGGGTAATCAACGTTTGGATGTATATTTTTTCTATCAATCATAACCTTTTCTACAATGTCATAAATTTTCTCAAATTTTTTATCTTTTTTAATTTTTGCAACTTTCCCAAAATATTCTCTCATAGTTGGAACTCTTGAATCTCCACTTTTATAAACCCTGTGACCAAAGCCCATTACTACCGATTTATTTTCTAAGGCATTATTAATCCATTTTAGTGCATTCTCTGGTCTCTTAATTTTATTCATCATATGCATCACTTCTTCATTTGCGCCACCATGTAGCGGTCCTTTAAGACTAGCTATTGCTCCAGTTATTGCACCATGTATATCAGAAAGACTACTAGTGATTGTTCTAGCTGTGAAAGTAGAAACATTAAAACTATGTTCAGCGTAAAGAATTAATGATACATCAAAAGCCTTAACTATATCTTTTTGTGGAACTTTACCGAAACACATGTAAAAAAAGTTTTCTGCAAAAGAAAGATTTTTTTTTGGTGAAATTATTTTTTTTCCTTTTCTGAGTCTATAAAAAGCAGCTAAAGCTACTGGAGTTTTAGCAAATATTCTCATAGTTTTTCTTAAATTTGCATCTGGTGAATTATCTGTAGTTTCTTTATCTTCAAGACCCATTACACTTACAGCGGTTCTTGCTACATCCATGGGGTGAGATTTTTTTGGCATTTCCTTTATTACATTTAAAAGTGTTTTAGAAAGTTTCCTTTCATTTCTTTCTTGTTTCACAAACTTTAACAGCTGTTTCTTGTTTGGTAATTCCTTGTTTAAAATAAGATAAGCAACCTCCTCAAAATTACAGTTAGCACAAAGGTCTTGCGCTGCATAACCTCTGTAAGTTAAAGAATTAATTTCTGGCATAACTTTTGAGATTGAGGTCTCATCAACTATGACACCCATTAAACCTTTTTTAATATCATCACTCATTATTCGTGGCCTTTTGTACTAAAATTAAAAATTTTTTCATCTAAAGAATTGTATTTTTCATATTCAACAAGCTCATACAATCTTTTACGAGTTTGCATTTTACTTATAACATTGTTCTGATGTCCACTGGAATAAATGTCTCTTAGGCCATCCTCTACATTTTTCATAGCCAGTCTTTGTGTTGTTACTGGATAAATTACTATATTATATCCTAAATTTTCTAGCTCTTTGAAATTTAAGAGTTTTGTTTTTCCAAATTCTGTCATATTAGCTAATAAATAGGACGAGAGTTCTTTTCTTACTTTTTCAAAATCTTTTTCATCAGCTAATGCTTCTGGAAAAATTATTTCAGCCCCAGCGTCAATATATGCTTTACATCTATCAATCATCTTGTCAATTCCTTCAACACTTTTTGCGTCAGACCTTGCAATAATTTTAAAGTTTTCATCTTTTCTTGCAGATACACAATCTTTTATTTTTTTTACCATCTCATCTTTTGTTATGAGCTCTTTATTATCTAAGTGTCCACACCTTTTTCTTTCAATTTGATCTTCTAAATGAACAGCTGCAAGACCGAACTCTTCAAAGGTTTCTACGGTTTCTTTGCAGGATTTAAAGCCAGTATCTATGTCAACTATTGTTGGAAGATCTGTTACTCTTGAAATAAGATATGATCTTGTACTTACATCTTCGATAGTTGTTAATCCTATATCAGGAAACCCAAGGTCATTAGCCATTACACCTCCAGAAACATAAACAGCGTCATATCCTATTTCCTGAATTAATTTTGCAGTTAAAGGATTATAAGCACCAGGTGCTCTAATTATTTTTTTAGATTTTAATTTGTTAACAAAATCTAATCTTTTTTGACCTGGATCTTTCTCAACAAAATGCATTAGAATATAGCTTTCTTAAAATTTCTTTTTAATTTACTTTTTTTAACAACCAAATTCAATTTTCCAAGTTGACCAGGCTGTAATTTTTTTAGTTTTTGAACAATATTAATAAATCTTTCACTTTCTTTTTTATCCAAGATACCTTTAGTCAAAGTCAAAAATTTATTTATATAATCATTTCTCTTAAATGGTCTCGCTCCGTAAGGATGTGCATCAGCTCTTTCAAGCGAGTCAGTGATTTTTTTACCATTATTCAAAGTGACTACAACTTTTGCTCCAAAAGATTTTCTTTTGGGGTTTGGATCATGATATTTTCTTGTCCATTTTTTATCTTCATGTGTTTTAATAGATTGCCAAATTTTTATTGTTGATTTTTTATTTGCTCTCGCTCTTGTATATGATTTTATATGGTGCCAATCTCCATCTTCTAATGCAACTGCAAAAATGTACATAATTGAATGATCTAAAGTTTCCCTGCTTGCATTCGGATCCATTTTTTGTGGGTCGTTAGCGCCAGTTCCTATTACATAGTGAGTATGATGACTTGTAAAAATATCAATTTTTTTTATCTGATTTAAATTTGAAATTTTCTTTTTTAATTTTTTTGCTAAATCAATTAAGGCTTGAGATTGGTATTCAGCTGAATATTCCTTTGTGTATGTTTCTAGAATTGCTTTTTTTGTTTCACCTCTTTTTGGTAATGGAACTTTGTACAAAGCTTTTTTACCATCTAAAATTCTTGCGATAACACTATCTTCTCCCTCATAAATTGGACTAGGAGCGCCTTCTCCTCGCATCACTCTATCTATTGCCTCTATAGCCAGTTTACCTGCATGCGCAGGAGCGAACGCTTTCCAACTTGAAATTTCACCTTTTCTTGATTGTCTTGTTGAAATAGTTGTATGTAAGGCTTGTTGTATTGCTTGATAAATTGTTTCAGTATTTAATTTAAGCATTGAACCAATCCCCGCAGCAACACTCGGTCCTAAATGTGCAATGTGATCAACCTTATGCTTGTGTAAACATATACCTTTCACAAGATTTACTTGGACTTCGTATGCTGTAATAATTCCTCTTAAGAGATCTACACCACTTCTTTTTTTTTGTTGTGCAACACTTAAAAGTGGAGGGATATTATCACCTGGATGACTGTAATCTGCAGCTAAAAAAGTATCGTGAAAATCCAATTCTCTTACCGCTGTACCATTTGACCATGCAACCCATTCACAATCGTATTTTTGATTTGAATTAACACCAAATAACATTGCTCCATTTTTTCTTGGGTGTTTAAATGCCATTTCCCTTGATGCGATAACAGGTTTTCTATTTAGAGATGCGATTGCTACAGATGCATTGTCTATAATTCTGTTAATAACCATCTCAATAGACTCTTTATTTAATTTAGCATTATCACTTGCTATCTCGGCAATTTTCCATGCTAGTTGTTTTTTTTTGGGACAATCTCTTTTTGATGGATAAACTCTTACTTTGTGTATAATCAAATTATCTCCTTAAATTCACATACAGTAATAATGACTTATTAATCAATTACAATCAAAATGGCGGTTATTAAAAGTAAAAATGCTAAAAAAAACTCTATTATTACTTTTATTTTATTATTCTTTACCAAATTTTTAATACCTGATCCAAAAGCAGCCCAAGGAGAAATTGAGATTGGACAAATTATAAGAGCGATACATGAGATAAATAATATAGATATGATTAAATTACCATCTTTTGGTAAAAAACCAGAAGCGGCCATACTTGAAATAGTCCATGCTTTTGGATTTACTATTTGAAATAATGCTGCCTCATAGAATTTCAGTGGCCTTGTATCATCATCTTTAATTTTACTAAATGAACCAATTATTTTATAACCAAGATAAATTAAGTAGATTGCACATAGTATTTTTAAAATATTTTGCAATTCCGGAAATATTTGAAAAATTTTTCCCAATCCAAGACAAACCAAAATCAATTGAGTTACATGACCAATAGTTATGCCTGTCATGTGAGGAATACTTTTTAAAAAACCGAATTTTAATCCTGAAGCAAGAACCATAGCATTATTTGGTCCTGGAGTTACATACATCACAAAATAAAAACTTATTAGTGCGAAGATTAAATTAGTATCAACCATGTAAATATTTGGAGACAATTTTTTCTACATTTACAAAATCTGTAATGAGATGATTATGATAAATTTGTTCTATTTTTTTATCAGTATAACCATCTTTTAAAAGTATCATTGGGATATTAGCAGCCTTTGCAGCATCTGCATCATTTTCACTATCACCAAACATTAAACACTTGTCAATTTTTCCATCAATTATCTCAACTATGCTAGTTAAATGTCTTGGATCAGGTTTACAGTAATCAAATGTATTTCCTCCTGCAACATATTCAAAATAATGATATATGTTAATTTTTTTTAACAATTCAATTGCAAGATGCTCTTGCTTATTTGTACACACTGCCATTGAGATATCTTTCGATTTTGCCCAATCTAAAAATTCTTGAACTCCTTTAATTAACTTACTTTCAATAACTAAATTTTTCCCGTAAAAATCTATAAATTCTTTTACCATTTCATTTTTAATTTTTTCATCTGTTATTTTAGAAAATTCTTTTTTTGCAGCACCCCAAATTGATCTACCAATTAAAACAGCCGCTCCTTTACCTACCAAGTTCCTAATTTCATCAACACTTTTTGTGCTATAACCAAATTTTTTCATTACATGATTGTGTGCAGCCATTAAATCAGGAGCCGTGTCAACTAATGTACCATCTAGATCAAATAAAATTGTATATTTTTGACTCATTTAAAAAGTATTATTAAGAAATAATTTGTGAATTAAAGATCATACATACTTAATTATAAGAAAAAACTAAATGAGACAAACAAATTTAAACATAAAATTGAGAGAAAAATTTATTAAACAAGGAGTCAAAATGATTGCTCCTGAAACTGTATTCTTTTCAAAAGATACTAAAATTGGTAAAAATGTAATTATAGAACCTTATGTAGTGTTTGGAAAAAAAGTAAAAATCAAAAATAATGTAAAAATTTTGGGCTTTTCTCATATTGAGGGAGTGGTCATAGAGCAAAATTGTATTATAGGACCTTTTGCTAGATTAAGACCTGGAACAAAATTAGAAAAAAATTCTAAAGTTGGA
Organism: uncultured Pelagibacteraceae bacterium; assembly: GCA_902560565.1. GTDB lineage: Bacteria > Pseudomonadota > Alphaproteobacteria > Pelagibacterales > Pelagibacteraceae > Pelagibacter. The sequence goes on along the minus strand of CACEMG010000002.1, from coordinate 53,492 downwards.
AATTTTGTTGAGATTAAAAAAAGCACGCTTAAAAAAAACTCAAAAGTAAATCATCTTTCTTATATTGGTGATAGTTTAATTGGCCAATCAACAAACATTGGAGCCGGAACCATTACTTGTAATTATGATGGGGTCAGTAAAAACAAAACAATCATCGAAGATAATGTTTTTATTGGATCTAATTCATCTTTAGTAGCGCCATTAAAAATTAGACGAAATGCAGTAATTGGAGCAGGATCTGTTATTACCAAAAATGTAAATAAAAATAGTTTAGCTTTAACTAGACCAAATCAAGTTGAGAAAAAAAATTATAAAAGAAATAAAAAATAATGTGTGGAATTATTGGTATTACTAGCAATAAACCTGTCTCTTCATCGATATTAAATTCACTCAAAAAACTTGAGTATAGAGGGTATGACTCCGCAGGTATAGCAACAATAAATGATGGTTTAATAAATGAAGTTAAATGCCAGGGAAGAGTTGACGTATTAGAAAAAAACATTTCACAAATTAATCTTTTAGGAAATGTTGGAATTGGCCATGTCAGATGGGCAACGCATGGCATACCTAGTACAATTAATGCCCATCCTCATTCAACTGAAAGTATTTCAGTTGTTCACAATGGAATAATTGAAAATTCGGCTGACCTAAAAAAACAATTAATTAGTAAAGGACATAAATTTAAATCACAAACTGATACCGAAGTTATTGTTCATCTTTTAGTTGAATATTTGAAAAATAATAAACTCAATGAAGCAATTATTAAAACTTTAAATGATTTAGATGGAAGTTTTGCTTTGGGTATAATTTTAAAAGATATGCCTGAACTTATTATTGGCGCGAGAAGAGGCTCACCATTAGCTGTAGGATACGGTCCAAATGAAAATTATCTAGGTTCAGACTCATATGCTTTAAAATCAATGACAAATAAGATTACTTATTTAAATGATGGTGAGTTCTGTATAATCAAAAAAAAAGATATTGATTTTTTTGACTCCAAAGGAAAAAAAGTAAATAAAAAAATATTGCATTTATCATCGAATGATCAAAATTATGAAAAAGGTGAATACAAACACTTCATGGCAAAAGAAATAGATGAGCAACCAATTACAATCAAAAACTGTATAAATGAATATATTGATAAAATTAATAATGAGATAAATCTTCACAATTTTCCATGGAAAAAAGATGAAATTAAATCAATCAAACTAATTGGATGTGGAACTGCATTTCATTCTTGCTTAGTAGGTAAATACTGGTTTGAACAATTAACCAATTTAGATGTACAAGTTGATATTGCTTCTGAATTTAGGTACAGAAAAAACAAGTTCAATGAAGATTGTCTATATATTTTTATTTCTCAATCTGGAGAAACTGCAGATACTTATGCTGCTTTAGATTTATGTAATAAAAATGACATGAAAACATGCAGTATTGTAAATGTAGTAGAAAGCTCGATCGCAAGAGATTCTAAATTTGTATTACCAATTCATTGTGGTCCTGAAATTGGTGTTGCATCAACGAAAGCATTTTTAGGACAAATGTTAGTAATTTATTTATTATGCCTTAAAATGTCGTTTTTTAAAGGTGATATTAATAAACACAAATATATTGAAAAAATTAAAAATCTAAAATTACTTTCTGATCTAGTTAATAAAACTATTTCTGCGGAAAATAAAATTCAATTAATTTGTAATACTTTTGCTAATGCAAAAGGTTCAATGTTTTTGGGCAGAGGATACTCATATCCAATTGCACTTGAAGGAGCCTTAAAGCTTAAAGAATTAGCCTACATACATGCCGAGGGATACCCGGCAGGGGAAATGAAACATGGACCATTAGCCTTAATTGAAGATGGAATGCCAGTTGTGGTTATTGCTCCAAAAGATGAGCACTACAAAAAAACTATTTCAAATATGCAAGAGGTTATAGCAAGAGGTGCTAAAGTATTATTGATAACCAATAAAGAGGATAACCAAGTAGTATCAGAAAATATTTGGCAAAAAATCGAAATTGAAACTATAGAAAATGATTTGTATCCTTTTTTAGTAACTATACCTTTGCAAAAGTTAGCATATTACACAGCTCTTAAAAAAGGCTATGATATAGATAAACCAAGAAATCTGGCTAAATCAGTTACAGTTGAATAATTAATAAACTCTGCTACAACACTTTTAGGTTGAATATGAAAAAATGGACTACAAACAGCTGGAGAAAATATCCTGTTAAACACATCCCAAAATACGAGGATGATAAGGAATTAAATTTAGTTTTAAATAAACTAAAGTCTTTTCCTCCTTTAGTATTTGCAGGAGAAACAACACACCTGAAGAAACAGCTTGCCGAAGTTGTAGATGGTAAAGCTTTTTTACTTCAAGGTGGAGATTGCGCAGAAAGTTTTGCTGAGTTTAATCCAGATAACATAAGAGACTATTTTAAAGTCTTTTTACAAATGTCTCTTGTCTTAACATACTCTGCATCATTACCAGTTGTAAAATTAGGAAGAATTGCTGGTCAATTCTCGAAACCAAGAAGTGCGCCAACAGAAAAACAAGGTGATAAAGAATTACCAAGCTATCTTGGAGACAATATAAACGCTATAGAATTTACCGAAAAAGCAAGAAGACCTGATCCAAAAAGATTATTTAAAGCTTATTCGCAATCAGCATCAACACTAAATTTAATTAGAGCTTTCTGTCATGGTGGTTTTGCTGATTTAAAAAAAGTTCATTTATGGAATCTTGGTTATATTAAAAAAAGTCCTCAAGCTAAAAAATTTAAAGAGCTAGAAGACAAAATAGCTGATGCTTTAGCATTCATGGATGCTTGTGGTATTAATGCAGAATTTAATAGAAGATTAAAAACTGTAAACTTTTGGACTTCACACGAAGCTTTATTGCTACCATTTGAGGAAGCCATGACTAGAGTAGACTCAACATCAGGGCAGTACCATGATACTTCTGCTCACTTTGTATGGATTGGAGATAGAACTAGACAAATTGATGGAGGCCATGTCGAATTTTGCAGAGGTATTGAGAATCCAATAGGAATTAAATGTGGTCCTACTTCAAAAGCAGATGAAATAGCAAAAATTTGTGAGCTCATTAATCCAAATAACGAAAAGGGTAAAATCACTTTAATATCTAGATTTGGACATGATAAAGTAGATAAGTTTCTACCTAAATTTATCAGAGGAATTAAAAAAGAAGGTTTAAATGTAATTTGGTCTTGTGACCCTATGCATGGTAATACATTAGTATCTACAACTGGTTTTAAAACTAGACCATTTAACAATGTTTTAAATGAAGTTAAAAATGTATTCCAAGTACATCAAAGTGAGGGAACATATGCAGGAGGACTTCATATAGAAATGACAGGTCAGAATGTGACAGAATGTACTGGCGGTGCAAAAAATATTTCTGATCAAGATTTATCAAGTAGATACCACACGCATTGTGATCCAAGATTAAATGCAGACCAGTCTATTGAACTTGCATTTTTAATTTCTGATGAAATTAAGAAAAACTCTAATTACGCTAAAAATATTATTAAAGCAGCTTCTTAATAGCTTATATAAACAAATGAGCTTATTAAGTATAACTTTTAAATCGATACAATATAAAAAAAAATTGACTATATTTTTAATATGAATGAAAAAATCAAAATTGCACTGGCTCAATTAAACCCTCTAGTTGGAGATGTTTCGGGGAATGTTGATAAATTAATAAAAATTAGATCTAATTTAGACGTAGATGTTGATTTATTGGTGGCCCCAGAGCTTTATATTTCTGGATATCCAATAGATGATTTAGTTTTGAGAGAGGATTTTTTAAATTTAGTAGAAATTGAGATAAAAAGACTTGTCGAAAATACAAAAGATAAAAAATCAGCAATAATATTTGGTGCACCAAGAAGAGATAATACAGTAATTAAAAATTCAGTGTATGTTGTGCAAAATGGAAAAATAGAGGTTATCAAAGATAAATATGAACTTCCTAATACTGGTGTTTTTGACGAACAAAGAATATTTACTAAAGGTGAATTGGAAGATTGTGTAAAAATAAAAGATATTAATTTTGGATTGCCAATTTGTGAAGATATTTGGGAAAAAACAGTTTTAGATAAATTATCTAAATCTGGAGCAGAGATAATTATTGCAATAAATGCATCACCTTTTACGATTTCAAAAAGTTCTGAGAGAAATCACATAGCGTTATCAAGAGTTAAAGAGACTAAACTTCCACTTATTTATCTAAATAGAACAGGGGGACAAGACGAACTGATATTTGATGGTACATCTTTTGCTTTAAATCACGACGGAAATAAGTTTTTTTGTTCATCAGAATTTAAAGAGGAGATTTCAATTATAGATTTTAAAAAACAAAACGGAAAATGGATAGGTAATGGAAATATTAATAAAAGCTCATCAGAAACTGAAAGATTATATAAAGCCTTAGTTCTTGGACTAAGAGATTATGTAAATAATAATAAATTTCCTGGAGTTGTTCTAGGTTTGTCAGGTGGAATTGACTCTGCTCTTGTCGCAGCAATTGCAACAGATGCATTTGGATCAAGTATGGTTCAATCAATTATGCTTCCAAGTAACTTCACAGGGCAAGATAGTTTAAATGACGCTAAAGATACCGCAAATCTTTTAAAAATTAATTTTTCAAATTTAGAAATTAATGAAGCTATGAAAATAGTTGATAAAACTTTAGGGAAATTTAACGGAAAAAGTTTTTCACCAGGCATTACAGAAGAAAATATTCAGTCAAGACTAAGAGGTTTGTTACTTATGGCATTATCAAACCGTTATGGTTATATGGTATTAGCAACTGGTAATAAATCAGAATATGCCGTTGGATATTCAACTTTATATGGTGATATGTGTGGTGGTTTCGCTCCAATCAAAGATGTATGGAAAACAGATGTTTTTAAATTATGCAGGTGGAGAAATGAAAATTTTTCTGAATTATTTAAAGGACCCAAAGGAAGAGTTATTCCAGAAAATATTATTACAAAAGCACCAACTGCTGAATTAAGAGAGAACCAAAAAGATACAGATAGTTTACCAGAATATGAAATTTTGGATGAGATATTAAAAGGTCTTGTGGAAAAAGAAATTTCAGTTGAAAAGATTGTATCAAAAGGTTTTGAAAGAGAAATTGTAGAGAAGACAGCACACTTACTAGCTAGATCCGAATATAAAAGATTTCAATCTGCACCTGGGCCAAAAGTAACATCGAAAGCTTTTGGTAGAGACAGAAGATTTCCACTTACAAGTGGATTTAGAAATTGGAACTAAATGAATAAGGATATTTTTTTATCTAATAGTTTAGGAAATAAAAAAGAGAAATTTATCCCAATGGATCAAAAAAAAGTTGGTATGTATGTTTGTGGGCCAACTGTTTATGATGATCCACACATTGGAAATGCCAGACCTTTGGTCGTCTTTGATTTACTATTTAAAGTTCTAAAATGTAAATATGGAAATAAATCTGTAATATATGTAAGAAATATTACAGATATTGACGACAAAATTATTCAATCATCAAAAGAAAAAAATATTTCAATATCTGAGTTAACATCAAGTATTACTGAAAAATTCCATGATGATTGTAAGTATTTAAATTGTGAAATTCCTACTCATGAACCTAAAGCAACAGAAAATATTGAATTAATGGTAAACATGATCCAGGAATTATTGAAAAATAAATTTGCATATGAAAATAAAAAACACGTTTATTTTAAAGTTAAAAATTTTAGAGATTATGGAAAACTTTCAAATAAAAATCTTGATGATTTAATTGCAGGATCAAGAGTAGAATTATCTGATAAAAAAGAAAATCCAGAGGATTTTGTTTTATGGAAACCCTCAAATGATGATGAACCATCATGGGACTCTCCCTGGGGTAAGGGTAGACCGGGCTGGCATTTAGAATGTTCTGTTATGTCAAAAAAATATCTAGGTAATACTTTCGATATTCATGGAGGTGGAAGGGACCTAATATTTCCTCATCATGAAAATGAAATTGCACAATCAGTCTGTGCAAATAAAACAGAAAAATTTGCAAATTATTGGGTTCATAATAATTTTATCACAATGTCAAAAGAGAAAATGGCAAAGTCACAGGGAAATATTTTGAAAATAAGCGATTTTAAAAAAAAATATAATGGTCAGGTTTTAAGATTAGCTTTAATGAGTGCTCATTATAGCCAACCATTAGACTGGAATGAAAAACTAATGGATGAATGTCTGAGAACTTTAGATAAATGGTACAATTGCTATGTGCCAGTAAATAAAAAAATTTTAATTCAAGATGATGATTTAAATCCTTTATATGATGACTTAAATACACCAGGCTTTATTGCTGTTCTTCATAAACTTTATGATAAAGCTAAAGAAGGAAAGCAAGAAGAGAAAGAAATATTTACAACTGCATGTAAATTTATTGGCCTTTTAGATCAGTCAAAAGAAGAGTGGGATAATTTTAAAAAACAAAATCTTAAACTTTCTGAAAAAGATATTTTGAAGAAAATTGATGATAGAAACAAAGCAAGAGATAAAAAAGATTACGAATTAGCTGATAAAATTAGAAATGAGTTATTAGACAAAGGTATTTTAATTGAAGATAAAGATGGTAAAACAACCTGGAAAATTAAATGAGCAAAGAAAGACTATACATATTTGATACAACGTTAAGAGATGGGGCCCAAACTCAGGGTGTACATTTTTCTCTTGATGAAAAAACCAAAATTGCACATGCACTAGATAACTTGGGTGTAGACTATATAGAAGGTGGATGGCCAGGAGCAAATCCAATAGATACAGAATTTTTTCAAAAAAAACTTAAACTCAAGAACTCAAATTTTACTGCATTTGGGATGACGAAAAAGACAGGTAGAAGTGCTGAAAATGATCCTGGATTATCAGCTATTTTAAATTCAAACACGAGTTCAGTTTGTCTTGTTGGAAAAGCTTGGGATTTTCATGTTGATGTAGCACTTGGAATTTCAAAAGAGGAAAACCTTGAAAATATTGGCGAGACAACAAAACACTTTGTTAAAAATAATAAAGAATTCATGTTTGACGCTGAACATTTTTTTGATGGCTATAAATCAAATCCAAAATATGCCTTAGAATGTATTAAAGCAGCCTATGATAATGGAGCTAAATGGATTGTTCTATGTGATACAAATGGTGGAACATTACCTCATGAGGTTACTGAAATTGTTAAAGAGGTATCTAAACATATTCCTGGGAAAAACTTAGGTATTCATGCACACAACGATACTGGAAATGCCGTTGCAAATTCAATAGCAGCAGTAATGTCTGGAGTAAGACAAGTTCAGGGCACCATTAATGGTTTAGGTGAAAGATGTGGTAACGCAAATTTAATGTCATTGATACCTACATTTCATCTAAAAAAAGAGTTTAGAGATAAATATGAAATTAATATTAAAGAAAGAAATATTAAAAATATAACTCAATGTTCTAGATTACTTGATGAAATACTAAATCGAAAACCAAATAAACATTTACCTTATGTTGGAGCAGCTGCATTCTCACATAAAGGTGGCCTACATGTTTCAGCCGTACAAAAGGATCCAAAAACGTATGAACATATTGATCCTACAGAAGTTGGTAATACTAGAAATATAGTAGTTTCGGATCAATCGGGAAGATCAAATATTTTATCAAGACTTAAAACGATAGGGATTGAAATAGAGGAAAATGATGTAAAAATTAAAAAACTTCTAGAGGAAGTTAAAGATAGAGAATTTATAGGTTACAGTTATGATGGAGCAGATGCATCCTTTGAATTATTAGCAAGAAGAGTGATGGGGGAGATACCAAGATATATTTCAATTAAAGAATACGACGTTTCGGTTACAAAAGATGAAAAAGAAAATATTATTTCTAGAGCTAAAGCGAAACTCGAAGTTGATGGTGAAAAGATAGTTTGCGAGGGAGAAGGTAACGGACCTGTTCATGCCTTAGATAATGCAATAAGGGAAAATGTTGATAAAATTGGAAAGTATTCTGAATATCTTAAAGATTTAAAACTTGTAGATTACAAAGTAAGAATTTTAAATACAGGTACCGAAGCTGTCACAAGAGTATCTATAGAGAGTACTGATTCTCATGGAAAAAATTGGTTTACAATCGGCGTTTCAGCAAACATTATAGACGCGTCCTTTAAAGCTTTAATTGATAGTTTGGATTATAAGCTTTTTAAAGATAAAGCACCTGCAAGTCTTTAATGTTTAAAAATATCACCTTCGTGTTAAATAAACCCCAGTTATCAGAAAATATTGGCGCTTGTGCTAGAGCAATGAAAAATTTTAATTTTTCAAACTTAGTCGTGATAAACCCTAAGCCTTCTTTCCCGAATGATAAAATTTTTGCAACATCTGTAGGAGCGAAAGAGATAATTAAAAAAGCACAAATTCATGATAATTTTAAACCTGTTCTAAGCAATATTGATTTTTTAATTTCAACAACATCAAGGTTTAGAAATAAAAATATTAAACATATTAATTTAGATGATTTGAATAAAGTAGATTTTAACAAAAGGGTTGCATTTTTATTTGGCTCTGAAGCTTCTGGTTTATCCAATAATGATATTAGTTATTCAAATTATGTACTTAAAATTCCGTGTAACTCTAAATTTAAATCATTAAATTTATCTCATAGTCTTATTATAGTTGCTCAGTATCTTTTTCAGTTATTAACAAAAAAAAATCAGAAATATAGTAAATCAAAAAAAATTAAATCTGCATCCAAAAAAGAAATTAGATCAATGGTTGATCTGTGCATAAAGCACCTAGATGAAATAGATTTTTTTAAACCAAAAGAAAAAAAACCAAAAATGATGCAAAATCTTTTAAGTTTATTTTATAAAATGGATCTTTCTCAAAAAGAAACACGTATTTTATCTAGTGTATTTGCAAGTTTAGCTAAAAAAGGTCGATTGACAAAATGACGAGTAAGTTTATAAACCCATTTATTAAATGACAAAAAGATTAAACTCAAAACATAAAGTTGACAGAAGATTAAAGGTCAATCTCTGGGGCAGACCCAAGAGTCCTTTCAATACTAGGGGTTATCCTCCTGGACAACACGGACAAACTAAATCCGCAAAACCATCTGATTTTGGTGTTCAATTACAAGCAAAACAAAAACTAAAGTGTTATTATGGCAACATGAATGAAAGACAGTTTAGAAATGTTTATAAAAAAGCTCTTATGAAAAAAGGTGACAGCGCAGAGAATCTAATTGGTTTACTCGAAAGAAGATTGGATGCAATTGTCTACAGAGCAAAATTAGCTACTACAATATTTTCAGCAAGACAACTCATCAATCATGGTCACCTCAAAGTAAATGGAAAAAAGGTGAATATTTCAAGTTATCAAGTTAGGGAGGAGGATACTATAGAAGTCAGAGATAAATCTAAACAACTAGCATTAATAGATGTAGCGCTTGCCAACAAAGAAAGGGAAGTACCTGAATACTTGCAAGTTGATGAGAAAAATAAAAAAGTAAAATTTGTTAGAGTTCCTAAATTTGAAGAAGTTCCTTATCCGGTAGTTATGGAACCAAACCTAGTAATAGAATATTATTCAAGGTAGTTGAAATTATCTTTTAAAAAAATTTCAGTTTTTTTAGTATTAACCTATTTAATAATAGGTACTTATCTTTCATTAAACACAGGAATATCCCATGATGAATTCCATGAACAACAAAATTGGTCTTATAATCTTCAGGCAATAAAAGATTTTTTTAATACTGGCGAATATGCCAGTTTTTTAAAATTTAAAGACAGATATCACGGCATTGGCTTCCATTACATAAGCCAACCAATACAATATTTATTTTCTGGTTTTGTAGAAAAAATTTTTCAAATAAATGAATACGGTGGATTATTAATTTCAAAACATATTGCAGTTTTTTTTATTTTTTTTATATCGGGGGTTTTTCTGTTTAAAATTTTTAAAACAATAAATAATGACGATAATTTTGCAATTATTTCTACAGGGATTTATTTTCTATTTCCTTATTTATTTGGACATTCGTTATTCAACCCTAAAGACATACCATTTTTATCTGTTTGGGTAATTTGTACTTATTATATAATTCAATTAATTAAAGATTTTAAAAATAATAATCACGTTTCACTAAAATCACTTCTTATTTTATCTTTATTCACGGCATTTTTGATTTCTATAAGAACGCTTGGTCTTCTGGTTTTATTGCAGTATTTAATATTTTTGATTGTATTCTCCGAAACACATAAACAAAATCTTTTTCCAATAATTATTAAACAAAGAAAAAATTTATTAATATTCTTTACTTCAATATTACTTTTAACTTATATCTTGAATCCTATTTTCTGGCATAATCCACTTGAAATAATTAATTCAGTTACATGGATGGGAAAGTACCAACAGGATATTTGCACAACAACTTTGGGTAAATGTATGAAAGCTTTAAACCTACCCGCAAGTTACTATTTTATTTGGTTTTTTTTTAAACTACCAATAATCGTATTATTTGGGTTAGCTTTATACCCATTTTCCGAAAAGAAATTATCTAAAAATATGTTTGCAAATTTTATCATTATATCTCTTTTGATAACTTCAATTTCTATATTAGCAATTTTTATTGTTTTGAGGGTCGCTATTTATGACGAGTTAAGACATATCATGTTTTTAATTCCCCTAATATTTATAATAAGCTTAAGCTGTATTTATATTTATAATAAAAAAATATTTGTAATATTCGGAATTTTAACCTCAATATTTTTTATAGCTGAAAATATTTCTATAAACCCTTATCAGTATACCTGGATGAATTCTTTTGCGAAATTATACGATATAAATAAAAATTTTGAAGTAGATTATTGGGGTATAAGCAATAAAGTATTAAGTAATCAAATTAAAAAAGATTATAAAAATAAAGAATTTAAAAAAAATAATTGTATTTATGGTGGTCAATATGCAGATGTTTTTTTACAAAGTCATGGCTTTACTTGTTTTAAATCATATAGCGAACTAGACTCAGCAATAGAGAAACCATATTACGTAATTAAAAATGTCAGAAATATAAAACGTTCAAATCCAAAAGACTGTCAACTTGTTAAGAATGAAACATTTAAATATTTGTTTGACGTAAGGGCTGTAAGTGCTGGAAGTCTTTGGTATTGTAATTAATCTGAACTTTCTTTTATTTCTTTTTTTATTTTTTGAATAAATTGATTTATTAATTTGGCATCTTCTTTAGATAGATAACGTTCTTTTTTTACAGCTTTTTTTAATTCTTCTCTAATTTTGTTTACCCCATCCTTGCGACCTTCTTTTGTCATAAGAACTTCACTTTGAGATGTAAATTCCTTAATCTGTTTTGCAATCGTTAATTCATAAACTAAAACTATAGCAACAACTGCTATTAAAGTTTTATAAATGAATTGCTTCATGATTTATGAGGTATATTTTTATCCTTTAAAACTTTTTTCAATTCGCCATTTTCAAACATTTCTTTAATGATATCACATCCACCAATAAATTCATTTTTGATGTATAATTGTGGTATAGTTGGCCACTCACTATAATCTTTAATACCTTGCCGTATATCTTGGTTTTGCAAAACATCTACACTTTTAAAATTTACTTCTAAAACTTTTAATATATTAGCCACTGCTAAAGAAAAACCACACTGAGGTGCATCAGGCGAACCTTTCATAAATAGGCATACATCATTTCCTTTAATCTCTTTACTAATTGTTTCTTTAATTTGTTGATCCATTTTTCTCCTTCGTTTTCAAGGCAAGTGCATGTAACTGATTTCCCATTTTGCCCTTTAGCGAACTATATACCATTTTATGCTGTTCTATTTTACTTTTTCCTACAAATTGTGATGAGATTACTGTCGCAGAATAATGATTTTCATCACCTGCTAAGTCTTGAATTTCAACAGTTGCATCAGGAAAGGCCTCTTTAATAAGAGCTTCCAATTCTTTTACATTCATTGCCATTATTGCACCATGTACTCCATCAGCCAATTTTTATTATGTTTAGATAATTCGTCAACTGATATCTTTCCATTATCTATATAAATATAATTATCTTTTTGAACTTCCCCTAAATTATCAAAGTGTACTGAGTTCTCTTTTAGGATATTTTCAACCTTTTTAAAGTTTTTCTTAGAAACTTCAATTATGTATCTTCCTTGATCCTCGCTGAAAAAAAACTCAAATTTATTTATTAAGCTTTTCAATTTGTTTAATTTAACTCCCTTTTTTCCTTTGATACACATTTTTGCAACAGTTACAAGAATTCCACCGAGGGATACATCTCTACAAGATAGTATAAGTTTTTCTTTCATTAATTTCATAACTGTAGAACCGTTATTTTTTTCATTAAAAAGATTAATTTCTGGTGGAGGACCTTTCTTTTCATTTAGAACGTTTCTTGCAAATACACTTTGGTCTAGATGACCTTCGGTTTTACCAATAACAAGTATTACATTACCCTCGTTTTTTAGATCCATAGTTAACATATTTTTGTAATTTTTTAATAATCCAACTCCACCAATTGATGGGGTGGGTTTAATACCTTTATCTTTTGTTTCATTATAAAAAGAAACATTTCCAGAAACGACTGGGAAATCTAAATATTTACATGCTTCAGATATGCCCTGAACACATTCAACAAACTCACCCATATTTTTTTCTTTCTCAGGATTTCCAAAATTTAAGCAATTAGTTATTGCAATTGGCTCAGCACCCACTGAAATTAGATTTCTCCAACTTTCACATACCACTTGTTTTCCTCCAGTTAGAGGATGGGCAAAACAATATGTCGCTGAAGAATCCACACTTGCAGCAACTGCTTTCTTAGTTCCATGAATTCTTACAACACCAGCATCCCCACCAGGTTTTTGTATGGTGTCTCCCATGACTGTGTGATCGTACTGGTTCCATATCCATTTTTTTTCACAAATATTTGGATTTGAAAGTAATTTTATTAAACAATTATTTATCTTAAGAGATTTAAAATTCTCTTTTTTAAATTTTATTTTTTGAGGAAGTTTTGTTTTTTTCCACTTACGATCATATTCTGGAGCATCTTCAGCTAAAAAATCAATTGGAATATCTGCAACTTTTTTACTATCGAAATAAAGTTCAATTTTTTTTGAGGTTGTTGTTTTTCCAATTACAGCAAAATCCAAATCCCATTTATCAAATATTTTTTTCGCGTTTTCCTCTTTTCCATTCTCAAGCACAATAAGCATTCTTTCTTGACTCTCAGATAGCATAATTTCATATGGTGTCATTTTTTCTTCCCTACATGGAACTTTGGTTAAGTCTAGTTCTATTCCCAGTTTACCTTTTGAAGCCATTTCAACACTTGATGAAGTTAATCCAGCTGCACCCATATCTTGAATTGATATAATAGAGTCGTCAGCCATTAATTCTAAACATGCCTCTAGTAAAAGTTTTTCTGTAAACGGATCTCCAACTTGAACAGTTGGTTTTTTTTCCTCAATTTTATCGTCAAATACTGCTGAGGCCATGCTAGCACCATGTATTCCATCTCTCCCAGTTTTTGATCCTACGTAAATTACAGGTTTACCAATACCAGCTGCTTTTGAGTAAAAAATTTTTTTCTTATTAACTAAACCAAGGGTCATTGCATTTACTAAAATATTTCCATTATAAGACTCGTCGAAACAGGTTTGACCACCAATTGTTGGTACTCCAATGCAATTTCCATAACCACCAATTCCTTTGACAACTCCTCTTAACAAATTTTTAGTTTTTTTGTGTTGAGTTGATCCAAAATGTATTGAATTTAAATTAGCTATAGGTCTTGCACCCATTGTAAAAACATCTCTCATTATACCACCCACACCAGTTGCAGCACCTTGATATGGTTCTATAAATGAGGGGTGATTGTGACTTTCAATTTTAAAAACAATAGCATCTTCATCATCAACATCGATAACACCAGCATTTTCACCTGGTCCCTGTATTACTCTTTTGCCTTGTGTGTGGAGATTTTTTAAATGTTTTCTTGAAGATTTATAAGAACAATGTTCATTCCACATAGCTGAAAAAATTCCGAGTTCAGTTAGATTTGGTGTTCTTTTCATAAGATCACAAATTTTTTTAAACTCATCTTTTTTTAATCCATGATCTATAGCTACTTGTTCGTTTACTTTTGTCATTTAAGATTATTTAATAAATTTGTAAAAAAAATAGATCCATCTTCACCTGAAAGAAATTTATCAATCATCCTTTCTGGATGAGGCATCATACCTAAAATATTTTTTTCTTTATTAAAAATACCAGCAATATTTTGTAATGCTCCGTTAGGATTTGAGTTCTCATTTACTTCACCTTTTTTATTACAATAAGAAATTGCAATAAGATTATTATCTTCAAGCATTTTAAGCTCATCACCAGAACAGAAATAATTACCCTCATTGTGAGCAATATGGAGTTCTAAAACATCTTTATCTATACTATTAAAATATTTATTATTTTTGTTGTTAACTTTTACGAACACATTTTTGCATATAAATTCAATATTTTTATTTTGTTGGAGAACACCAGGCAGGAGACCAGTCTCTGTTAATATTTGAAAACCATTACAAATACCAAGAACTAATCCACCTTTTTTCGCAAAATCTATTACAGATTTAATAATTTTACTTTTACCAGCTATACTTCCACATCTAAGATAATCACCGTATGAAAATCCTCCTGGCAGAACAATTAAGTCTGATTTAGGAAGTTGTTCGTCATCGTGCCATACCATTTCGTTTTTGAAGCCAAATTTTTTTAGCGCTACATCCATGTCTCTATCACAATTTGAGCCAGGAAAAATAATTACAGATGAATTCATTATTGATTATAAAATTTCAAAATTTTCAATTACCAGATTTGCTAAAAGTTTTTTACACATGTCTTCAACTTTGATTTTTGCTTTAGCTTCATCCTTTTCATTAACATCAACCTCGAAGAATTTACCCTGTCTAACTTCATTTACAGAGGAAAATCCCATCCCATTTAATGTTTGCTGTATCGCTTTACCTTGTGGATCTAAAACACCATTTTTAAGTGTTACTATTACTTTTATTTTCATTTATTTTTTATTTTTACAGCCTTTGGTTTTGGAAATCTTAGTGGTCTAACATTAGATTGTTCATGTAAAATTCCTAGTCTTTTCGCGACCTCTTGATAAGCTTGTATAAGATTACCTAAATTTTTTCTAAACCTATCCTTATCAAGTTTTTTTTCAGTATTCATGTCCCACAACCTACAAGTATCAGGACTTATTTCATCAGCTAATAGAATTTCATTTTTACTATTATTTTTGTATCTTCCAAACTCAACTTTGAAATCCACCAGTTTAATACCTATTCCCCTAAACAGACCTACTAAGAAGTCATTAATTCTTAATAGTTGTCTATCAATCTTCTCTATTTCTCTTCTAGTTGCCCATTTAAAAGTATAAATATGTTCCTTAGAAATAAGAGGATCGCCTAGCTTGTCATCTTTTAAACAATACTCAATTAATGTAGAGTCTAAAACAGCACCTTCCTCAATACCAAGTCTATTTGTAAGAGATCCAGTGGCAATGTTACGAACAACAAACTCAATAGGTATAATTTCTACACGCTTAATAAGCTGCTCCCTCATATTCAATCTTTTTACTAAATGATTTTTAATTCCTACTTGTGATAAATATGTAAGAATATGTTCTGATATTCTATTATTTAAAATTCCTTTGCCATCAATAACTGATTTTTTTTTATTATTGAAAGCTGTAGCATCATCTTTGAAATGCTGAATAACTAAATTTTTTTCGCTACTTGCATAAACTATTTTTGCTTTACCCTCGTATAGTTTTTTGCCTTTTTTCATTGGTTAAAATATTTTATTTAAGAATCTAGTTACTCTGTAATCTATTGTTTTATCATGATCTATATTTTTTTTCTTTAAAATTTCTATTAAAAAATCAAAAGATTGACTTCGTCTTTTCCACCACCTAGGAGTGTATTTTTTATAATTATTCTCATTCCCATCGCTATTGCTTAAATATCTTGTAAGTATTTGATCAGTAATTGATAAGTTTTGTTTAAAATTAAAAAAATAAGTAACTAATCTAAAATCAATAGCAAGCTCAGAGTATTCTTTTTCAAATTCTTCATTAATAAAATTTGAAAAGCTATCTCTTCTCATCGAAATTGTGCTAGTAGGAAAAATAGTAGGCCATCTTTCTTTAAAATTTATATTTTTTGCATAATTAAATCTTTTTAAAGGTTTATTGTCGTTTAATATTTGTGGCAAATCACACAAACATTCTTTTGATTTATCCTCATCAAAAACTTTAGATATTTTTTTAAGTTTATCTTTTTCAAAACAATCATCCGAGTCTAATAATAGAATTATTTCTCCTTTTGATGACTGAAATAGACTTTTTATAATATTGATTTGATTTAATTCAGCAGTTGGAAATTTTCTTTCTATATTAAATAGCTTAATATTTTCGAAAGAATTTATTATTTCAATGGACTTATCTTGTGAACCATTATCTCCAATTAAAATTTCGAAATCATTATAATCTTGGTTTAAGCAAGAAGACAAACAGTCTTTTAGATACTTTTCTTTGTTGTAATTAGATATAAGTATAGAACAAAACATTAACCAAATACTCTTTTAAAAATACGATTAATATTTTTAAAATGTTTTTTATAAACAAAAATTTGCTTCAATTCTTTTTTAGAGATTAGTTTTGAAATCTCTTTATCTGAAATCAGTAAATCTAATAAATTAATATCCTTCTCAATACTTGTTTTGGCATTTTTTTGAACTTTTCTATAAGCTAATTCTCTACTTATGCCTTTTTGGGTAAGTTTAAGCATTACCTCTTGTGAAAATACTACTCCATTTGTCAAATTAAGATTTTTCAACATTTTTTTTGGATAAACAATCATTTGATCCAAGATGTTTCCAAGTCTTACTAGCGCAAAATCTAAAGTAATATTCGCATCCGGCCCTATATTTCTTTCAACGCTTGAATGAGAAATATCTCTTTCATGCCATAGAGCAATATTCTCTAATGCGGGGAACACGTAACTTCTAACCATTCTTGCTAATCCTGTTAAATTTTCACTTAGAATAGGATTTTTTTTATGAGGCATCGCTGAAGATCCTTTTTGATCTTTAGAAAAGTATTCCTGTAATTCATAAACCTCACTTCTTTGCAAATGTCTGATCTCAGTAGATACTCTTTCAATTGATCCAGCAATTATTCCTAGGACTGAAAAATAGTAAGCATGTCTATCTCTTGGAATTATTTGTGTAGAAATTGTTTCAGGTTTTAGCTTTAGTTTTTTTGCGACATGTAATTCAATTCTAGGATCAATATTAGCATATGTGCCAACAGCTCCAGATATTGCACAAGTTGATATTTCATTAATTGCATTTTCAAGTCTTTTTTTGTTTCTTTTAAATTCAGCATAATAAGATGCAAGCTTTAAACCAAATGTTATAGGTTCAGCATGAATTCCATGACTTCTACCAATGCATGGAGTGAACTTATATTTTTTTGCTTTTCTTTTTAAAACTGAAAGTATTTTATCAATGTCTTTAAGAAGAATATTTCCTGATTGTACTAATTGAATATTAAAACTTGTATCTAACACATCTGACGAAGTCATGCCTTGGTGCAAATATCTTGCCTTTATCCCTGCTTGTTCTGTGATTGATGTTAAAAAAGCAATTACATCGTGCTTAACTTTTTTTTCAATATCGTGAATTCTTTTAACTTTAATTTTACCTTTTTTTTGTACAATTTTAGATACACCCTTTGGAATAATCTTATACTTTTCCATTGCCTGAGCTGCAGCAATTTCTATATCTAGCCAAATTTTATATTTATTTTCTTCTGACCAAATTTTAACCAATTCTTTTCTTGAATAACGAGATATCATTAGTACGGGGGCTTTGTATAACCTTTATCAGATTCTGTAAAAATTTCATAACCATTTTCTGTTATTCCAACTGTATGTTCAAACTGTGCAGAAAGTGATTTATCTTTTGTTACTGCTGTCCATCCATCATTTAACAACTTAGACTCAAATTTACCTGCATTTATCATTGGTTCTATTGTAAAAGTCATTCCAGGGACCAACTCTTTACCAGTATTTTTATTACCATAATGTAGAACGTTAGGCGGTTCATGAAATACATTGCTAATACCATGACCACAAAAATCTCTAACAACACTAAATCCTTTTTCTTCTACGTAAGTTTGTATTTCGTGTCCGATGTCTCCAAGTCTTACTCCAGGTTTTAGAATTTTAATTGAATTTATTAACGACTCATAAGTTGCATCAATTAAGTTTTTTGCTTTAACAGAAATATCTGGCACCACAAACATTCGACTTGTATCTCCATAAAAATTATTTACGATTGCTGTGACGTCAATATTTAATATATCACCTTCAACAAGAGTTCTATCTGATGGAATTCCATGACAAATAACATGATTTAAAGATGTACAAACTGATTTTTTATATCCTCTATAAAACAAAGGCGCAGAGTGTCCTCCATTGTCTCGAATATACTCAAAACACAAATTATCAATTTTATCAGTACTTATTCCTGGCTTAATATGATCTGTGATCATATCCAATGTATTAGATGCAAGTTTTCCTGCAATCCTCATTGATTCAAATTTCTCAGAATAATTACTCATCAATAATTTTAATTTTCTTTTCTATCTTAATTTCTTTATCGCTAATATTACATCTGTAAGCGATAAAATTAACACCATGTTTTTTAGCTAAAAGATAATTTTTATAATATTTTTCATCTATATCCTTAGCGATTTTAAATTTTTTTATACCTTGAATTTGAGTTAAAAATAAGACGTAAGGTTTATAGCCTTTTTTGATTGATTCTTTAAGATTAAGTAGATGTTTTGATCCTCTACTTGTTATCGCATCTGGAAATTCGCTTATTTCACTTTCACGATTCAAAGTAACATTTTTGACTTCGATTAGGTTTCTATCACACAAGAAATCAAACCTTGTATCCTTTGAATATTTGAATTCTGGTCTTATACTTTTTATATTTTTAAACTCTTCCATTAATTTATTTTCAAGTGCATGTTTTACAATTTTATTCGCTTTATGAGTATTCACTCCAACTAAATTATTTTTAACTTTTATAACTTCTAATGTGAACTTTAGTTTACGATTTGGATCATCATTTTTCGTTAACCAAACTTGGTTACCTTTATCTAGTAGTCCTTGCATTGAACCAGTATTTGGACAATGAGCAGTTATGACTGCATTTTTTACTTTTATATCAACAAAAAATCTTTTATATCTTTTGATTAATTTGCCTTTAATTAAACTATTGGTAAACTTCATTGAAATTTATTTATATTTGTAAATGACAAATAAAAAAGAAATAATTGCAGGAATTATAATAATAGGTAATGAAATATTATCTGGCAGAACCCAGGATATTAATACTAAAACTATATCCTTATGGTTGAATACTATTGGTATTAAGGTCAATGAGGTAACAATCATACCTGATGTAGAAAAAACAATCATAGATACGATAAATGAATTTAAAAAAAGATTTAATTATGTCTTTACATCTGGTGGTATTGGGCCAACACATGATGATATTACTGCTCAATCTGTTTCAAAAGCTTTTAATATTGAATACGGACCACACAAAGAAGCAATGAAGATTTTAGAAAATTATTATCAACCAGGAGAATTTTCGGAAGGAAGACAGAAAATGGCATGGATGCCTGTTTCAGCAAAATTAATTTATAATCCGAGTAGTGGCGCACCAGGTTTTAATGTTGAAAATGTTTATTGTTTACCAGGCGTGCCATCTATACTTAAATCTATGATTGGAGGCCTAACAAACGAACTTGTTGGTGGAGATCCAATTATAAGTCACACACTCAGCTTAAGAACTGTAGAAAGTGAAATTGCAAAATCTTTATCAAACGTGCAAGATAATAATAAAGATGTAGATATAGGCAGTTATCCTTTTTTTAAAGCAGGAAAATTAGGAGTATCAATTGTTTTAAGATCACCAGAGCAAAAAAAAATTGATAAGTGTAATTCAGAGATACTCAAATTTGTAAAAGAAAAAAATATTGAACTAGTAGAAAATAGTTGATGCTTTATTTTGCTTACGGAAGTAATTTAAATCACTTTCAAATGAAGAGAAGGTGCAAAGATTCAATATTTTTAAAAAAATATAACCTTAAGGACTTTAAACTAACTTTTAGAAGCAAATATAGAGCCGCAGATATAGAAAGAAAAAAAAATTCAATTGTTCCAGGTGGTATTTTTGAAATTTCAAAAAGTGATGAAAAAAAATTAGATCTTTATGAGGATTTTCCAATTTTATACAAAAAAATCTATATCAATTATTATAATAAAAAAATGATGACCTATACTATGGTTGATAAAACTGAATTTAGGTACCCAACTGAAAGATATTTAAATGTAGTAAAAAGAGGTTATAAAGATTGTAATTTAGATATGAAATATTTAATTGCTGCGTTAAAGAATACTAGATAAAAGAAACAAAATACTTATAGTTTTTATAGAAACATAATTTCTTATGTATAAAAAAAAAGAAATATTTAATAAAGATAGAAGAAATTTACTAAAAGCATCTAAATTCTCAATTATTTTAATAAGTTTTTTAAAACTATATCCAATTAAATTTTTCAAAGAAGTAAAATCATACTCATTAAAATTTGTAAAAAAAAATAAGAAAGTATGGATAATGAGCCAAAATGATTTTAAGTGATCTTTCGATATTAGAGAATAAAACTTTTCCAGTTATTATTATTGGAAGTGGACCTGCTGGGATTTCAACAGCACTAGAACTAGATAAATATAATATTGAATCCTTGATAATAGAGGCTGGTAGTAGAAAATATAACGAAGGACAAGAAAGTTATTTCAATGGATATTTAAATAATAGTGAATTTCCAAGTCTAAATTCACGAAGAACAAGGGCTTTTGGAGGAACAAGTTATAGATGGGGAGGTTACTGCAATAGATTTGAAAAAGAAGAGTTAGAGAAGTGGCCTTTGACTCATTTTGAATTACATGAGTACGAAAATGAATGTAATAAAATATTGGGACTTAAAAACTATCATACTGACTTCTATATTAGAAAATTTAGTAATGAGTTAAACCAATATCACATCAGGTTTGCATCAAATCTGAAATTTGAAGAACATTATTACGAAAAAATAAAAAATTCAAAAAATATAAGTTTGTCATTGCAAACAATGTTTATGGAGTTTAGAGGTTTAAAAAATAATGTTACCTCAATTAAATGTAAAAAGGATCGTAAAATTTTTGAAATAAAGTCAAAATATTTTGTATTGGCGTGTGGTGGAATAGAAAATTCAAGATTACTTTTGTGGTCTCAAAAAAAAAATCCTAATTTATTCAATAAGAATTTACAGATCGGAAAAAAGTATATGGATCATTCGGCAAGAAGGGGAGCTGCAGAGGGTTTCTTAAATTATAAAAAATTAATCAATTATTTTGAAAAATTAAATATTAAAAGAGATTATTATATAGACTGTTTGCCAAGACTTTACCTTTCTCCAAATGCGGTTTTTAGAGAGCAAAAAAACATTCTTAATACTGGTGTATATATCAGAGTACAAAATAGCAAACATAATAATCCCAATATAAATAAATTTTTAAGGAAAGCATATTGCATTTCCCCTAATTTTTTTAAGACTGTTTTAGAGGAAGATAAAAAAAATGAAATTTATAAATTTAAGGTTAGGCTACATCCTGAACAAGAACCTGATTTAAATAATACTGTAAGACTATCTGACAAATTAGATCCAATAGGTATACCTTTGCCAAAAATTTCATGGAGAGCTAGTGAGCAAATGAAATTATCAAACAAAATATCACTTATATCGCTTGGTAATTTTTTGGTTCAAAATGATATTGGAAGATTAGCTATTGATGAAAAAATTTTTGATATAAATAAGTTCAAATTTAAATTTAATGGCAATCATCAGATTGGAGGTACATGCATGGGAACTGATGTGAATAACTCTGTTGTTGATAAAAATTTAAAAGTACATTTTGTGAATAATCTTTATATTAATGGTAGCTCAACATTCCCAACTTCTGGTCATAATCACCCAACATATACAATAGTGTTACTATCCTTAAGATTAGCAAATCATTTAAAAAGTAAAAAAGATATTTAAATGTAGTAAAAAGAGGTTATAAAGATTGTAATTTAGATATGAAATATTTAATTACTGCGTTAAAGAATACTAGATAAAAGAAACAATATATTTATGTATTAAATAGCCAACTACCAATAACAGTATTCCTGATCCATAAATTAAATAAAAATTCATACCGAAAGCCTTTGAAAAGAAAAAAGGCAAAAAGAACAAATAACTTACTGGAATCGCAATTAATATACTCTTAGTAAAAGTTACAGTTTTATCTACGTCTTTGTATTCGTAGTATGAAAATAAAATTGCTATTAATGAGACGATTGGTAATGCAATAATAAATCCTGCTAATTTTGGGTAAATACCAGATAACCAACTAGAAAAAGCTATTATTAATGCTGCTACGATTACTTTAAATGTAAAAAATATCATGTTTTACTTTTTACATTTTTTACATAATCCAAAAAATTCTAAATTATATTTATTATATCTCATACCAGTCTCATCCTGAAAATTAGCTAAATATTTAGAAAGTTTCGGATTACTTATTTCTGTAACCATTTCACAGTTATCACATATTGAAAATGCTGTTGCGTTAGATATTGTACAACTATCGTTTTTACATGCTACAAAAGCATTTTTACTTTCAATTTTGTGAATTTTTCCAAGTTTAATTAATCTATCAAGCGCTCTATATACTTGCGGGGGTGCTTTAATTCCTTTTTTTTGTACACTAAATAAAATTGAGTAAGCTTTTAAAGGTTCTTTAGCTTTTTCAATAATTTCTAAAACTATTTGTTGGTTTTTTGAGAGGAAATCAATTTTTTGAGTCATATTCTATTTTACCAAGTCCATATTATTTTTTCAATTGTCTAAACTTACTTATTTTTAAAAAAGATAATATAAATAAAAATAATGCCGCTGTAATAATTGAAGGGCCAGATGCTGAATTAAATTGCATTGAAGAAAACAACCCAACAAGAACAGCTAAGATGCCACCTATAATAGATAAAACTACCATTTGTTGAGGATTGTTTGCTAAGTTTCTTGCCATTGCAGCTGGTATTATCAGCATGCCAGTAATTAATAATATCCCAACCATTTTGATTGATATAGCAATAATTGCAGCCATTAATATTGTAAAAATAATATTTACTTTTTCTGGTTGCATTCCTTCTGCTTCTGCTAGCTCGTAATTTACAGTTGATGCGAACAAAGGTTTCCAAATAATTTTAAGAATCAATAATATTATAGCTCCTCCAAACCATATAACTAACAAATCTTTTTTATTAACAGCTAGTATATCACCAAATAATAAACCCATTATGTCAAAACGAATGTAAGATAGAAATCCAATTACTACCAATCCAATTGCTAAAGATGAATGTGCTAATAGCCCTAACAAAGCATCACCAGGCAGTTTTGTAGTTTTCTGCAACCGTAATAGAATTAAAGCTATTGCAGATGAAACTAATAAAACAGAGAAAGAAATATTTATATCAAAAGAAAAAGCGAGTGTTACGCCTAACAATGCTGAGTGGGCTAATGTACCTGCAAAAAAAGATAATCTTCTCCAAATCACAAAACAACCTAGGGGTCCTGTAACGAACGCTAAACCAAGACCAGCAGCAAGTGCTCTTATGAAAAAATCATCAAACATTTATTTTTTAGTTTCTATTGTTCCATCTGTAGAATGAGTGTGATCATGGTCATGTTCATAAACTGACAATATTGTTGAAGCTCGATCACCAAATAACTCTTTATATTTACTATCATTAGCAACAGCTTGTGGAGTTCCTGAGCAACAAACATGACCATTTAAACAAACAACAAAGTCTGTAGCTGACATTACCACGTGTAAGTCATGTGAAATTAATAATATACCGCAACCTAATTTTTCAGAAATTTTTTTAATTAATTCATAAAGGGCAATTTCTCCTTTAAAATCTACTCCTTGAACAGGCTCGTCTAGAACTAAAAGATCAGGTTTTTTAGCTATTGCTCTTGCAATTAAAACTCTTTGGAATTCTCCACCAGACAAATTTCTTAAATCGTTATTTTTTAAGTGTTTGACACCAGTTAGATCTAATGCAGTATCGATTTCATTAGTTGTAAGATTTTCCGTTAGAATCATAAAATCAGATACGCGGAGAGGTAACGTCCAATCAATTGAAATTTTTTGTGGAACGTAACCAATCTTATTTGTAAATTTATGAACTTTTCCCTCTATGTTCTTATGAATCCCAAGAGCAAGTTTAGCGGTAGTTGTTTTTCCAGAACCATTTGGACCTATTAAAGTTACAATTTTTCCTCTTTGAATCTCAAAAGAAACTCCTTTTACAAGCCATTTTTTATCAACTTGTACGCCAGTATTTTCTAATTTGACGAGAATGTTATTATTTTCTTTCATATCTTAAATTTAATAGTTGACTATTATAATTTGTTATAATATTACGCTTTGTTATAATATAACAAATTTATAATTATGCGAATTAAATCAAAAATCCCTTTTATATTATCACTAGTTTCAATATTATTTTACTTTTCTTCTTTAAAAGCTGAAATAAAGGTAGTTGTATCAATAAAACCAATACATTCTCTTGTAAGCTATATTATGGATGGAGTTGGAACACCAGATTTAATAGTTGATGGTTATAATTCTCCACATGGATTTAGTCTAAAACCATCTCACGCAAAAATGTTGCAAGAAGCAGATATGGTTGTTTACGTAGGAGAGGGAATTGAGGAATTTTTAGAAAAACCTTTAGAGTCTATATCAAAGAACTCAGTAAAATTTGAATTGATGAACCAAAGTGGAATTAAAAAATTGAAGTTTAGAGAAAGAAATATATTTGGAGATCATGATGACCATGACGATCACGGCCATGGAAAAAAGAAAAAAGATGACCATGACGACCATGACGATCATGATAAGAAAGCTAAAAAAGAAGATCACGATGACCACGATGATCACGATCATGATAAAAAAGCTAAAAAAGATGATCATGATGATCACGGACATGACGATCATGGACACGGACATGGTGAGTTTGATCCACACATCTGGCTAGATCCAATGAATGCAAAAACTATTGTTAAAAAGGTTACAAACCAATTATCAAAATTAGATAAAGAAAACAGTTCAATCTATAAAGCAAATTCCAAGAAAGCTTTAAAAGAGTTAGATCAAATGATTAAAGAAGTTAAATCAGATGTCAACAAAGATGCTAAAGTTGTAGTGTTTCATGATGCATACCAATATTTTGAGAAAAGATTTAAGGTAAATATTATTGGTGCGTTGACTGTTAATACAGATGTTTTACCTGGTGCAGAACAACTTGCTGAAATAAGAGAAGTAATAGAACATGAAAAAGTTACATGTGTTCTTTCTGAGCCACAGTTTAATCCAGATATTGTTAAGACTATTGCAAATGATACAAATATAAATATGGGTGTTTTAGATCCTCTAGGTGCAACTTTGACTAAAGGAAAAACTCTGTATTTTGATCTAATTAAGAACATATCTACTTCAATTAAAAACTGCTAAATATATAAGTCAATTTTGACCATCTTAATTGGTTAAAATTTTTGATAACTAGTTGATATGAATAAAATTATTTATTTCATATTTGCTCTTCTAATCTGTTCCGCATCTTTTGCTGACAAAAATATGAAAATTGGATCTAAAGGTAAATCATCAGATGTATCAAGAACAATTAAAGTTAAAATGTATGACAACTATTATGAGCCAAATTCATTTAATATTAAAAAAGGTGAAACAATCAAATTTGAAGTTAGTAATTTAGGTGAACTAGTACATGAATTTAATATAGCAAATGCAATGATGCATCTTAAACATCAGCCAGAAATGGAAAAAATGGTTGAGAACGAAATATTATTAGGTGATAAAATTGACAAGGATCAAATGCATAAAATGGCTGCAATGGATAAATCTATGGGTCATTCTCATAGTAATAGTGTATTGTTAGCTCCTAAAGAAAAAGGAATCATAATTTGGAAGTTTGAAAATGCTGCTGATATAGAGATTGCATGCAATGTTCCAGGTCATTATCAAGCTGGCATGATTGCAGCAGTTAATCTAGACTAAAGTTTTTTAACAATGAGTTCTGAAGCGATTAAATTTAATTGGAATTGTAAACATACTTGGAGAAGAAGCGCTAAAAATACCGCTTGGTGTTTACTTGGTTGTGCAATTGGGGATTTTGGAACAATTTTATTTTTTCAAATAACAAAAATACCATTTCCTGTTCTAGGAATTATGATACTCGCAATCATTAATGGATTGATAACAAGTATTATTTTAGAAACTATAATTTTGTTACGACAAAATTTTAAATTTTCTAATGCTTTAAAAACAGCGTTAGGAATGAGTTTTATCTCTATGATCAGCATGGAAGTTGCAATGAATTTTACTGATTATCTACTTACGGGTGGCGCGATACTTACATGGTGGGTGGTACCTATTATGCTTATAGTAGGATTTTTAACTCCTTGGCCCTATAATTATTGGAGATTAAAGAAGTTCAATATCAGTTGTCATTAAAACTTTACATTTAAAACAAATTATCCATAAATTGTAAAAAATAATGTTGAGAGTATTTAATGGCGTTAAAAAATCTTTGTTCAGTTTTTATAGTTTTACTTTTTTCTTTTTCACTTTTTTTAACTAAAGCAATAGCCGAGCCAACCTTTGTACAAAGTAAATCAATCACTGCGGCCACTTATTATGGACTTACATTTAATAATGATGGTACAAAAATGTATACTGTACATAGTGGAGTAAAAACTGATGGAGTTGTCGAATATATATTAACTAGCGCATATGACATTTCAACGGCAACCTTAAATACTTCTAAAGTAGTACATAGAGGTGGAGGTAATGGCTCTCATGTACCAACACAAGCAGTGTTCAATAACGACGGAACAAAAATGTTTATTGTTAACCATGACGGTGTAAGGACAATAGATTACTGGTCACTAAGTACTGCATTTGATCTTTCAACAGCTACATTTGATAGCGAATATCCAATCGGGGATCAAGAAATAAGAGCAAATTCAATTGCATTTAATAATGATGGTACCAGAATGTTTGTTGCTGGTGTAGGAAATCATCTTTTAGAGCAGGATCGCATTCATGAATATTCACTAGATACAGCATTTGATCTTAGCTCACGTACTCATATTAATACTGAAGAAATGAGTTCTTTTCAAAGTTATATCGACGGAGTTACTTTTAATTACGATGGTACTAAAATGTATACCATTGATGATGAATCCAATCTGATTTCTCAGTTTAAATTAACTACACCTTATGATGTTTCTACTTTATCCCTTGAAGGTACCTATAATATAAATTCTCATGATACTGAAGGAAGAGAAGTTGCCTTCAGTAATGATGGAAGCAAAATGTTTTTCATTGGTAATGCAAACGATAAAGTTTATGAATTTAACCTAAGCTGTAATTGGAGCATAATTGATGGTGCTTGTGATGATCCAGCAAATACAAGTGATGAAGGTAAGGATGTTTTAAGTTCAATCGAGTCCCAAACTGCAACAGCAAAACAAATTGTTATACATGCAACAACTCCAGTTCTTAATCGAATGTATTGGTTAAGACGTCATAGAGCTAACGATAAATTAAGTAATCAAAATATTAAATTTAACTTTTCAAATTCAATGATGGCATCTTTATCAAAAGTTGTCCCAGTATCTAATAAAACAAATGAGGTTCTGAATAAATTATCTGATAATTGGTCTTTTTGGAGTGAGGGTAGTGTAAGTATTGGTAAGACTGGTGATACATCTACATCATCCTCTAAAGATATTAGTAGCAAAGGTGTTACAATTGGTATGGATAAAAAGATAAGTAAAAACAAATTATACGGCTATGCACTTCGACTTGGCAGAGATAGGGTTGATGTTGGTTCATCTGGATCTTGGTTAGATACCACTTCAAATAGTTTGTCATTTTATGGAACCTTTCCTCAAGATGATGAAAGATTTATCGAAGGAATTCTTGGTATAGGTACACTAAAAACTGATACTCTTAGAAAAACTACATTAAACTACCATACTGGTGAAAGAGATGGCGCACAAGTTTTTGGGTCAATTAATTATTTTACAATATATGAAAAAGAGAAATTTAACTTTGCTCCAAACTTAAGAATTGATCTTAGTTATACAGAATTATCTAAATATAGAGAAACTGGAAGTACTGCATTAGTTTATAAAAACCAAGTTATCGAAACTGGAATGATATCTACTGGTTTTACGGTTAGTGATGTCCTTGATTTTGATTCACTTACATTTAAGCCAAACGGTGGATTAGAGATTGGACTAGATTTTAGCCCCTCATCAGATGCCACGTATCGTTATCTTTCTGAAACTACAGAATACACAAAGTCTATAGACCAAGATTCAAAGAACATAAGAGCAAACATAGGATTTGATTTAATAACCGAGGATGGTTTATCCATCATGACCATCTATGAGAGAAATCAGAGTGATAATTCTCATAGTGATACTTTATATTTAGGATTTGGTTATATGCCTGATGATAACAGCGAATATGCTTTGACTTTTGATAATGATAAAGCATCTTTGAATTATAATCGTGACTTAAATGGTTTTGATATCAAAATGAGTTCAAATTATAATTTTATGGGCGAAATCCCAGATTATGGTGCAAATTTAGAAATATCTAATAAATTTTAATTAGATAGCCAAATAGTTTGAAAAGGATCTAGGGTAATATTATTTTTACCAACTGTAGCTCCAATTATTAATTCTTTGTGCTTTTTATTTTTTAGTTGAATTTTAATTTTTTGAGTTTTTGAACTTAAATTAGAAATACACATAACAGTTTGTTTTTTATCTAAGCTTATCCTTTTAAATGCAAATATCTTTGGTCCAAGATTCATCGTTTTTCTTAATGCATTTGGATGAAAAGCTTTATTTTTTCGCTTGATATTTAATAAATTACTTATTTCTTCGTAAATTAAATAATGCTTTGAGTTCTTATTTTTTAATAATTTATTCAAACGTTCTGCACTCCATTTATATCTATTTAAATCTCTCTTATTATTTGAAATAATGTATTTATTAATGTCATTTGAAGTTCCAAACATTGAATTAAAATAAACTGCTGGAATACCTTCAAAAGAAATCATTATTGCATGAGCACACAGATATCTTGCGAAATGATACTTTCCTTTAAGATCGGTATCAGTTTTTTGAAATGCATTAAATAAAGTAATATTGGCTTCATATACCTTTTTTGATTTTCCTTGGACTTTTCTAAACGAAAATTCTCCACCATTCTTTTTAAGCCTTTTAAACATTTTATTGATGGCATCTTTATTTAAAAGACCTTCAACTGGCCTCATACCAATACCGTCATGTGATGCAATAAAATTTAGATAACTGTTACCTAATTTGTTTTGTGGCAATTTTTTACTCCAAGAAGTTATTTTTCTACTATCTTCAAATAATAATGAATGAACCAAAAGGGGAGGTAACGAAAAATTATAAATCCAGTTTGCCTCATCATTATTACCAAAGTAACTAATATTTTCTTTTTCAGGTAAGTTTGTTTCGGTTACAATTATTGCTGGTTTGTTTAAGCTATTACAAACAATTCTTAATATTTTAATGATTTCGTGAGTTTGTTCTAAATTTATGCATTTAGTTCCACTTTTTTTCCATAGATAAGCTATAGCATCCAATCTAAATATATTTACTCCATGATTAATCAAATTAATTATAATTTTGATAAATCTAATTAAAACTTTTGGATTTTTAAAATTTAAATCGATTTGATCGTTACTAAATGTTCGCCAAAGATATCTATTTTCACCAAAAATATTCACTTTCTTTAATAAACGATGTTCTCTTGGTCTAACTACATTTTTAGAATTAAATTTCTTATTAACAGTAAAAAAATAATTTTTCCCCGGTGAATTATTTCTTAAGTAGTTTTTAAACCAAAGACCCCTGGATGATGAATGATTAATTACAACATCAGCCATAATAAAACTATTTTTTGAAAAACTTTTAATGTCACTCCATTTACCTAATCTTGGATCAATTTTATAATGATCCTTAACAGCAAAACCACTGTCGCTACTTGATGGATAAAAGGGTAGAAAGTGAACAGAATTGAAAGATTTACTTAAGTACTTTTTATGAAACCTTTTAAACTCTGTAATAGATTTATTTGTTTTTGTACCTAAAACACTATCTCCATAACAAATTAACAGTGAAGTCTTTTCTGACAAATTAAAATTTTCCTTTGAATTTTTTATTTTATTAGACTTACTAATGCTTTTAACTATGTCATCAGTGAAACTAAGTAATTCTTTATTAGTAAAGATTGGTTTATAAATTTTTCTTAATTTAACGTTAATTTGATTACGGATTTCTGAGGAATTCATTATTTATGTTTTTTATTATCCTCATCAACAGCATGTTTTAATCTTTCTAAAAAATCTGGTATTGCGCTTTTAACTCTACTCCATGTTGGTATAAAGGGTGTATCCATAGGATTTTTAAAAAACGACTCTCCTGCTTTCATTATATTAAGAGCAAACAATTCAACAGCTTTTTCCTCAGTATGAGAGTCAAACTTTAAGCCATTCATTTCAGCATCACTTCTATATGTATCTATTAAATCCAATGCAGATCTATAGTAAGTTGCTTTTAAAGATCTAAAAGTTTCAAGACTGAATGAATTTCCTTGTGTTGCAAGCTTTCTAATTAATGTTTTAATAATATCCGTAGACATTCTCGAAAGTCCTTTTTTATCATCCCCGATAGATAATTCTTGGTGTTTGTGATCATAAGTATCAGCTAAATCAACTTGGCAAATATTATTTGGTGAAAAATTCCTTTGCATTTCAGATAATACTCCAACTTCGATACCCCAATCAGATGATATTCTTAACTCTGATAATATATTTCTTCTAAAAGAAAATTCTCCAGCTAAAGGATATTTAAATGACTTCATAAATTCTAAATAATCACTTCTACCAATTGTTTTTTCTAATGCTGTAATTAAAGGAAATACAAGCAGTCTTGCTACTCGGCCATTCATTTTACCTTGAGCTACCCTTGGATAATAACCTTTGCAAAATTCAAAGTTAAAAAATGGATTAACAACTGGATAAAATAATTTTGCTAGCATTCGTCTGTCATAGGTTTTTATATCACAGTCATGCAAAGCAACTGATCTTGCATTATCTCTTGCAATACACATACCAAGGCAATACCAAACATTTCTTCCTTTACCGAGTTCATTAGGGGCAAGATTTTTTTTCTTTAATTCGTTATGGAGTTTTTTTAGTCTTGGCCCGTCATTCCATAAAATTGAAAAAGGAGTTTTGAGTTTTTTAAAGAATTTGTGGGCTTTATTTGCCTGTTTTTTGTTTGCTCTATCTAACCCAATAATTATATGACTAAGATAATTTACTTTACTTATTTCATTAACAATTCTTGGTAATGCATCTCCTTCAAGTTCTGAATAAAGACTTGGAAGAATTAACTCCATTTTTCTCTCTTTAGAAAATTTTAATAAATCTTTTTCTATGTCCTTAGTAGATTTTGTACCGAAATCATGCAAACTTGAAATAATACCATTCTGGGAAAAATCACTCATAATAAATTTTAATCCGTTTATTTAATTTTTTCTAGCGCCATTTTGACGACTTCTTCCCATCCAAGTGGTGCAGATTGTTTCGAAACTAAGCAATTATTTATATTTATTGGCTCCATGAGAAATTGATCGTTAAATACTAGACATGCAATGTTACTATTTCTCAACATGTCTAGATCATTATAATTATCACCAACACCAATTGTTTTAATTTCATCTTCAGTTTTTTTAATTATTTTGATAACTCTATTCATCGCTTTTAGCTTACTTACATTATCGCAAATATTCATCACACGCCCACCCTCGTGAAGAGACAAACCAATATTTTTTACAATTTTAAATAAATCTTTTTTTTGTTCACTATTTCCTTTAAATAAAATGGGTGTTGAATAACTTCTATTAAGTACATTTTTTAAATTTTTGTCTGATAATCCAAAAATTTCACGTTGAGTTTTTTTTTCCATTTTTGAAATTAATTTACATTTAGATCTTAAGTTATCAGGTACTCCTTTTTGAAAAAGTTTTAATGTAATTTCTTTCTCTCTACTTAAAACAATGCTCTCCGGAAAATTTTTATTTAAATTATCTAATCCGAATATTGCTGACCCATTTTCAGAAATAAAGGGTAAACTTAAATCTATTTTTTTATTAAAGTCTTCAATCTCTACTTGGGTTTTACTTGTATTAGGAATTATGATTATTCCCTCGCTAACAAGATTTTTAATATAATCTTTTATTTCATCGAATTTGAAAGTATCTCTGTTTAATAGTGTGCCATCTAAATCAGTAAAAATAATTACTGAAAGTTTTTTATTCATTATATTATTTTTTGGGTTTATCTTTATTGATTATCTTATCCTATTTCTATTTTTGTCAAACAGATATATTTTATCTTTTGAGAAAGATATTTTTAAAGTTTTACCCGATATATTATCTGATGTTTTTACATTAATCTCTTTGTTTGAAGCAGTTGAATAGATGATTTTTTCAAATCCTAAATTTTCTACAAGATCAATTTTAACATCTATCTTTATTGGATGTGAAACTGTTACACTTATGTCCTCAGGCCTTATACCTAAATAAATTTCATCTTTAAAATTGATATTTTCAAACACAATCTCATTATTAAAAAAATTTATTGTATTGTTATTAATTATATTCTCTTTATTTAATTTAATTATATTCATCTTCGGTGAACCAATAAACTCTGCAACAAAAACATTATTTGGATCAGCATAAATTTCATTAGGTGTACCAAACTGTTCTATATTTCCATTATTTAAAATCACTATTCTGTCAGCAAGTGTCATTGCTTCAACCTGATCATGAGTGACATAAATAATATTAGAATTTATATTCTTATGAAGTTTTGAAATTTCTACTCTCATCTCTGATCGTAATGCTGCATCTAAATTAGATAGTGGTTCATCAAATAAAAAAAGTTTAGGATTTCTTGTTATTGCTCTGCCTATTGCAACTCTTTGTCTTTGACCTCCAGAAAGCTCTTTTGGTTTCCTATTTAGCAAATCTTGGATTTGAAGTGTTTTAGCAGCCTCGATTACTTTTTTTTCAATATCACTTTTAGAATGTTTTTCCATTTTAAGACCGAAAGACATATTTTCATAAACATTCATATGCGGGTACAAAGCATATGATTGAAAGACCATAGCTATTCCTCTCTTTGAAGGAATTAAATTGTTGATTACTTTGTTATCTAAAAAAATTTCTCCTTCATCAACTTTTTCAAGACCTGAAATCATTCTTAACAACGTAGATTTTCCACAACCAGATGGTCCTACTAATACAATAAATTCACCATCAGTAATTTTTATATTAAAATCATTAATTACTTTGTTATTGCCAAAAGATTTGTTTAGATTTTTAATTATAATTTCTGACATTTGCTAAATTTATAGCGATTTTAAAAAACCATTAAGTGTTGTTAAAAATTTATTACACTGATAGATTTATGCAATAAAAATTTCATAGGGAAAATTATAAGGGGGAAACTATGTTAAAAAAAATAATAATCAAATTCGCTGTTCTCGCTTTTTTAATGTCAAATGCTAGTTTTGCTGACATTAAATTTTGGACGACTGAAGTCCAGCCAGCAAGAATGGCTAAACAACAGGAGATGGCAAAAGCTTTTGAAGCTCAATCTGGTATCAAGGTTGAGGTTATTCCTGTAGAGGAAAAAGATCTTGGAACAAGAGCAACGGCAGCTGCAGCTGCTGGTGATCTACCAGATGTAATTTATCATACATTACAATATGTATTGCCTTGGGCAGAAGCTGGTATTTTGGATGTTGATGCAAATAATGCAGTAGTAAAAGATTTAGGTAAAAATACTTTTGCTCCTGGAGCATTAAACATGGCTAAGTCTGGATCAAAGATTGCAGCTGTTCCAGTTGATGGCTGGACGCAAATGGTTGTTTACAGAAAAGACTTATTTCAAAAAGCAGGTCTTGAACCACCAACAAATTATGCAAATATTGTTAAGGCAATTAATGCACTATCAAATGACAATATGTATGGTTTTGTTGCTGCAACAAAAACTGATGAAAATTTTATGAGTCAGGTTTTAGAGCATGTACTTTTAGCAAACGGAGTAAATCTTGTTAAAAAAGGTGGAACAAAGAAACAAGGCAAAGCTTTAAAAAATTCTTTAGAGTTTTACAAAGTTTTAGCTAAGGCTAGTCCTAAAGGTGAATTATTTTGGAAGCAATCTAGGGCTTTATATTTTGCTGGAAGAACACCAATGATAATCTGGTCACCATTTATAATGGATGAGTTAGCTGGTTTAAGAGACTCAGCACCACCAACTTTTAACGTTGATCCAACTTCTAATGAGTTAGCTCAAAAAACTGGTTTCATTACTAATTTTAGTGGTCCTAACAATAAAAAAGGAGCAGCTTGGGCTGACATAAGATATTTTGGAATAACTGCAGATGCAGACACGGATGAAGCTAAAAAATTCATTATGTATTCAATGAATGAAGGTTATACAGCAACACTAGGTATTGCACCTGAAGGAAAATTTCCTGTTAGAAGAGGAAATTCAAGTGATCCAAATGCTTATACAAAAGCTTGGAGTAAACTTCCAGTTGGTGTAGATAGAAAAGCTCCGTTAACAGATCTTTATTCATCAGATGTTATTAACAACATTGTTGCAGGATTAGATACTGCGAGCAGATGGGGAGTTAAAGAAGGTGAGCTTTCAAGAGCATCAAAAATAATTAATTCTCAATTCTTAAATAGAATCACAAGAGAATTCATTGATGATCAAATTTCAGTTGATGAGGCAGTTAAGAAAATTAACGCTGAATTAGCTAAATTTTAGTCAATAAGATTTAAAAAAAGCGGGTAATGTATTATTATCCGCTTTTTTCTTATGAGTGACACTTTATCTAAAATAGAAAAAAGAACTGCATATACATTACTTTTACCAGCAGTTTTTTTAGTTTTTTCTATAATATTATTTCCTATTTTTGCAAATATTTGGATTAGCTTTAAAGAAGTTAGTTTAAAAGATATTAGAATTCCAGAACCAAGGGCAAAAAAAATTGTAAAAAGCATATCTGATAATAATTCTGAATTAAAAATTATTTATAAATTAAGAAATAGCTCTTTAATTCAAAAAATTTCAGATGTTGAATTTAAGGATAAACTTCCTAGCAATGTAATACCTGTAGATCTAGATTCTAGATGTGAATTTAAATCAAAGATAATTAAATGTCAGTTTGGTGAATGGAAAGCTAAATATAGAGAAAATTTTGAGGTATTAATTAAAGATGAAAATAATAATGAAATAGATAAAGAAGTAATTAAATCTCAAAAACCGTCTTTAAGTGGAAAAGCTGACAACATTCTTCTAACTACAAATTTTACATTAAAGAACTTCAAGAAAGTTTTTTATGAAAATGATTTTCTTGATTTACTTTTAACTACATTTTACTTCACTTTTTTTGGTACAATTGGAGCAATATTTTTTGGAATTTTAGCTGCGCAGCTTGTAAATCAAAATTTTTATGGCAGATCATTTATGAGAAGTATTTTGCTTTTTCCTTATGTTGGGCCTGTGGTAGCTCTAGCTTATACATGGACTTTATTACTTGATCCAAATAGCGGTACATTTAATGCTTTGATGGTAAATTTTAACATTTTTGATGAACCAATTAATTTACTGGGTCAAAAATATATGGTGATGAACATTTTTGGCTTTGAATTAAAATTAAGATTAGCTTTAACCACAGTTATATTTTTTGAGATTTGGCGATATTTTCCTCTAGCTTTTCTATTTATTCTTGCGAGACTACAAGCTGTCCCAAAAGATTTATATGAAGCTGCAGAAGTTGATGGAGCAGGGCCGCTTAAAAAGTTTATTCATATTACACTTCCGCAAATAACAGCAATCATATCAATTTTATTTATGATTAGATTTATTTGGAATTTTAATAAATTCGAGGATATTTTTTTATTAACTGGTGGTGCATCTGGAACTAGGACATTACCGATAAATGTTTATCAACAAGGTTTTGCAATATCAGATATTGGTATGGGATCTGCTGTCTCTATAGTAATAGTCTTATTACTTATTATTTTTATGTTTATTTATTTTAAATTAATTGGAAAAAAGGCAAATGAAATTTAAGTCATTAACTATTTATTTATTGGTATCATCTATTTTTTTATTATCTTTGTTGTCTATATTAAAAATAATGTCTACCTTACAAGGCATAGATTTTACAAATCTAAACATTGGTCAAAATTTCATTCTTGGAATATGTTTATCTCTCGGGCTGTTAGTTGTTGGGAATAAATTAAATCATTTTATAAAGATTTTTTCTTTCACATCAATATTTACAATTTTTTATCTATATATTAATGAGAGTGCTCCAATTTGGTATTATATTAGTGTGTTTATAGTTATCTTATTTTTTTCACACAAAGTTAAAAATTATAATTTAAATTATTTAAAAGAAGATTTCGTATCAGAAAAAATAATTTTTGATTTTATAACTCTCTTTGGAATTATATTTTTTGCCTTTGTGATTTTGTTTCCATTTTACATAATGCTTGTGACCAGTTTTAAAACCCAAATTGCCTTATTAGTTAATCCTTTAGATTTCAGCTTAGATTTTAAAAAAGATTTATCTGATTTATTCAAATCATATTTCGTTATCTTTGATACCTATAATTTTGGAAGATATATTCTTATAAGCTCACTTGTTTCTATTGGAACAGTAATAATAACTTTGATGTTTGCAATTCCTGCAGCCTACGCAGTAGCTAGGTTAAATTTTTTTGGTAAAACTTTTTTATCCTCGTCAATATTAATCATTTATATGTTTCCAGCTATAGTTCTTGTAATTCCTTTGTATACAGTCTTTAGTCAACTTGGTTTAAGAAACTCAGTTGTAGGTCTTTTGATTGTTTACACTGCAACTACCTTACCTGTGGCAATTTATATGTTACAAGGTTACTTCAAAAGTATTCCCAAAGAGATCGAAGATGCTGGAATTATGGATGGTCATAGTTGGTTTGGCATCATTTTAAAAATTATAATTCCATTGAGTCTTCCTGCGATTGCATCTGTTGCGTTATATGTGTTTATGATAGCTTGGAATGAATTTTTGTTTTCTTTGATGTTTTTAGATAATCCAAAATCTTTTACACTTTCAAGGGCTATACAATATTTAACTGGAGATGCTGAAACACCAAGGCAGTACTTAATGGCAGGATCAGTAATTGTTACATTACCTGTGCTTGTAATATTTATTTATTTTGAAAAATATTTAGTAAGTGGTTTAACAGCTGGAAGTGTAAAAGGTTAACGCTTTTATTTTCTAAATTTATTTTTCCCAATCAAATCTGGGAAAAGAGTCAAAAATTTTAAAAATACCATCTGACCACTGGTTACATACTTTTGAGTATTCATCATCGTTAATATTCAAGCATTTTTTCGAAGCAATCTTTAATTCATCCTTTTTATAAACTGCAAAATCTATTGGAGGTCCAACGGTCAAGTCACTTTTTAAAGTTGAGTCCATGGAAATCATTGCACATCGAGACGCATCACCTACAGATACATCAGGTTTAATTACTCTATCTAAAATTGGCTTGCCATACTTTACTTCACCTATTACCAAATATGGCTTGCTATCTGCGGGCTTAATATAATTTCCTTGAGGGTATATTAAATATAATTCTAAGGGTTGACCTTTAATCTGTCCTCCAACTATAAATGTTGATCCTAAAAGAACAGTGTCTGTATTAATGCCTTTTGGTGAAGAGTGTTCAGTATTTAAAGATCCAATGTAAGAAGCTATTTGGTCAAAACTTTTACATGTATTTAAATTCATTACTCCAGATGTATCTTTTAAATCATTTTCAATTGATTTATATACGGCTTGCGACGTTCCAAGATTACCGGAAGTTACTATAATAATCGATCTGTCTCCCACATCGTAAGTAAACATTTTCGAATATATGTTTACATTGTCTAAACCTGCATTTGTCCTTGAGTCTGACGCAAATACAATACCATCATTTGCTTTAATTCCTATGCAATAAGTCATAATTATTATTATTTAATTTATTATTTATCATACAATTTAAAATTAGCATATCTGATATATCTATAATGCAATTGATTGTTTTTGCGAATTATTA
This sequence comes from uncultured Pelagibacteraceae bacterium, assembly GCA_902560565.1. GTDB lineage: Bacteria > Pseudomonadota > Alphaproteobacteria > Pelagibacterales > Pelagibacteraceae > Pelagibacter. The sequence continues at coordinate 14,866 of CACEMG010000002.1, read as the reverse complement.
AACATTTACAAATGGTCTCTAAATTTTGGAAAAACTATAATTCTGGTGATGCATATGATGGTTATATTACAGAGGATAACAAGTTAAGGAAGCATGCTTCTATAATCTCTAATATTTTAGAAAGGCACGGGAAAAAGAAACTTCAAGAAATTGAAAAAAATTGTCAAAGCACAATAAACGCAAGAGGAATAAATTTTAGAGTCTATGCGGCAAATAATAGGGCAGAAGAAAAAAGATGGCCTTTAGATATTATTCCAAGGATAATACCTAAGAAACAATGGAATAAAGTTTCGAAAGGTTTAAAACAAAGAGCAAAAGCATTAAATTTATTTATAGATGATGTTTATAATCAAAAGAAAATTTTTAAAGATAATATCGTTCCAAAAGATATTATTTATAAATCTCCGTATTATGTAAAAGAGTGTGAGGGTTTTTCTCCTAAATATAAAGCTTGGGCAAATATTTCAGGTATTGATCTAATTAGAAATAAAGTAGGTAATTATTTAGTTTTAGAAGATAATTTACGCGTACCATCAGGTGTCTCTTACATGTTAGAAAATAGAATGGTAATGCGGGACGTATTCCCAGAATTATTTACAAGATATAAAGTAGCTTCTATACATCAGTATACCAATAAACTTTATAACTGCATGTTAGAGTGCATACCAAGAAAAACTTCTAATCCTCATATGGTTTTATTAACTCCTGGAGTTTATAACTCAGCATATTTTGAACATGAGTTTTTAGCTGATCAAATGGGAATTGCTTTAGTTGAGGGGAAAGATCTTTTTGTTGAAAATGATAATGTATACATGAAAACAGTCAAAGGACCTTTGAAAGTTGATTGTATATATAGAAGATTGGATGACAATTTCTTGGATCCTAAAGCTTTTTATAAAGACTCTATGATTGGTGTTCCTGGTTTATTTAAATGCTGGTTAAAAAAAAATGTCGGTATTATAAATGCTATTGGAACAGGTGTTGCTGACGATAAAGTTGTTTATTCATATGTAAATAAAATGATTACTTATTATTTAGGCGAACAGCCTATTTTAGATCAAGTAGAAACTTATCTATGTCATAATGAAACAGAAAGAAAATATGTTATTGAAAATATTTCTAGACTAGTTGTTAAACCTGCAAATGCATCTGGAGGATATGGCATAATGATTGGACCCAAGGCACCTAAAAAAGAAATAGAGGAGACAATCAGCAAGATTAACAAAAACCCTAGAGAATTTATAGCCCAACCTTTAGAAATTTTATCTACCGCACCTACAATTACAGAAAATGATATAGAACCACGTCATTTAGATTTAAGGCCATTTATATTAACTGGTAAAACAAACTATGTTACTACTGGTGGATTAACACGAGTAGCTTTGAGGAAGGGTAGTACTATTGTAAATAGTTCTCAAGGTGGCGGATCAAAAGATACTCTTATCGTTGATTAAAGTTTGGATTTATTTTAATTAATAAATAAAATATAATATCAATCATGAATCCTACTGACATATTACTTAGCATAGCAATTGTTGGAATTTATACCCTCATTTATGTTTATTTAAGACATAACTATAAAAGTTATAAAATGATTTTTAAACTTTTTAGTGAAGGTTTTGTTTATGGAACAGTGATTACTGGTATTCTTTATTATTTAATTAAATATATTGCTTCTTAATGAAAAAACTTTTAGGGATCGTGGCTCTGTGTTTGTTGTGGGATATTCCAGTATCAGCTGATGAAAGATTTATTCCATTAGAATTATTTACCGGTGGAAAAATAAGGAATGATACAGAAATTAAATATACACCAGCAGATAAAATTTTTGGCGAGAAGAGAAGAAAAAAAATTATAGGCCCTCAAGATTGGAAAAATCCTTTCACAAAAGAAATCATTAAAGTTTATAAAAGAACTCAAAAAAATAGAGAGGGCAGAGTAAGGAAAACACAATTATTTACAGTTACTAATGATGGTCAATGCATGGGAAGGGTTTACGATCAAAGAAGATCAAAAACTAAGTATATAAAGAATGGTTGTAAATTTCCCTTAGGTTTTTGGAAAAAGGGTGAAACAAGATCATTTTCTGTAACAGATGCTGGCAGATCAAGAACTGTAGAATTAAAAATATTAAAACTAGGAAAAAAAACAACAGACTGCATTAAATATAATTGGAAATTATTTGATACGAGTGGAAATAAATTAGCAGATAATGATTATAAATTTTGTAAAAATAGAGCAATGACTAGTTTAAAGATCCGAAAAATTAAATAACTCTCGGATCATTCTCGGATCTAGGGAGATAAAATAAAAAAATTTACTTATTAATCTTGTTCAATTATAAATATTAGCATAAACACTCATGAAAATAACTCATGCCCTCGTGGTGAAATTGGTAGACACAAAGGACTTAAAATCCTTGCCCTTTTGGGAGTGCCAGTTCGAGTCTGGCCGAGGGCACCACTAAATGTCAAAACCTCAAATAATTTCAGATACCAATAAAAAATCTTTAAGAATTAAATCTTTAATTAAAAATAAAATATCTAAATTAAGATTTAAAAATTTAAATATTGTAATTGGAGGAGATGGATTCATGCTTAAAACTCTTAAAAAAAATAAGCATTCTCCAAAATACTTTTACGGCATTAACTCTGGAGATTATGGATTTTTGATGAATAAATTTTCATCAAAAACATTTATTAATAATATAAAGAAGGCAAATTTAATAACTATTTCTCCTTTAGATATGAAAGTAACAAACAAGCAAGGTAGTACAAAAAATTATTTAGCCATCAACGAGGTTTCAATTTTAAGGCAAAGTAGACAGGCTGCCTCAGTTTTAATCAAGGTAGGATCAAAGATAATAATGAAAAAATTAATTTCGGATGGTGTATTAGTTTCAACGCCTGCTGGCAGTACTGCTTACAATCTATCTGTTAGGGGTCCGATATTAAGTCTTAATTCAAAAAAATTATCTATAGCTCCTATAAGTCCATTTAGACCAAGAAGATGGAAAGGAAAAATTATAAACGATAAGCTTTTGGTTTCTATTAGAAATCTTAACACTGTTAAAAGACCTATTAGTGCTGTTGCAGATAATATAGAAGTTAGAAATGCAAAGAATATAGTTGTGAAAATTAACAAAAAAATAAAGTTTAAACTTCTGTATGATAAAAATAGAGGACTACAAAAAAAAATAAAGATAGAACAATTAAGAAAAGAAACAAATTAGAATGCAATTTGTTGTTTTCATTTTAACCTACTTTGTATTAGCTTTTAATGTAATTGGTTATGGATATTTTTTCGCAAAAAATTTAACAGCATATAACAAAAGCCCTAATATCGGTTATATGGGCCTTTATGGAATTACATTTTTAACTTTAATTTCATATTTAACTAACTTGATACTGAAACATGATTACTCTCATAATTTTATTATTCAAATAATTGGAATATTTTTCTTTTTTTATTACTTTTCATCAATAAAAAACCTAAAACAAAATAGAGATATTAAATATCTGCTTTTTTTTCTAACATTGTCCACCACCTCAATTTTATACTTCAAAAGTCATGATGATTTTTTGTATTATCATTTAAGTTTTATTGACAACTTAACAATTAACAAGGTTGAATTCGGATTAGGAAATTTTGATTTAGCATTTAATCATGTTTCATCTTTATTTTTTTTTCATTCTTTGTTTAAATTGCCATTTACTGAAAATTATTTTTATTTTATTGGGCCTGCCTTAATAATGGTTTTCACTAACGTTATTTTGGTAAAAAGTATTTTTGAACAAAGAGCTAAGCTAAATTTTAATTTTTTTTTAAAATTATTTATTTTTATATTTATTAATATCTTTTTTTATAGATTAGCCGAACATGGAACAGATAGATCTGCAATAATACTAATTTTACTAAGTATTTCATTAATTTTTAATATACTTGAGAAAAAAAAACTCAATCATCAGGTCTTTGAAAATTTTATTATTTTATTAACCTTAATTGTAAGTTTGAAGTCATTTTATTCAATTTATGGCTTATTATTTTTAGTAATTTTTTTTAAATATTTTAAAATTTCAAATTTAGGAATTTTTTATAAGAATTTTAAAATTATTAATTTTTCAATAATCTTTGCATTATTAATAATATTTTACAACATAGCCTATACAGGATGTTTAATTTACCCTTTGTCATACACTTGCTTTGAAAGTTTTTATTGGGGTCTCGATGTCTCAAGTGTTGAATGGGCTGCCAGTTTCTATGAACTATGGTCTAAAGCAGGAGCAACACCTACTTATAGAGTTGATAACCCAGAAAACTATATTTCAGGCTTTAACTGGCTAACCGTTTGGATAGAAAATTATTTTTTCAATAAAGTTTCAGATACTATAGTTGGTTTAATCGTAGCAGTTTTGATATTTTTTGTCATTTTCAAACCAAAAAAAATTAAGTTTGAAATTGTTCGAGAGCATAAAATAATTTATTTTGCTCTATTGTTATATGCTTTCGAGTGGTTTTTTTATCATCCATCACTAAGATATGGCGGCTATCATTTACTTGCTTTGATTTTCTTTATACCCGCTTCAATCCTTTTAAGTAGCCAGGGATATAATTACACAAAAAATTTTAAAAAAATTCAATTAATTTTGCTAATAGGCGTTGTTATATTTTCTTATCGCAACATAGATAGAATTATAAATGAAAATATAGTTTATAATTATAATCCTTTAATTTCACCAAGGTATAAAATTGATTTAGATGATTATTATCTGAAAAATAAAAAGAAAATTATTTTTGAAAATACTAAAAATTGTAATAAAGAATTTAAAAAAGAACAAAATTGCAAAATAGTTAATTCCTATAGAGTTTTCTATTAATTTAAAATAAAGTAAAATTTTAGAGCAAATATGGGACTGTAGCTCAATAGTAGAGTACCTCGTTGACATCGAGGGGGTAGTAGGAGCGTAACCTACCAGTCCCACCATTTTGACAAAATTAAAATATATAAAAGTTTTAATTAGCATGAAGCCAAAAAAAGATTTAATAATATTTATGCCCTCTATAGAAAAAGGTGGCGTAGAAAAAAATTTATTTATTATATCTAATTATCTCTCTTCAAAAATTAAGAATATAAAGTTAATAACAACAAAAAATCAAAAAAAGTTATTTAAAAATATTAAAGTAATAAGTCCTAAATCAAGATATTGGTCTAACTCAAATAGATATATAAAATATTTGGTTTGCTTAGTTATCCTTATAAAATTGCTTATGTACAATAGAAATGTGGTTTTATTCGCATTTCAAGCAAATCTATACTGTACAATTATAGCAAAATTATTTGGAATTAAAATTGTAGTAAGATCTAACTCTTCACCAAGTGGCTGGTCACAAAATCCTATTAAAAAATATCTTTATAAAAGTATATTAAAACTTGCAGATACAATAATTGTAAATAGTAACGATTTTAAAAAACAGTTTCGATTGTATTTTTCATTAAATACAATGTGCATTTATAACCCACTTAATAAAAGTGAAATAATTAAAAAATCAAAAGAAAAATTAAGATATCCTTTTTTAAAAAATAAAAAAAATAATATTAGAATATTAAACATAGGAAGATTTACTGATCAAAAAGATCATATTACTCTTCTTAAAGCTGTAAATTTAATTAAAAATAAAATAAAATTTCGTTTAGTAATTATCGGTCAAGGTATTAATAAAAATTTAATCAAAAATTATATCATTGAAAATAATTTAAAAAGTCAGGTTAAAATACTTAACTTTCAAAAAAATCCATATAAATTTATTCGATCTTCTGATACTTTTGTTTTAACTTCAAAATATGAAGGTCTACCGAATGTTTTGTTAGAGGCAGCAGTTCTTAAAAAATTTATAATTTCAACAAACTGTCCTACTGGGCCAAAAGAAATACTCAATAATGGAAAAGGTGGAGATTTAGTAAAAATTGGGGACTATGAAACAATTTCAAGAAAATTAATCTTTTGTTTAAAAAATAAAAAATATAACAGGTCAAAAATCAACAATGTATATAACTCGCTGTATAGATTTGACTTAGAAAAAAATCAAAAAAAGTACTTTAATATAATTTTGAAGTATTTAGAAAAATAAAATTTAGTTAGACAAAATCGTATTTTATATTTTGATGATGGTGCCCCCGCACGGACTCGAACCGCGGACCTATTGATTACAAATCAATTGCTCTACCAGCTGAGCTACAAGGGCATATGCAGTTTTTTAATATTATTTATGGGATTATCAAGTATTTTTTTTTAAATTTATATAATGGAATGCTACTGAAGCGCTATTTGAAACATTGAGACTTTCAACTTTTTGGTCAATTTTAATTTTAACTAAAAAATCAGTATATTTTTTAGTATGCATTTTTATCCCGTAACCCTCAGAACCGAATAATAGTATGGTATTTCCTGTCCACTCAATATCTGTAAAATCTTTTTCAGCGTTTGAGTCAAATCCATAAACCCAAAAATTATTTTGTCTAAGATATTTTAAGGTTGTATTAATATTAGGTACCTCAAAAATTTGTATATTTTCAATTGCACCGCTGGCAGACTTGTATAAAAGTTTACTTTCAGAGGGAAAAGATCTTTCTTTTATAATTATGCCGTTAATACCGAAAGAAACTGCGCTTCTAATTATAGATCCAATATTTCTAGGATCGGTAATTTCATCTAAACATGCAATTGTAAAATTTTTTTTATTCTTGATAAAATCCTTTAATTGTATTTTTTCTAAATGCTCTATCTCTGCAACAAAACCTTGATGCTGTATTCCTTCATTTCTCGTATACTTATCTAATTCTTTTTTAGTTTTAAAAAAAATCTTTTGATCCTTTAAAAGGTTTTTCCTAGGGCTATTTCTATGTATTGTTTTTTTACTTTCCTCTGTTAGGAAAAGCCTTAAAACTTTCCTTTTTGGATTTTTAAGTGCTTCAAGTACAGCATGCTTTCCAATTATAAAAAATGATGATTTTGACATAAAATTAAGCCTTTATATCTAATTTTTTGCTAATTTCCCTTAATTTCTATTATTGCATTTATGAGATAAAAATATATAAAACGCTTGTTGTTTAAAGCTTTATTGAACAAGGGGACGCTTCCCCTACTGAAAAGGAGGGGTACCAAAGCGGTCAAATGGGGCGGGCTGTAAACCCGTTGACTTCGGTCTTCGAAGGTTCGAATCCTTCCCCCTCCACCATTCATAGGTTTTAAAAACTTGGGGTGTAACTTGGTTATGCGGGTGTAGTTCAATGGTAGAACGCTAGCCTTCCAAGCTGGATGTAAGGGTTCGATTCCCTTTACCCGCTCCAAAAACTATAAATTATTATGAGGTAAAAAAAGTAATGTCGAAAGAAAAATTTAATAGAAGTAAACCACACTGTAATATTGGAACAATTGGACATGTGGACCACGGAAAAACAACTCTTACTGCAGCAATTACAAAAGTTCTTGCTGAAGCAGGGGGAGCTCAATTTGTAGCTTATGATCAAATTGACAAAGCGCCAGAAGAAAAAGAAAGAGGAATAACTATTTCTACAGCACATGTAGAGTATGAAACTGAAAAAAGACATTACGCACACGTAGATTGTCCAGGCCATGCTGACTATGTAAAAAATATGATAACTGGAGCAGCACAAATGGATGGAGCTATATTAGTTGTTAATGCTGCTGATGGACCTATGCCTCAAACAAGAGAACATATACTATTAGCTAGACAAGTCGGTGTACCTGCAATTGTAGTTTTCTTAAATAAAGTTGATCAAGTAAAGGATAAAGAATTGATTGAGCTTGTTGAGGAAGAAATAAAAGAACTTTTAACTTCATACAAATTTCCAGGAGACAAAACTCCTATAGTAAAAGGCTCAGCATTAGCCGCAGTTGAGGGCAAAGATGATGAGATAGGAAAAAATGCAATAATGGAATTAATGAAAGCAGTTGATGAACATATTCCACAACCTGACAGACCAAAAGACAAACCCTTTTTAATGCCTGTAGAAGATGTATTCTCTATTTCTGGAAGAGGTACAGTTGTAACAGGAAGGGTAGAACAAGGTGTTGTTAAAACTGGAGAAGAAATTGAAATAGTAGGGATAAGAGAAACGAAAAAATCAGTTTGCACTGGAGTAGAAATGTTTAGAAAGATATTAGATACTGGTGAGGCTGGTGACAATATTGGTGCATTATTAAGAGGTGTAGAGAGAACAGATGTTGAGAGAGGTCAAGTTTTAGCTAAACCAGGATCTGTTACTCCACATACTGAATTTGAAGCACAAGCTTATGTTCTTAAAAAAGAGGAAGGCGGAAGACATACTCCTTTTTTTACAAAATATAGACCTCAGTTTTATTTTAGAACAACTGATGTGACAGGCGAAGTAGAGCTTCCTTCTGGAACAGAAATGGTTATGCCTGGCGATGATGCTAAGTTTAAAGTAAAATTAATTACACCTATTGCAATGAGTGAAAAATTAAATTTTGCCATAAGAGAAGGTGGTAGAACAGTAGGAGCGGGAGTAGTAACAAAAATTATTAAGTAAGCTACCAATAGGAGTGTAGCTCAATTGGTAGAGCGCCGGTCTCCAAAACCGGAGGTTGGGGGTTCGATTCCCTCCGCTCCTGCCAAAAAAAATTATGAAAAACCCTTTTAAATTTATTCAGGAAGTAAAGCAAGAAGCTTTTAGAGTTACTTGGCCTACCGGCAAAGAAACTGTTCAGGGGAGTTTAATGGTTGTAGCTATGGCAATAGTTGCTGCAATTTTTTTTCTTTTAGTTGATCAAATATTTAAATCATTATTAGAAATAGTTCTGAAGGTGAGCTTGTAATGAAAAATTGGTATATTGTTCAGTCACATTCAAGCTTTGAAAACAAAGTTGCCCAAATTATTAGAGATGAGGCAGAAAAAGCTAAAATATCTGAAAAATTTGAGGAAATAGTTGTACCAACTCAAGATGTAACAGAAGTTAAAAGAGGAAAAAGAGTTCAACGAAAAAAAAAATATTTTCCTGGCTATGTTTTGATAAAGAGCGAAATGGATAATAATATATATCACATGATCAAGGGAATCAAAAAAGTAAGTGGTTTTTTGGGTTCTAAAGGTATTCCGTCTCCTGTTTCAGAAAAAGAAATAGAAAAAATCTTAGGTCAAATTAAAGATGGAGTTACTCAAGCGCAATCAGGTATTGAATATTCAGTTGGAGAAAAAGTCCAAGTTATTGATGGACCATTTGCATCATTTAATGGTTTAGTTGAAGATGTTGATGAAGATAAATCAAAACTAAAGGTTTCGGTTTTAATATTTGGAAGACCAACACCTGTTGAATTAGAATATAACCAAGTTGAAAAGGTAAGTTAATGGCTAAAAAAGAAATAAGTGGGTATGTTAAATTACAAATAAAAGGTGGGCAAGCTAATCCAGCACCTCCAGTTGGGCCAGCACTTGGTCAAAGAGGAATAAATATAATGGAGTTTTGTAAAGCTTTTAACGAAAAAACAAAAAATTTCATGGGCAAACCAGTTCCAGTTATTATTACTGTTTATAAAGATAAAAAATTTGATTTTATCATAAAATCACCACCCGCATCTCACTTTATTAAAGAGGCGGCTAAATTAAAAGGTGGGTCACAAGAACCTGGTAGAAATATTGTGGCTTCAATAACAAAAAAACAAGCCGAGGAAATTGCAAAAAAAAAAATGAAAGATTTAAACGCTCATGATCTTGAACAAGCAACAAAAATTATAATGGGATCAGCTAGATCTATGGGAATTGAGGTAAAAGAATAATGTCATCTAAAAGATATAAAAAACTATCTGAAAATTTAAAAGAAAATAATTTAGATACTTTAGAGAAATTATTACCTTTAATTAAGAAGAATTGTACATCTAAATTTGACGAGGCTATAGATCTTAGTTTTCAAATAAATAATAAACAAAAAAAAAGTGAGATTAATTTAAGAACAGTTGTAAATATGCCTGGTGGCACTGGGAAAAAAGTTAAAGTTGCAGTTGTTTGCGAAGATGCAAAAGCAAAAGAAGCTAAAGATAGTGGTGTAGATATTGTTGGCGGTGATGATTTAATTGAAAAAATCAAGGGTGGATATCTAGATTTTGAAAAATTAATTTGTACACCTGCGATGATGATTAAGCTTTCAAAATTAGGAAAAGTCCTAGGTCCAAAAGGTCTAATGCCAAATCCTAAATTAGGAACAGTTACAGATGATGTTAAAAAAGCTGTCAAAGACTCAAAATCTGGTCAAGTAGAGATTAGAAATGATAAAGATGGCAATATAGGAGTATCAATTGGTAAAAAATCATTTTCTGATGAAAATTTAATTAAAAATTTTAATGCAATTATTGAAACATTAGACAAAGAAAAATCAAATATTACAATTAAGGGGAATCTAATCAAAAGTTCATTCATTACCTCAACTATGGGTGTATCTTTTAAACTTAAATTAAATAAAAGTATATAACGATGGATAAAATTAAAAAACAAGAGTACATCGAAAGAATGACAAATCAGTTTGATAGCTCTGAAGCAGTTATCGTTACGCATTACCAAGGACTAACAATGCAACAACTCGATGATTTAAGAAATAGAATGAGAGAACAAGGGATACAGTTTAAAATTACAAAAAATAGAATTACTAAACTTGCTATTGAAAAAACAAGATGTAAAGAATTATCAGATCTTTTTTCTGGACCAACTGCAGTTGCGTTATCTCAAGATGCAATTACTTCGGCTAAGATATTAACAAAATTCTCGAAAGAGAACTCGAACTTAAAGATTCTTGGCGGCATCATGGGAACTGACATTCTAGATGTAGCAGGAGTACAAAATGTAGCAACTTTACCATCCTTGGAAGAGGCTAGAGCTCAAATTGTTGGAATTTTGAGGTCCCCAGCACAAAAAATAGCAAGTATTTTACTTGCACCTGCTTCAAAAATCGCTATTTTAACGCTCGAAAAATCAAAAAAATAACCGAGAATAAATTATGGCTGACCTAAATAAAATCATTGAAGACTTATCAAATTTAACAGTTGTTGAAGCAGCTGAACTATCAAAACAATTAGAAGAAAAGTGGGGAGTAACAGCAGCAGCAGCAGTTGCAGCAGCACCCGCAGCAGGTGGAGCAGGAGCTGCACCAGCAGAAGAAAAAAGTGAATTTACAGTAGTGCTAGCATCTGCAGGTGACAAAAAAATAAATGTCATCAAAGAGATTAGAGGAGTAACATCTCTTGGTCTAAAAGAGGCAAAAGATTTAGTCGAAGGCGCACCTAAAGAAGTCAAAGCAGGTGTGAACAAAAAAGAAGCAGAAGAAATTAAAGCTAAATTAGAAGCTGCTGGAGCTAAAGTAGAACTTAAATAATAAACAAAATTTAAATTGCTGGTTTAATAAACGACTAGCAATAGTAACATTGATGCAATTATCTTTTACTGAAAAAAAACATATAAGAAAAAATTTTGGAAAGCTTAAAGAAGGATTATCAATACCAAACTTAATTGAAGTACAAAAAAATTCTTACAAAGAATTAACCGAATTCAAGGAAAACATTGATTCAAACTTAATTAAAGGTTTTGATAGAGTTTTTAAAAGCATATTCCCAATAGAAGATCTTAACGATAAAGCTACTTTGGAATATGTTTCATACAGATTAGAAAAACCAAAATTTGATGTTGAAGAATGTATTCAAAGAGGATTAACATATTCGTCAGCTTTAAAATGTACACTTAGATTAGTTGTTTACGAAATTGATCAAGAAAATAATTCAAAAGAAATTTTATCAGCTAAAGAGCAAGAAGTTTATATGGGCGAAGTTCCAATGATGACTAACAGTGGAACTTTTATAACAAATGGAGTGCAACGAGTTGTTGTTAACCAAATGCATAGAAGCCCTGGTGTTTTCTTTGATCATGATAAGGGCAAAAGTCATGCTAGTGGAAAATTATTATTTAATTGTAGAGTAATACCAAATAGAGGCTCATGGCTCGATTTCGAATACGATGTAAAAGATCTACTATATTTTAGAATTGATAGAAAAAAGAAAATTTTTGTTTCAACTTTACTGTTAGCTCTTGGATTTTCAAAAAACGATATTGTAAATGAATTTTATGATAAAGAAATTTATACTTTTGATAAAAAATTAAATAAATGGAAGACTAAATTTAATCCAGAAAATTATAAATCAAAAAATTTTTCAGAAGAAATAGTTGATGCAAATACTCAAAAAGTAGTTGTAAAGCTTGGTGAAAAAATAAATTTTCTTACTGCAAAAAAACTACATAATGATGGACTAAAAGAGATTTTTGTCTCAAGCAATTCCTTATATGGCAAGTATCTTCATAAGGATTTTGTAGTAGATCAAGATAATTTTAAAATCGGTACTGAACTTAATGAAACGATCGTAAAAAAATTTTTAGAAAACAATATAAATGAAATTATTATATCATCTACTAATTCAATTAATAAAGGACCATATTTACTTCAGACAATTTTTAATGACAAAAATGATACAAAAAATGATGCTATTAACGAAATTTATAAAGTTTTGAGACCAGGCGAGCCTCCAACTGTAGAAATAGCAACACAAATTTTTAATAATCTTTTTTTTAGTTCTGACAGATATGACCTGTCAGATGTAGGAAGAGTAAAAATGAATTCTCGATTAAATTTGGATTGCTCTGACAAAATTACAATCTTAAGGAATGATGACATCTTAGCAATAATAAAAAAAATGTTAGATTTAAGAGATGGCAAGGATGAAATTGATGATATTGATCATTTAGCAAATAGAAGAGTTAGGTCAGTGGGTGAGCTAGTAGAAAACCAGGCAAGGATCGGAGTATATCGAATGGAAAGAGCCATTAAAGAAAAGATGACCACATTAGATGTAGAATCAGCAATGCCTCAAGATTTAATTAATGCTAAACCATTAACTGTTTCTTTAAAAGATTTTTTTGCTACATCCCAACTTTCTCAATTTATGGATCAAACAAACCCTCTTTCTGAGATTACACATAAGAGACGGGTATCTGCATTAGGTCCTGGTGGACTAACTCGTGAGAGAGCAGGATTTGAAGTAAGAGATGTACATCCAACTCATTACGGAAGAATTTGTCCTATAGAAACTCCCGAAGGTCCGAATATTGGTCTAATTAATAGCTTATCTACATACTCAAAAATAAACAAATATGGGTTTATAGAAAGTCCTTATAAAAAAGTTAAAGACGGTAAAGTTGAAGAAAATATTCAATACCTTTCAGCAATGGAAGAAACAAAATTTACAATTGCACAGGCTAATTCTAAAATAGATAAAAATGGAAAATTTAAAGAGGAGCTTGTGTCTTGTAGACAAAATCTAAATTTTATTTTATCTAAACCAGAAAATATTGATTATATAGATGTATCACCAAAGCAACTTGTATCTGTTGCAGCCTCTTTAATTCCATTTTTAGAGAATGATGACGCAAACAGAGCTCTTATGGGTTCAAATATGATGAGACAGGCAGTTCCTTTATTAAAACCAGAATCTCCATTAGTGGGTACTGGTATAGAAAGTGATGTTGCATTAGACTCTGGAGTCACAATAGTTGCAAAAAGAGAGGGCATTGTTGACAAGATAGATGGTAAAAGAATTGTAATTAAGGCTACTGCTGAAAGCGATTTCACAAAATCTGGAGTAGATATATATAATTTACAAAAGTTTAAAAGATCAAATCAGAATACATGTATTAACCAAAAACCATTAGTAAGAGTAGGTGATAAAGTCAAATCAGGAGATATAATTGCAGACGGGCCATCAACAAAACTTGGCGAATTGGCCTTAGGTAAAAACGTGACGGTAGCATTCATGCCATGGCAAGGATATAATTTTGAGGACTCTATATTAATTTCAGAGAGATGTGTTACAGACGACGTATTTACCTCTGTTCATATTGAAGAATACGAAATAATGGCTAGAGATACTAAACTTGGAGAAGAGGACATAACTAGAGATATTCCAAATGTGAATGAAGAAGCTCTAAAAAATTTAGACGAGTCAGGAATTGTATACATTGGAGCAGAGGTCAAACCTGGTGATATTTTAGTTGGAAAAGTAACCCCAAAAGGAGATTCAGCATCAGGACCAGAAGAAAAACTACTAAGATCTATATTTGGAGAGAAAGCGATTGATGTCACAGATACATCTTTAAAGATGCCAAGTGGTAGTGGTGGAATAGTAGTTGATGTAAGAGTGTTTAATAGACATGGTATAGAAAAAGACGAAAGATCAATTACAATAGAAAGAGCTGAAATAGACTCCGTTCAACAAGACAAAATTGTAGAGGAAGAGATACTTGAAAGAAGTATTAAACAACGAGCCTCACAAATTTTAGAAGGAACTTCAATAAACAAAAAAATTAAAGATATTGAGACAGGCTCTAAGTTAACAAATGAAACGATAGAAAAAATTAGTATTTCTGATTTACTAAAAATTACATTGTCAGATAACAAAAAGACAGCTGCTTTAGAACAATTAAAAGATCAATACAATAAAGCAAAACAAGATATTCAAGATAGATTTGAGGATAAAGTTTTGAAAATAAGACAGGGCGACGAACTACTTCCCAGTGTAATGAAAATGGTGAAAGTTTTTGTTGCAATTAAAAGAAGATTGAGACCTGGAGATAAAATGTCTGGTAGACACGGAAATAAAGGTGTTGTTAGTAAAATTGTTCCTGTTGAAGATATGCCATATAGAGAAAACGGGAAGCCTGTGGATATAGTTTTGAACCCATTAGGAGTTCCAAGCAGGATGAATGTGGGTCAAATACTTGAGACACATTTAGGTT
>CACEMG010000001.1 GCA_902560565.1 uncultured Pelagibacteraceae bacterium | reverse complement strand
AAAATCATTTGCACGCACTACTGATAGAACTGGTCCAAATATTTCCTCATTATAAATTCTCATATCTTTTTTAACACCGTCAAACAAACATCCTCCAATAAAGAAACCTTTTTCATATCCTTGTAGTTTTAAGTTTCTTCCATCTACAACAAGTTTTGCTCCCTCTTTAACACCTAAATCAACATATCCTTTCACTTTATCTAAGTGTTCTTTAGTTACCAATGGACCCATCTCAGAGTTTTTATCCATGCCGGGGCCAACTTTTAGGGCTTCTACTTTTCTTGATAATTTCTCAACTAATTTATCGCCAATGCCCCCAACTGCAACTGCAACGGATTGAGCCATACACCTTTCTCCTGCAGATCCATAAGCTGCTCCCATCAATCCATTTACTGCTTGATCTAAGTCGCAGTCAGGCATTACAACGCAATGATTTTTCGCTCCACCAAGTGCCTGAACTCTTTTTTCATTTTTAGCAGCATTTTCATAAATATATTTTGCAATCGGAGTAGATCCCACAAAACTTACAGCCTGAATATCCTCATTAACTAAAATTGCATCCACAACTTCTTTATCTCCATTAACAACATTAAATACACCATCTGGTAAACCAGCTTCTTTAAATAGTTCCGCTAGTTTTATTGAACATGAAGGATCTTTTTCAGATGGTTTGAGTATAAATGTATTTCCGCATGCAATTGCCATTGGAAACATCCACATGGGAACCATAGCCGGAAAATTAAATGGGGTAATACCAGCACAAACTCCCAATGGTTGTCTTATAGACCAACTATCAACCTCTGAGCCAACATTCTCAGTAAACTCTCCTTTTAAAATTTGAGGAATTCCACATGCAAACTCTACAACTTCTAAACCCCTTGTCAAAGAACCCTTTGCATCTTCATAAACTTTTCCATGTTCTGCAACAATCATTTTTGTTATCTCATCAGAGTTTTTCTCAATTAATTCTTTAAACTTAAACATTACTCTTGCTCTTTGAAGTGGTGGCTTCAGTGACCAGCTTTCAAAAGCTTTTTTTGCTATTAAAACTGTATTATCTAAATCTTTTTTAGACCCTAGTATCACTTCAGAAGTTTGTTCACCAGTTGCAGGATTGTAAACTTTACCTCTTCTATCGGAGTCACCTTTAGATAAATTACCATTTACAAAGTGTTCAATTAAATTCATTGAAAAATTATTTAAATAACTAATTAGCTTGTTGCAAGCATTTTCTTAATAGATGCGATCGCTTTTGCTGGATTTAAACCCTTTGGACATGCGTTTGTGCAATTCATGATAGTATGACATCTATATAATTTTAGCTCATCTGCAACTTTTTTAAGTCTCGCTTTTCTATCTTCATCCCTACTATCTATGATCCATCTATAAGCTTGAAGTAATAC
Source organism: uncultured Pelagibacteraceae bacterium (assembly GCA_902560565.1). Taxonomy (GTDB): domain Bacteria; phylum Pseudomonadota; class Alphaproteobacteria; order Pelagibacterales; family Pelagibacteraceae; genus Pelagibacter. Next base: position 229,231 of record CACEMG010000001.1, on the reverse strand, counting down.
AGCTGGTCCTAAATATTTTTCTCCATTCCACCAATAACTTGGGCAAGACGTTGAACAGCAAGCGCACATTATGCATTCATACAAACCATCTAATTTTGCTCTATCTTTTTTGGATTGTAGATTTTCTTTTTCATCATTTTTTTTTGAGGTTTTAAGCCAAGGTTCTACTGACTCGTATTGTTTGTATAATGTGCTTAAATCTCCAATTAAATCTTTTAACACTTTTAAATGAGGCAAGGGATAAATATTTATATCACCTTTGATTTCAGAGTGTGGTTTAGTGCAAGCAAGCCCATTTTTTCCATCCATATTCATTGCACAAGAACCACAAACTCCATGAGCGCAAGATCTTCTATAAGCAATAGATGGATCGATTTCGTTTTTAATTTTATTTAAGATGTCTAAAACTTTAGAAGGACAATTGTCCATATCAACTTCATAAGTGTCTATTCTTGGATTTTTTCCAGTGGAAGGATCCCATCTGTAAACGTTTACTTTCCTTAAATTTTTCGATCCTGTTTTATCTTTAAAATAGTTTCCTTTTTCAATCTTTGAGTTCTCAGGTAACCTTATTTGAACCATTAATATACTCTTTCTCGTGGAGGAAAGTACTGAACATCACTTGTGAGTGTTGAAATATTTACTGGTCTGTAGTCAATTTTAGTTTTTGTACCATCACACCATGACAATGTATGTTTCATAAAATATTTGTCGTCTCTTTTTGGAAAATCTTCTCTTGCGTGAGCACCTCTGCTCTCTTTTCTGCTATATGCAGAGTCCATAGTTGTGATTGCTTGTCTAATTAAATTATCAAATTCAAGTGTTTCAACTAAATCTGTATTAAAAATCAATGAATTGTCTTTTACAGAGATATTTTCCATTTCTTCAAAAGGTTTTCTAATTTCATTTACACCTTCTGTTAAAGTTTTTTCAGTTCTAAATACTGCACATTTTGATTGCATAGTTTTTTGCATTGCCAACCTTAATTCTGCAGTGGGATTTGATCCTTTAGAGTTTCTTAATTTATCAAATCTCTCTAGGCATTTATCTGTTTCACTTTGAGGTATGTCTTCATGTTTCATACCAGGTTTTACTAGTTCAGCGGCTCTTTTTGCTGCTGCTCTGCCAAATACAACTAAATCAATTAAAGAATTTGATCCTAGTCTATTTGCACCATGAACAGAAACGCAAGCAGCCTCACCAATTGCCATAAGTCCTGGTACAGTTTTTTCTGATCCATTCATTGTTATTACTTCCGCTTTATAATTAGTAGGTATTCCACCCATATTATAATGAACTGTCGGTACCACTGGAATTGGTTCCTTAGTTACATCAACGTTTGCAAAAAGTCTTGAAGCTTCTGAGATACCTGGCAATCTGTCCTCAATTACTTTTTGGTCTAAATGATTTAGATGTAAATGAACATGATCTTTATCCTTACCAACACCACGTCCTTCATTAATTTCGACTGCGATTGATCTACTTACAACATCTCTGGAAGCAAGATCTTTTGCTTTAGGCGCATATTTTTCCATAAACCTTTCACCCTTAGAGTTTACTAAATATCCTCCCTCACCTCTAACACCTTCAGAAATTAAAGTTCCATGACCATAAATTCCTGTAGGATGAAATTGTACAAATTCCATATCTTGAAGTGGTAATCCAGCTCTTAAAACCATTGCATTTCCATCGCCAGTACAAGTATGAGCAGAAGTTGCTGAATAATAGACTTTGCCATATCCACCAGTTGCAATTATTGTAATATGTGATCTGAACCTATGAATTGTTCCATCATTCAAGTTCCATGCTATCAATCCTTTGCACTCTCCATTTTTCATTAATAAATCTAATGCAAAATATTCAATAAAAAATTCAGTATTGTGTTTCAAAGCTTGACCATAAAGCGTGTGCAAAATTGCATGGCCTGTTCTATCAGCTGCCGCACAAGTTCTCTGCACCGTTCCATTTCCATAATTTTTTGTCATACCACCAAATGGTCTTTGATAAATTTTGCCATCTTCTGTTCTACTAAATGGCACTCCATATTTTTCAAGCTCTAAAACTGCTCTTGGTGCTTCTTTACAAAGATATTCTATACAGTCTTGATCTCCCAACCAATCAGATCCTTTAACAGTATCATACATATGCCATCTCCAATCGTCTTCACCCATATTTCCTAATGCTGCTGAAATGCCTCCTTGGGCTGCAGATGTATGACTACGTGTTGGGAATACTTTTGAGATACATGCTGTCTTTAATCCAGCTTCGCTTAATCCAACTGCAGCTCTAAGACCAGATCCTCCTGCACCCAAAACTACAACATCGTATTCGTGATCTATTATTTTATAACTTCTCATAAACTTAATTTGTATAATATAAATATTGTAAAAATTGGCATTATAATAGCAAATAAATAGAGTATTTTGTTTGCGACATTTTTTAATTTTTCACCCACTATATAATCCTCAAATACCTCACTTATGCTTAATGCTGAGTAAAAATAGTTAATTACTACAAATAAAGAGAACAAAAACTTATTTGGCTGTTTTGCAAAAAAAGAATTAATGTCCTCAAAACCCATATTATATATAGAAACCAGCTGAAATACGAACCAGATCATCAGAGGCAACATAATTACAGCACTCACTTTTAGAAAAATCCACTTTTTTGTTGCAGTAATCATAGTAAAAAGTTTTTTCCTAATATGTAAATAAAAAGAGTTAATATAAATGAACCAACTATCACTAATGACCCTGTAATATTTGCAATTTTTAGTTCAAATCCAATGCCGTAGTCCCAAAACAAATGTCTTATTTCACTTAATATTTGAAAAGAAAAAGACCAAACAATTCCCAAAATTAAAAATTTTCCAAAAAAAGAATTTAAAAAAATAAAAACAAGTCCATAATTATCTTTTCCTAAAAGCAGACAGGAAACCCAGAAACATATTAAAGTTAAGGATGCAAAATTTATTATTCCTGTAATTCGGTGTGAAATTGAAACTAAAGAGGATATATGCCAGTTATATATTTGAATGTGTGGTGATAATGGATTGTCATTTTTCATTTTCCCATCCTAAAATATGTTTCTGCAATTTCTACAGCATTAAGAGCCGCACCTCTTAATAAGTTATCTGAAACAATCCATAAATTCAAAGAATTATTTTTTGAATTATCCTCTCTTATTCTTGAGACAAAAGTCTCATTTTTACCCACTGCATCTACTGGGGTAATGTAACCTGCATTTTCTCTTTTATCAAAAACTTTACAACCTGGTGAGTTATTTAGAGTTTCACTTATTTTTTTTACAGTAAAAGGTTTTTCAAATTCAATATTAACAGACTCAGCATGAGAAACTTTTACTGGAATTCTCACACATGTTGCTGTGAGTTCAATTTTATCATCCAAAATCTTTTTTGTTTCACGAGTCATTTTTAACTCTTCTTTTGTGTATCCATCCTCTGCAAAATCATCTATGTGAGGTATTGCGTTAAAAGCTATTTGTTTAGTAAAATTTTCTGAAGAAACTTTTTTACTATTTATTATGGACATTGTTTGCTCAACCATTTCATCCATCGGAGCTTTCCCTGCGCCAGAAGTTGATTGATATGTAGATACAACAACCCTTTTTATTTTAAATAAATCATGAAGTGGTTTTAAAACTATAACAAGCTGAGCTGTAGAACAATTGGGATTAGCAATTATATTTTTAGGTGTATTCTTCATGTCATTAGGATTAACTTGTGGAACTATAAGTGGAACCTCTGGATCCATTCTAAAGAAACTTGAATTATCAACTACTATAGAATTTTTAGCAGCTTTTGGAGCAAACTTTTCTGAAATTTTTCCTCCAGCAGAGAAGAAAGTCAAATCAACTTTTGAAAAATCAAAATCTTCTAGTAATTCAATTTTAACATCTTTGCCTTTAAAATTCAAAGATGATCCCAAACTTTTAGTTGAAGCTAATAAATATAAATTATCCACCCTAAAATTTTTTTTTTCTAAAACCTCAAGGATCTTTCTTCCTACATTTCCAGTAGCTCCAACGATTGCAATATTCATAGTATATTTTGTGAATTTATACTAAATGAAAGGTAAATCGCAAACTTTTCCGCTTACGTTTTTACCGTTAATATTAACCTTAAATTCTTGAGATGGTTTAAAGTAAGGTTTTTTGATCATAGCTATTCCAATTGCTTGTTTAAACATTGGGTTATATGATCCTGACCTAAGTTCGCCAATTAGTTCCTTTTTGCTATCGTACAAATTCATTGATCCAGTAACGGAAATATTATCAATATCAAGTTTTACTCCCATTAGTTTTTTCTTAACACCCTCTGATCTTATTCGCTTAAGTGCTTCTTTTCCTAAAAATTCAATATCGTTATCAAGATTTATATATTTATCAAATCCACATTCATATGGATTATCGCCTAAATCCATATCATTTCCGTAAGACAGCAATGAACTTTCTAACCTTTCAATTAAGTTCGGACATCCTGGTTTTAAATTAAATTCATCACCTACCTCAAACAATTTATCATACAAAGCTAAACCAGCTTCAGTGTGCTCCATGTAGACCTCGTAGCCACCTTGTTTTGACCATCCTGATCTAGCAATAAGATGTTTTGCTCCACCAAATTCAAAGTAATCAAACCCAAAAAACTTTAATTGAGTAATTTTAGGACCTAATACTTTTTCCATTAATTTAAATGATTTTGGTCCTTGAACTGAAAATATATCTACATCAGGCTCTGAAATATCTACATCAAAATTTCTTCCTATTGCAAGTCCTTTTGCGAATAGTCCAACATCAGAATCTGATAATGATATCCACCAGCGTGTATCCGAAAGTTTTAAAATAACAGGATCATTTATTAAACCTGCATTATCATCAATTATCGGACAATAGTAGCATCTACCTACTTTTGATTTTGATAAATCTCTACAAGTCATTAACTGTACAAGCTTAGCTGAATCTTTCCCTGAAATTTCAAGCTGTCTTTGTACTGCGGCATCCCAAACTTGAACATGCTCTTTAAGATGATGATATAATTTATCTAGCGGTCCAAATGCAGCTGGTAAAAGCATGTGATTATAGACTGTGTAATGAGTTACACCTTGTTTCTCAACTCTTGAGGTATATTTTGTTCCTCTAAGTCTTCTTGATTTTGCAATATAAAAATTACTCATCAATTTAATAAAAATTCTTTAACTAGTTTTCTCATTTCGAAAGCTTTCTCATAAATAATCATGTGACCACAGTTTTGAATTACTTTTACTTGTGAATTTTTTATAATTTCAGCCATTTTATTTCCTACTTTAAGAGGCACCATTTTGTCTAAATCTCCAAATATACATAGAGTGGGACATTCTATTTTATCTAGAGATTCTTTTCCGGCTTTATAGTTGTTACAAGCACTTAAGTCTACAGACAAAATTTCTCGGATTTCACGTGTTGAATTAATAATTTTTTTTACTGGATTTCCTCCAATAAAGGCTTTTGAACCTTCATATCCCCATTTCATCATTAAATGTATCGCTTTATCATCTCCCGCTTCTGCTAAATCTAACAAATCTTGGTTTACTGGCAGCATATAAGATCCTGCAACAAGAACTAATTTATTTATTAATTTTGGGTATTTTGATGCAAAATCTATTCCAATTAGGCAGCCTTGGGAATGACCAATAAAATTTATTTTTTCTAATTCCAATTTATTAATTAAATCTGCAACCCAATCGGATGTTTCTTCAATCGATTTTATAGCTGGACCATCTGAATTTCCATGGCCAGGTAAATCTACTGATAAAACATTAAATCCCTGGGAAGCATAAAATTGTTCGTGAAGAGACCAAACAATATGTGTCAACCCACTTCCATGCATCAAAAGTATTGTCGGTTTAGACTTTTCAATATCCATGCCCCCTGTTGAGATAAACACAATTTTATTGTCTACCTCTAAATTCAGTTTAGCTCCTTAGCCTTTTTTCTTAATTCAAACTTTTGGATTTTTCCTGTTGACGTTTTTGGTAATTCACAGAACTCAATTTTTTTTGGAACTTTAAATTTTGCCAATGTTTCCTTGCAAAAATCAATTAATTCTTTTTCTGTCGTTGGTTTATCTTTTACAGCTTCTATAAATGCACAAGGCACTTCCCCCCATTTTTCGTCTGGTTTTGCTACTACTGCAGCAATTGATACAGAGGGATGTTTGGCTAATGTATTTTCAATTTCTATAGACGAAATATTTTCACCACCAGAAATAATGATGTCTTTTGATCTATCTTGTATTTTAATATAACCATCTGGATGCATTACTGCTAAATCGCCTGAATGAAACCAACCATCCTTCATTGCTTTATTGGTTGCATCTTTATCTTTAAAATATCCCTTCATAACAACATTTCCTCTTATCATTATCTCCCCAATGGTTTTTCCATCCCTTGGAACTTCTTTCATAGTTTCGGGATCCATGATGGTAACGCCTTCAGTGTTAGGATATCTAACACCTTGTCTTGCTTTAATCTCATTTTGTTTTTCTTCTTCAAATCCATTCCACTCGTCATTCCAAGCGCATTGGGTTACATGACCATAAGTTTCTGTTAAACCGTAAACATGCATAACCTCAAAACCCAAACTTTTCATTTTTTTGAAAATTATACTAGGAGGAGGTGCGCCCGCAGTGAGAACATAAACTTTATTTTTTAATTTTTTTCTGGCTGACTCTGGAGCGCCTGTGATCATATTTAATACTATAGGAGCACCGCCAAAGTGAGTTACATTGTATTTATCTATCAATTCAAATATTTTTTTGACATCAATATTTCTTAAACAAATTGTTCTTCCATTCAACATTGGTACAGTCCATGGATAACACCATCCATTACAATGAAACATAGGAACAATGGTTAAAAAATTTAACCTATTCGGCATGTTCCAAGCAGTGGCACTTCCTGTTGACATTAAATATGAACCTCTATGATGATAAACAACTCCTTTAGGATTTCCCGTTGTACCTGAGGTATAACTAAGTGTAATTGCTTCCCATTCATCATCCGGCATTCTCCAGTTATAATTTTCATCTCCAGAGTTAAGGAATTCCTCATATTCTAGATCACCTATTTTTTCTAATTTAGATTGATCAGCAAATTTATCATGTATATCAATTATAGTAATTTTTTTATTCAAAGTGCTTAAAGCTTTTTTAACTTCCGTATGTAATTGTCTATCAACAACTAATACTTTGGCTTCGCTATGTTCCAAAATATATGCAATTGTTTTAGCGTCTAAACGAATATTAATTGTATTAAGAATTGCTCCAGTCATTGGTACTGAATAATGTGCTTCGAAAATTTCTGGAGTATTAAAAGCTAAGAACGAAACTGTATCTCCTTTTTTAATTCCTATTTTTTCTAGTGCGCTTGCAAATTTAAGACATCTTTTATAAACCTGCGTCCAGGTGTATTTTCTATCTTCATAAACAATAGCTTCATAGTTTGGATAAATGTCCTTCGCTCTGTTTAAAAATGATAGAGGGGTCAATGGGACATGATTAGCCTTATTTTTATCTAGATTTGTCTCGTAATGATTCATGAACTAATTAAATTTAAAATCCATTATGTAACCACTTCCAGAAATTGCACTGGAATAATGACTCTCTACTCTTGGTAGCACTCTATTAAAGTAAAATTTAGCAGTTTGTATTTTATCTTCATAGAATTTTTTATTATTTGATACTTCTTTAAAACTAACCTCTAAAACCTTCAACCATGAATGACCTAATGCGACATAACCAAGAACTTTTAAATAATCATTTGATGCAGCATTCGCGTCATCTTTTGAGTCCTTAATTTTTTCTTTAATCCAAGTGGTAAAATCAACAAGTTTTTCTAAATAATTTTTTAATTTTTCTTGGTATGGTTTTAATTCCGAGCTCTCAATTTCTAGATCTTTTCTTAAAATATTTATGTAATTTTCGACAATATCTCCATTTTTATTTATCAGTTTTCTAAAAACTAGATCTATAGCTTGAACAGAATTAGTGCCCTCGTAAATTGGCGTGATCCTGTTATCTCTATAAAGCTGTTCTATACCCTGATCTTTTGTATAACCATAGCCTCCATGAATTTGCATAGCGTCACTTGTTATTTCCATTCCTAAATCTGAAAATAGAGATTTTACAACTGGTGTCATTAGCGAAACTAAATCTGAGGCTTCCTGTTTTATTTTTTGCTCATTGTGATTTAGGCTAACTTCAGTTTGTTGAGATAACCAAAAACATAAGGCTCTTTCACCCTCGATAATTGATTTCATGTTAAGTAATGATCTTCTGATATCTGCGTGTTCTATAATCAAGTCTGTGCTTCCATTTTGAGACTTGTTGGAGTTACTTTTGCCTTGCTTTCTTTCTTTAGCATAGTTTAATGAGTTTTGATAGGCAATCTCTGAAAGTCCTAAGCCTTGAATTCCTACAATTATTCTTTCTAAGTTCATCATAGTGAACATTGAATTAAGTCCTTTATTTTTTGGTCCAATCATATATCCAGTTGCTTCATCAAAATTTAAAACACAAGTTGCAGATCCTTTTATTCCCATTTTATTTTCTATTGATCCTGTAGAAATGCCATTTTTTGGACCAACCGATCCGTTCTCTTTAACAATATATTTTGGAACAAGAAATAAACTAATACCTTTAGTTCCTGCGGGTGAGTCTGAGGCTCTTGCAAGAACTAGATGTATAATATTTTCAGTTAAATCATGATCACCAGATGTAATAAATATTTTTTGACCTGTAATTTTATAAGTACCATCCTCTTGCTCGTGCGCTTTTGTCTTCAGAATTCCAAGATCGGTTCCACAAACTGGTTCTGTAAGGCACATAGTTCCACTCCATTTTCCCTCAACCATTTTTGGTAAATACGTATTTTTTATATCTTCAGATCCATGGTGACGAATACAATTATAAGCACCTAATGTAAGCTCAGTATAAAGTTTAAACGCTAAGCTTGAAGAGGAAAGCATTTCATCAAAAAAGGCACTTACTGTTTTGGGCATCCCTTGACCACCATATTTTGGGTCACAAGATAAAGACATCCATCCATCTTCTATAAATTTATTGTATGCTTCTTTATAACCTGGGGGTGTTCTAACGACACCATTTTCAAGTACTGCCGGGTTCTCATCCCCTGCTTTGGCTAATGGTAAAATAATGTTTTGATTAATTTTAGCCGCCTCATCTAATATATCTTTTACTAGATCTGGAGTTATTTCTTTATACTTTTCAATCTCATTGTAGTTTTTGTTATTTCTCAACTTTTCATAGAGAAACATCATATCTTCAATTGGTGCTGTATAAGTAGTCATAATTTTTAATAGCTATAAAATATGTGAAATTATTTATTTTTGCAATTGCGCAATAATTGCATCTCCCATTTCACTAGTTGAAACTTCCTTATTTCCCTTAGAATATATATCTTTTGTTCTTAATCCCATGTCCAAAACGCTTTGCACTGCTAAATCAAGTTCTTTAGCTTCTTTTTCCAAATTTAGAGAATACCTTAGCGCCATAGAAAAACTTAAAATTGTTGCAATTGGATTTGCAAGATTTTTTCCAGCTATGTCTGGTGCAGAACCATGAACAGGCTCGTACATTGATCTCATATTTCCATTTTTATCTTTAGCGCCTAAGGACGCTGAAGGTAAAAGACCTAATGATCCAGTTAACATAGCGGCTTCATCAGAAAGTATATCTCCAAATAAATTGTCTGTTACAATCACGTCAAATTGCTTTGGATTTCTTAATAATTGCATAGCACAATTGTCTGCCAACATATGATCTAGTTTAACCTCTTTAAATTCATTTTTGTGAACTTCAGTTACTTCTTCTTTCCATAATTGTCCTGCTTCCATAACATTTGATTTTTCACATGAGGTAACTTTGTTATTTCTTTTTTTTGCCAAATCAAAAGCAACTCTTGCTACTCTTGCAATTTCGCTTGAGGTATAAGTATGAGTATTAACACCTTTTCTCTCACCGTTATCAATAGGTTTAATTCCTCTTGGCTCCCCAAAATAAATTCCACCTGTAAGCTCTCTTACTATCATAATATCAAGTCCTGAAACAATTTCTGGTTTAAGGCTCGAGGCATCAACAAGTTGTTTAAAACAAATTGCTGGTCTTAGATTAGCAAATAATTTTAATTCTTTTCTTAATTTTAATAACGCTCTTTCGGGCTTTTTTGAAAAATCTAAATTATCCCATTTAGGGCCACCTACTGCACCTAAAATTACTGCCTCACTTTCAAGTGCTTTATAAAATACCTCATCAGTTATTGGTGTCCCATGCGCGTCATAAGCCGCCCCTCCAACTAAATCTTCATCTATTTCAAAATCTAGAGATCTTTTGCTATTAAGCCAATTAATTATCTTTTTTACCTCTGATACAACCTCTGGACCAATTCCATCACCTGGTAATAGTAAAATTTTTCTTTTCTTAACTTTAATCATTAAATATCCATGGCTTATCTGATGATAGTTTTTTTTCAAATTCAGTAATTTTTGGATTCTTTTCTAATGAAAGAGCAATATCATCCAACCCTTCAATTAAGCACTTTTTTTTAAATTGATCTACTTCAAAGTCAATTTCACTATTTCCAAAATTAATTTTTTGTTTCTCAAGATTAACAATAATCTCTTCTTTTCTTTTTGAATATTCAGAAAGTTCTTTTATTTTAGCCTCTGGAAGTACGATTGGTAAAATTCCATTTTTAAAACAATTATTAAAGAAAATATCTGCATAACTGGAACTGATAACGCAAGTTATTCCAAAATCAAGTAATGCCCATGGCGCATGTTCTCGTGAAGATCCGCAGCCAAAGTTTTTTCCAGCAATTAAGATCTTAGAGTTGTTAAATGGAGTTGTATTTAAAATGAAATCATTAATTGGTGTACCTTGTTCATTATATCTCATTTCATAAAATAAATTTTTTCCAAGACCTGTTCTTTTAATTGTTTTTAAAAACTGCTTTGGAATAATCATATCTGTATCAATATTAACTATTGGAAGATATGCGGGTATACTTTTTATTGTTTTAAATTTTTGCATTTAATTTTGAAATTTTCTAACGTCGTCTAAAGATCCTGATATTGCTGCTGCTGCAGCCATTCCGGGACTAACAAGATGTGTTCTGCCACCTCTACCTTGACGTCCTTCAAAATTTCTATTTGATGTAGATGCGCATCTTTCTTCAGGTTTTAATTTATCAGCATTCATAGCTAAACACATGGAACATCCAGGTTCTCTCCAATCAAAACCTGAATCTTTGAAGACTTTATCCAAACCTTCTTGTTCAGCCTGTTGCTTCACTAGTCCAGAGCCAGGTACTACCATAGCATACACATGTTGTGCCACTTTTTTGTTCTTAATTATTTTCGCTGCATCTCTTAAGTCTTCAATTCTACCGTTTGTACAACTTCCTATAAAAACTTTATCTATTTTAACATCCTTGATTGCTGTACCAGGTTTTAATCCCATGTATTTTAATGATCTCTCTATTGAATTTTTTCTATCTTCATCCACTTCATTTTCTGGATTTGGTATCCTCCCATCTATAGATATAACATCTTGTGGTGAGGTCCCCCATGTTACCATTGGCATAATGTCTTTTCCATCTAACGTAACTTCTTTATCAAAATCAGCATCATTGTCAGATTTTAATTTACTCCAATAATCCAAAGCCTTATCCCAATTTTCTTTTTTAGGTGCCATTGGTCTGCCATTTAAATAATCAAATATTTTTTGATCTGGCTCAATTAAACCTGCTCTTGCACCTCCCTCAATAGTCATATTACAAATTGTCATTCTTTGCTCTACACTTAAAGATGAGATTAAACTACCTGCATACTCAATTACATAACCAGTTCCTCCTGCAGTTCCAATTTTACCAATGATCTGCAAAATGACATCTTTAGATGTAACGCCGATAGACAATTTTCCATCCACTTTAATACGAAAGTTTTTTGATTTTTTTTGAACTAAAGTTTGTGTGGCTAATACGTGCTCTACTTCAGAAGTTCCTATACCAAAAGCTAGAGATCCAAAAGCTCCGTGAGTTGCTGTATGGCTATCTCCACAAACAATTATACTTCCTGGTTGAGTGAAACCTTGCTCAGGTCCAATTATATGAACTATCCCTTGTCTTTTATCATCCATTCCGAAAAGCTTTATTCCAAATTCTTTACAGTTTTTTTCTAAAGTTTCTACTTGAAGTTTAGACTCTTCATCGGAGATTCCTTTAGATCTATCAGATGTTGGCACATTGTGATCTGCAACAGCTAATGTCAAATTTGGTTGTCTAACTTTTCTATTAGAGTTTCTTAATCCCTCAAATGCTTGTGGACTAGTAACTTCATGAACTAAATGTCTGTCAACGTAAAGTAAAGATGTTCCATCATCTTGTGTATTTACAAGATGATCATTCCAGATTTTATCGTATAAAGTTTTAGGCATTCAGAAAAAAAATTATTTTTTGTCTTTTAGATTTTCTTTTGGAATTTCTGCTTTTGGAGTTTCAGTTTTTTTTTCAACTTTTTTGGCTGTCTCTGTTGATGGAGTTTCTTTTTCTGCCATTTTTTCTTCTTTAGAAACCGCAACATTTTCCTCATTTACAGTTTCCGGTTTTGTTTCAAAATCGATACCTATTTTTTTTCTAATTTTTTCAGCAATCCTTGCAGATTTACCAGTTCTGTCTCTTAGATAATATAATTTTGCTCTTCTTACTTTTCCAGACCTTACAACTTTGATTGAGTCGACTATGGGACTATATAATGCAAAGGTTCTTTCCACACCTTCGCCAAAAGATATTTTTCTTACAGTAAATGAAGAGTTTATATCTCTATTTTTTTTAGCAATACAAACTCCTTCAAAATACTGAATTCTATCTCTTTTTCCCTCTGTAATTCTTACGCCAACCTTAACTATGTCTCCAGTATAGAACTCAGGAAGCTTCTTTTCTGCAGCAATCTTTTTAACATTTGCCTGGTTGATTTCTTCAATGTTTTTCATATTTAAGTTAATCAAATTAATTCTTTTTATTATATTTTTTCCATAAATCTGGTCTTCGGTCGCGTGTTATAACCTTTGATTGAGTTAAACGCCAGTCTTTAATTTTTGCGTGATCGCCTGATAAAAGCACATTTGGAACGCTTTTTTCCTCCCAAATTTGAGGCTTTGTATACTGAGGATACTCTAATAAACCATTTTCAAAACTTTCCTCGTTTTTAGATTCCTCGTTACCAATTACACCTGGTATCAATCTCAATATAGCATCTAAAAAAACATACGAAGCTGTCTCACCTCCAGATAATACAAAATCACCAATACTTATTTCTTCTATTTCTCTATTATCTAAAACTCTTTGATCGATACCTTCAAAATGTCCACAAATTAGATTTACTTTATTTTCTTTTGATATTTCTTTTGCAATATTTTGATTAAATACTTTACCCCTAGGGGAAAGGTAAAAAATTTTCTCCCCATTTTTAATATTTGCATCTAAAGATTTTGCGACAACATCCGGTTTTAGAAGCATTCCTGATCCACCACCATACGGTGTATCATCAACTGTTTTGTGCTTATCCAAAGCATATTCCCTAATATCGACAATTTTTAAATTCCATATTTTTTTTTCCATTGCTTTTCCATACAGACCTTTATCAAGTGGTCCAGGAAAAAAATCAGGATATAGAGTAAATACTTGAGCGATAAACATTTTTATTTTTTCTCTTCTTGTTTAGGTGCTTCCTTTGGAGCATCAGCTTTTTTCTCTTCTTGTTTAGGTGCTTCCTTTGGAGCATCAGCTTTTTTCTCTTCTTGTTTAGGTGCTTCCTTTGGAGCATCAGCTTTTTTCTCTCCCTCTTTAGGAGCTTCATCTTTAGCTTCTTTTTTTCTGTCTTTTTTTGGAACAGCCTTTAAAGGATTATTGCCTTTAGCTGGCATTTCCATTAATTGATTTTCTCCGAGAATTCTTGCTACACGCACAGTCGGTTTAGCACCTTGGCTTAACCAATATTTAATTCTCTCGGATTGTAAACCAACTCTTTCCTTCTTCTCCTTAGGTAAAAGTGGATTAAAAAAACCAAGTTTCTCTATAAATCTTCCATCTCTTGGAAACCTGCTATCTGCAACAACAATTTTGTAAACAGGTCTTTTTTTTGTTCCTCCCATTGATAACCTTAACTTTAACATTTCTCTCCTTTGTTATTTTAGTTGATTAAAAAGTTCTGGCGGAATCCCTTTGTCTGCCAAACCTTTCATATTTCCTTTAGACATCTTCTTCATCATTTCAGACATCATTTTAAATTGTTTTAACAATTTATTGATAGTGGCAATGTCAGTACCTGAGCCATTAGCAATTCTTTTTTTTCTTGATCCGTCTATAATTTTTGGATTTGTTCTCTCTTTTTTTGTCATAGATAAAATTACAGCCTCATTTTTACTTACAATTTTTTCATCAACACCAGCTTGATCCATTTGATTTTTTATTTTTGATACACCAGGCAAAAAAGACATGATACCTTCAATTCCTCCCATCTTTTTCATCTGTCGTAGTTGAGAAAGATAATCGTCTAATGAAAATTGGCCTTTTTTTAATTTCTCTTCAGTTTTCTTTAGGTTCTCTTCATCTATGTCTTGTGTAGCTTTTTCAACAAGTGAAACTATGTCTCCCATACCAAGGATTCGGTTAGCGATTCTGTCAGGATGGAATTCCTCTAAGTTATCAATTTTTTCACCCACTCCTAAAAATTTAATTGGAACCTGAGATACATATTTCATACTCAAAGCTGCACCACCTCTTCCGTCACCATCAGATCTTGTAAGAACTATTCCTGTTAAATTAACGGTGCTTTTAAATTCTTTAGCAACATTTGCAGCTACTTGACCAGTAAGAGAGTCTGCAACAAGTAAAGTTTCAGAGGGATTAATTGTTTGCTCAATTTGTTTAATTTCACTCATCATTTGTAGATCTATTTGTGTTCTTCCAGCTGTATCGAAAATTATTACTTCTGATCCGTTTAAATTTGCAGCACTAAGTGCACGTCTACAAATATCCAAAGGTTGTTGACCTTCGACAATGGGTAAAGTTAAAATATTATTTTGTTCACCCAGCAATTTTAATTGTTCTTGAGCAGCTGGTCTGTAAACGTCCAAGCTTACCATCATAATTTTTTTTTTGTTTACTTTTTCAATATGCTTTGCAATTTTTGCAGCAGAAGTAGTTTTACCTGATCCTTGCAAACCCACTAGCATCATTGAAACTGGTGGAACTGCATTAAGATTTATTTTTTCAGAGTTACTTCCAAGTAAATTGACTAATTCATCGTAGACAATTTTAACAACCATTTGACCAGGTGAGGTTGATCTTACAATATTTTTACCTAATGCTTTGGGCTTAACGTTTTCTATAAACTGCTTTGCAACATCTAAAGATACATCAGCTTCTAGAAGAGCTAGCCGAATAGATCTTAATCCTTCGTCCACTTGTTTTTCATCAAGTGATGGTGCTTTTTTTAAAGAAGAAAAAATTTCTTCAAATTTATTTGTCAAATTTTCGAACATACTTTTACACAGCAGTTATCGCACCAGTGGGCGAACCCTCGCTGACTGGTGTCGATCTCTTTGTTACCAAAGACACCGCAAATTGCTGACTTTGCGGAAGTGGCGATAACCTATAATAGAGGTTCAAAAAGTCAATAAATAAGTTAAGTATAAATATATGGAATTTAATGCTTACAAAATGGATGGTTTGGGAAATGATTTTATTATCATAGATAAAAGAGAAAGTTCAATTAGTTTAACAAAGGAAAAAATTATTGAACTAGGAGACAGATCCAATATTGGCTTTGATCAAATCATTTTTATAGATAAAAAAAAAGAAAGTTCTTTTCCTATAAAAATATTTAATTCTGATGGAGGTGAGGTAAGCGCATGTGGAAATGGGTCAAGATGTGTAGCTTATCTTTTGTGTAAAAATTTAAACACCAAAGAAATAAAGTTAAAAACAAATAACCGAGTACTAAATGCAAAAATAGTTGGAAATTTAAAAGTTGAACTTGAAATGGGAATACCTTTGTTTAGTTTTGAGGATATTCCATTATCAAAGACAATAAATCCTGCTGATGTATCTTTAAAAATAAATGATAAAACATTTTCTAATGGATTTTGTGTTAATGTAGGGAACCCCCACATAATTTTTTTTGTAAAGAATTGCTTTGATTATGACCTAAAAATATTAGGTCCTAAAATTGAAAACCATGATCTATTTCCTGAAAGAACAAATGTAACATTTGCTGAAGTCACAGATAAAAATAATATAAGAGTGAATGTGTGGGAAAGAGGAGCAGGACTTACTAAGGCCTGTGGAACAGCAGCCTGTGCATCTGCAGTAGCTGCCTTAAAGAAGAGTTTAGTTAATAATAAAGTTAACATTAATTTTAGTGAAGGTATTTTGAATATTGAGGTTGATAAAAATGATAATATTTTTATGACTGGACCAGTTTCGGAGATTAAAAAAATTAATTTAAAGTTATAAAATGGGTATTTTTGAAAAATTTAAATTAGGTTTACAAAAAACTGCCTCAAGTTTTTCCTCTGGGCTTAAGGAAATAATTATTAAAAGGGAAATTGATGACAAAACATTAGATGAAATAGAGGAATTTTTAATACAATCTGATGTGGGAATTATCGCTTCAGAAGAAATTAAAAAAATTATTGCAGAAAAAAAAATCAACCCTGATAAAAATAAATTAGATGAAATTAATTCGATTCTTAAAGATTATATAATTAGTTTAATGTCGCCACTTGAAAAAAGTGCTTTTTTTTCAAAAAAAACTGATTTAAATGCTGTGCTTGTCTCTGGTGTTAACGGTGTAGGCAAGACTACTACAATTGGAAAAATTGGTAAAATATTAAAAATGAATGATAATAAAGTAATTTTTTCAGCTTCAGATACTTTTAGAGCTGCAGCAATCGAACAGTTGGAAAATTGGGCAAAAAAAATTGATGTCGAAATTATTAAATCTTCACAAGGTTCAGATCCAGCTTCTGTTGCATATAAAGCAGTCGAAGAAGCTATAAATAAAAATTTTACCCATGTATTGATAGATACTGCTGGAAGATTGCAAAACAAAAAGAATTTAATGGAGGAGTATAAGAAAATTGCGAATGTTACTAAAAAAATTGACCCTAAGGCTCCACATGAAGTAATTTTAGTTTTGGATGCCACGTCTGGCCAAAATGTAATTAATCAAGTCGAGGAATTTAATAAAATTATTCCAATTACAGGATTAATTATGACTAAACTTGATGGAACTGCAAAAGGTGGCATTTTAATAGCTTTGGCAAAAAAACATAAATTACCAATTATCGCGTTAGGTCTAGGTGAGAAAGAAGATGATTTACAGATTTTTGAAGCAAAAAAATTTGCAAATTCATTTGTAAATATTAATTAATTTGTTCTAAAAACTTTTTAACAGAAGATATTAATTCATTATTATATTCCATCATATGATCGTCTTGGTCATTGAAATAAGCAAACTTTGGTACTGATAAAGCCTCGTATATTTGCTTACCCATATAAAAGGGGACGATGTTATCTTTTCTGCCGTGCATTACTAATACTGGAGATTTAATGTCATTAAGTTTTTTTTTACTTTCGTACCTGTCTTTAAGAATTAGTTTTACAGGAATTATGGGATAATACTTTTGTGCAAGTTCTACCATTGAAGTAAAAGGAGACTCTAAAATAATCCCTGAAAATTTATATCTGCTTGCTAGATCAATAGCAACTGCTGTTCCAAGAGACTCTCCGTAAATGATAATATCTTTATCTTTAACACCATTATTGTTTAACCAAATTTTTGCAGAATTTGCATCCTCATATAAACCATTTTCTGATGGACTACCTGTATTTCCACTAAAACCTCTGTATGCAATTATCAAATAATTTATATTTAGTTTTGATAATTCGTTAAGTTTATAAACTCTATTATCAAGTTTTCCTGCATTTCCATGAAAGAATAATATGGTTTTTAATTTTGAATTTTTTTTAAAATACCACGAAACAAGTTTATCATTTGATTGGATAAATGTTTTTTCTATCTTATGGTTCAGTTGCGTTTCATCCAAATAATTATTTTCACTAGGATGGTAGAGCAGTTTTCTTTGATAAAAAAATAAAAAAACTACAAGAGAAATATAAACAAGCAATAAAATTAAAAAGGAATTTAATACGATACTTCCAATTTTCATTAATTAGAAATTTACTATTTTTTATCGAAAAAAGCTTCGTAAATCATCATGACAATTGCGATTCCCATAAATATATAAACTGGTAAAACATCAAAGAAACCTATCATCATTGATCTTGTAAGAGTTGTTGCAAGCCCTATTAAAAAGAAAAGACAGAAAGACAAACCGACTATTGTTGCAATTTTATTCATCATATTTTTTACTTTTTTGTTCTAACCATCTAGCAATACCAAGAAATCTATGATCATCATATTTATCACCAATTAATTGGATACCTAAAGGTAAATTATTTTCACCTTGAAGTAAAGGTAGAGAAATTGCTGGTGTATGCATATAAGACCAAACTCGATTAAAATCTGCGCTTCCTGTACTTTTTAATCCTTTGTCCGCAACTCCTGTAGAGCATGGACTTAAAACACCATGATAATCTTCAAATACCTCTTTGTAAGACTCATAACTTCTTTTCATAAAATCTACGGCATCTAAATATTCTTTCGCAGAATATTTCATCCCTCTGCTAATTGCAGACTGCATCTCCTTTGAAAGTTTATTTTTTGATTTCTTATAATATGTCTGAAAGTTATTAGCTAAGTCTGTTTCATGAATTACTCTATGGTACTTGTCAATATCTTTGAAGTAAGATGGAGTATCAAATACTTCAATATTTTTTTTAAAAGATTTTATAAAGAACTCAAACGACTCTCGAGATCTCCTATCTATTTTTTTCCAACTTTCTGTTTTATAAAATATAAACTTAGGTTCAAACATTGGTCCCTTTAAACATTCATCAACCATAAATTCTGAGGAATAATGTATGGTTGCTTCATCATATTGATCTTTTTTAATTAAAACTTTAGCAAGTAAAGCTACATCCTCTACTGTTTTTCCAAAAACTCCCATATGATCTAGATGATAAGATGTTCTTAAAACTCCATTTCTTGATATTAATCCATAGCTAGGTTTATATCCAACTACTCCACAATAAGATGCTGGTCTTATAACTGATCCTCCTGTTTGAGATCCAATTGAAAGCGGAGCCATATGGGTTGCAATTACAGCTGCTGATCCACTTGAAGATCCTCCTGGTGTCCTTGAATAATCATGAGGATTCCTTGTATCTGGTGGACCAAGATAAGCCAATTCTGATGTTGCAGTTTTTCCCATTATAATTGCTCCCTCAGATTTAAGAAGATCTACAATTTCAGAGTTTTGGGATTGCGTTTTACCTTTTCTTAATACCGTGCCACATTCAGTTGGCATATCATAAGTTCCAATAATATCTTTTAATGCTACAGGAATACCATGCAATATACCCATGGGTTTTCCAGATTTTCTGTATGTGTCAGCTTCTTCAGCTTTTTCTATCAAAAGTTTTTTATCAAAAAATGCCCAAGCTTTAACATCTTTTTCATACTTTTCTATTTGTGAAATATAATTTTGACAAAGCTCTAAACAGGTTATTTCAGATTTTCTAATCTTTTCTGTAATTTTAGATATCGGTAAAGAAAAAACATTAGTCATTTAAAGATTATTCTGCAAACAAAGTATCAGGTAACCATAATGCTATGCCAGGAAAAATGTACATCAGTACCATTGCAAGTATAACAATTCCAAGGAAAGGCATAATTCCTCTAAAGATTTCCATTAACTGAACATTTCTGCTTTGAACTCCTTTTAAATAGTATGCTGACATGGCCATTGGTGGTGTCAAAAAGGATGTTTGTAAATTCAATGCTATTAACATTGCAAAGAAATATGGATTTACACCAAAAAATTCTACAAGTGGTAAAAAGATTGGAACAAAAATAATTAATATTTCAGTCCATTCTAGCGGCCAGCCTAAAAGAAAAATAATTATTTGAGTTATTACTAAAAATTGCCATGGCTGAATATCCATTGATTTGAAAAAATGTTCAAATACCTCATGTCCACCTAAGTAGGAAAATACAGATGCAAAGGTCCAAGAACCTACAAATAACCACATAATCATAGCGCTTGTTTTCGCAGTTAAAAATACAGACTCTTTGAAATTTTTCCATTTTAATGACTTATAGAAATAAGAAAGAACTAAAGCACCGAAGGCTCCAACTGCGGCTGCCTCAGCTGGTGTGGCTAAACCAGCTAGAATTGTACCAAGTACTAAAATAATCAATGAAAATAATGGAACAAACGAGACCAAAACTTCTTTCAAAATCTCCGAACGTGGAGGAATTTCCTCAGCAGCAGGTTTTGGGGCTAAAGATGGATTAAAGTATGCTCTTATAATTACATAAAGAATGTACAATCCAGCCAACATTAGACCAGGAAATATAGCTGCAGCAAAAAGCCTTAATGGTGATAATTGGGCTATTACAGCATAAACTATAAGCATGATACTTGGTGGAATAAGAATTCCTAAACATCCACCGGAGCAAATTACGCCTGATGCAAATTTTTTATCATATCCTGCTCTTATCATCGCCGGCCAAGCAAGCAAACCCATAAGTGTAACTACGGCACCAATAATTCCAGTTGCAGTAGAAAACAATGCGCATGTAACAAGTGCTGCAACAGCCATAGAGGCAGGAAGTCTATGAGATGCAAGTCTTATAGCAAAAAATAGCTTTGCTACAATCCCTGCTCTTTCAACTAGATAACCCATGAATAAAAATAAAGGGACGGCGGTTAAAACGGTATTATCCATTATTGTATAGGTATTAGAGACTAATAAAGAAAATATCCGGTTATCAAATAAATGATCCATCCTAGTTGGATCAAAATAAGCGTAATAACCAAAACCCACTCCCATTGCTAGCAATGTAAATGCAATTGGAAAACCTAACAAAACTGCGAACAGAAACAAACTCATCATTAAAATTGCAATTTCTGGATTTGTTAGTTCAAATAACATCTGCTTGATCGTCCTTTTGTGAAGTTCTCATTAATACTTTTTCAGTTTCCTCAGCATCTGCTGATGCTCTAACGGGCCAATGACCAGTTTTAATGCAAATAATTGCTCTGCATACTTCGCTAACACCTTGTATTGTTAATAATATTCCTGACAATGGTATTAAAGATTTGGCCATATAAATCTGTATTTGTGCTGGACTATTCCAGCTTGTTTCTTTTATTTTCCAGGCTAAAGCAGCGTATTCGTACCCATAAAATGCTAAAGCTAAAATTCCAGGGAAGAAAAATATAAAATATAAAATTAGATCAATCCAACCCTGTACTCTGGTTGGAAACAATCTATAAATAACGTCACCTCTTACATGGGCCTCTGTAGATAAAGTGTATGCTCCAGCCATCATAAAAATAGCTCCATACATTTGTAGACTAAAATCAAAGTTCCATAACGTTGGACTGTTAAATGCATATGCCATAATAACTTCATAGCAAGTACCCCCCATAAGAATTACAATACACCAAGAAAATGCTTTTCCCATTGAAGCACTTAGTGTGTCAGCAAATTTTATGAAAGATTTCATTTTTGTACCTTATGTTAAAATATATAATTAAAGCAAACAAAAAAAAGGGGACCATTTGGTCCCCTTTTTAAATATTAAAGTTAATAATTATATCTTAACTTTTCCAATAGGTCCGAACTCATTTTCATATGCTAATTTGTAATTAGGCTGGTTCATCAGCAAGTACTTCATTACTCTCTTAGCGTATGCTTTTTGAGAATCAACGATTTTCTTAAAGAAAGGATCTTTCTTATTGAAATCGCCGATAACTTTATCCCAACCTTTTAATTGTTGAGCTAAAATCGCATCAGACGTTTGGTAAACATTAACTTTATGTTCATTCATTAATTTAGATAAATCAGCTGAATATCTAACTAATGCTTTAAAATAGTTATCTGTGTTTGCAGCGTAAGCAGCATTTTTTAATATTGCTTGGTTAGCTGGAGACAGACCGTTAAATGTTTTATTGTTGATAGGTATTTCAAACATCTCTTGAGATTGGTGGAAGCTTCCTAAGTGATAGTGCTTAGAAACATCTTGCATACCAAACTGTGAGTCTGAAGTTGGGTTGTTAAACTCAGCAGCTTCAATCAATCCAGTTTTCATAGCTGGTTGAATTTCACCACCTGGTAACTGTCTAACGACCATTCCCATCGCAGTAAGAACGTTAGTAGCAAGACCAACTGTTCTATACTTCATACCTTTAACATCAGATACTTTAGTTACATTTTTCTTAAACCATCCAAATGGTTGTGCTGGCATAGGCATATGAAAAACACCTGTGTAGTCGAAACCTACTTTTTTAACAGTTTCTTCATAAAGTGCTCTTCCTCCACCGTATTCCATCCATCCCATTACTTCTTGAGATGACATACCGTATGAAGGTCCTGTTCCGAATAAAGATGCCGCAGCATTCTTACCGTACCAGTAAGCTGTTACCCAGTGACCCATATCAACGGCACCTGAGCTAACTGCTTGACCAATTTCACTAGTCTTAACAACTGCTCCTACTGGTTGTAGATCAATTTTCAACGATCCACCAGACATGTCGCTCACCATCTTGCAGTAATCTCCTGCCATTTCAAAAAAGATGTTGGCTCCACTTGGCCATGCAGCTTGCATTTTTAAAGTTTGTGCAGCGCCTAAGTTAACATAAGGCATTGCAACAGCAGCTGCTCCGGCCATAGCCGCAGTCTTAAAGAACTTACGTCTTGAAGGCGTTTTTCCCTTCAATGATTTTTTTTCTTTAATCATTATTTCTCCTCTTTAGTTAATTAACTTAAGATAATTTAAGCATAAATGGTTGTAAGAGTCTTTTGCTAAATAGACTTATTCAAAATTATTTACAACTTTGAGTAGAATTTTATACTTTTAATTAACCTTATTTTTACAGCTTCCTGATTTGAAGAACTCTTCTAAATTATCTATGGCGAGATTTGCCATTGCTGTTCTAGTTTCTTTTGTTGCACTACCTAAGTGAGGTAATATGAAAGCGCTTTTGTGTTTTAAGTATCCTGGATTTAAATTTGGCTCTCCTTTGTAAACATCTAGACCAACTGCATAAACTTTTCTTCTATCAAGAGCATCAATAAGAGCTTCGTCGTCTACAATATCCCCTCTAGCAACGTTAGTAACTACTGCGCCTTTTGGTAAATACTCCAAAGTCTCTTTATTAATTAAATTTATAGTTTCTTTTGAGGCAGGACAACAAACTGAGAGTACATCTGATACCTCCATTAAACTTTTAAGATTGTCATGGTAGATTGATCCATTTTCTTTATCAGAACTAAGTTTAGATCGATTATGATAATGAACTATCATTCCTAGAGACTTCGCAATTTTTGCTATCTTTTGTCCAATTCTTCCCATGCCCAGAATTCCAAGTCTCGCACCAGTTAATTGCTTTCCAATCAGATAATCTGCTGACCATTTCCAGTCCGCGTCTCTTGCGCCTTGAATACCCTCAGATGCTCTTCTACATGCTCCAAGTATTAAAAGAACACCAATTTCAGCTGTAGCATCAGTTAAAACTTCTGGCGTGTTTGTAACAATTATATTTTTTTTTTTTGCTGCCTCTAAATCTATATTTCCAAATCCTACAGCAAAATTAGATAAAATTTTTACACTATCAGGTAGGCGATTTATTGTTTTCTCGTCTAACTTATCTGTAAGAGCTGATAATACGCCATCACATCCCTGACTCAATTCTATTAGCTTGTCTTGAGAGTAAAGTTCATCATTTAAATTTAAATTTGCATCATATAGCTCTTTAATTCTGTCTTCATTGGATCTTAAAAGTCTTCGTGTAACGAGAATTTTTTTCATAGTTTAATTAATATCGAAAATTTTCCCAGGATTCATAATGTTATTTGGGTCCAAGCTTCTTTTAATAGTTTTCATGACAGGTATATTATCTGGATGTTCTTTTAATAAGTAACTTTTTTTATGAAGACCTACTCCATGTTCTCCTGTAATCGTGCCCTCAAGGTCTAAAGTTTTGTCGATTAACAAATCGCTAAATTCTCTGATTTTTTTATAAACAGTTTTGTCTTTAGGATCGTAAGGAAATAAAACGTGGAAGTTTCCATCTCCTAGATGGCCAACCATTGGTGCTCTAAGACCAAACTTTTTAACTTCTTCCTCAGCAAACTTAACGCATTCGGTTATTTTTGATATTGGCACACATACGTCTGTTGAATAAACCCTTCCGTTATCTACTAATGCTTTTACAGAATAATAAACATCCCATCTTGCTCGCCACAGATGATTTCTTTCCTCTAACGTGTCAGCCCATTTAAAAGCACTACCATTATTATTCTTTGAAATTTCCTCTACAATTTTAATTGACTCCTTATTAGAAATCTCAGTTCCATGAAATTCAAAAAACAATGTAGGTAAAGTTTTGATATCTTTAAGTTTTGAGTAATTGATACTTATATCCATTTGATCTTTATTAAGCATTTCAATCCTTGCGATCGGAACACCATACTGAATTGTTTCTTGAGCTGTCTTAACAGCTTCCTCCAATGTATTAAAATGACATATAGCACTCATCATGCTATCTGGTATTGGAGATAATCTAAGTTGAACTTCAGTTATAATCCCAAGTGTGCCCTCTGAACCAATAAATAAATTCGTAAGATTATATCCTGCTGAAGTTTTTTTTGTTCTTGTGCCTGTTTTTATTATTTCTCCACTTGGTAAAACTACAGTCAAACCGGTAATTACTGTTTTCATAGTTCCATATTTTACAGCCATAGTTCCAGAGGCCGATGTCGATGCCATCCCACCTATTGCAGCATTAGCACCTGGGTCTATAGGAAAAAATACTCCATCCTCTCTTAAATATTCATTTAATTTTTCTCTTGTTACATTTGCTTGAACCCTGCAATCAAAGTCTGCTGCATTAACACTTAAAATTTTATCCATTTTTTCTAAAGAAATTGTTATTCCTTTATCGTTACCAACTACATTGCCCTCTAAAGAAGTTCCTGTTCCAAATGGCACTACTGGAACTTTGTGATCATTGCAAAGTTTTAAAATTCCAGAAACTTCTTCATTTGTCTCTGGGAATACTACTGCCTGTGAGAGAATAGGATCGTATGTGTCTTCTCCTCTTGCATAATTTGCTCTGGTTGATTGAGATAAAGAAAATCTATCTTTTAATAAACTTGTAAGTTCTTGTTTTAAAGAAGAGTTGTTCATTAAATTAGTATAACAAGCCTATTAACAAAAATAAACTTATCCTAGCATTTTTTTGACATTTTCAAGAGCTTGAGAAATATTATCTCTTGATGCTGCAAAACTGAATCTTACATAATCATTACAGCTTTTTCCAAATGCAGTTCCAGGAACAATTGCAACTCCTGCCTCATGCATAGCTTTTTTGCAGAATTCTGCTCCGCTCATGCCCGTTCCACTTACTTTTGGAAAAGCATAAAAGGCTCCACCAGGCAAACTACATTCAACACCGGGCAAGCTATTTAATCCTTCATGAATAAGTTTTCGTCTTGCAGTAAATTTTTCCATCATTTCATGGATAGAGTCATCCGGTCCATCAAGAGCAGCAATGCCGGCAAACTGGGCAGCAGCATTGACACATGATACACTGTTGATTAATAATTTATTTACATGCTCAACTAAATGTTCAGGCCAAAAACTCCAACCTAATCTCCAACCAGTCATGGAGTAAGCTTTACTCCATCCCTCTAAAACTATTAATCTATCTCTTAATTCAGGATAATTGAAAAAAGAGGGCATTTCTTTTCCATCAAATATTTGTCGACTATAAATCTCGTCACTTAAAATAGTAACATGTGGATATTTTTTTAAACCTTCAGCTATTTTGTCAATTTCTTGTTTTTCAACAAAACTTCCTGTTGGATTATTAGGGTTAATTAAAACTAATAGTCTCGTTTTATCAGTTATCAATGAAAGAATTTTCTCAGCACTAAATTTAAGATCTTTATCCTCAGTTAAATCATATTTCACAGAAGTTGCTCCTGTATAATTTATCATTGACTCATAAATTGGGAAAGCTGGAGTTGGATTGATAATTTCAGCTCCTGGCTCACCAAAACATTGAATTGCATATGTCATCGTAGGTTTTCCACCCGGCATAATTAATATTCTTTCAGCACTTACATCTGCATTATATCTTTTTTTAATCCATCTAGTTACAGCTTGTCTACATTCAGGAATGCCATTTGACATCACATATCCATGATGACCATCATCTAAAGCTTTTTTAGCAGCATCAACAACATGTTTTGGAGTTTTAAAATCTGGCTGACCTAACCCTAAGTGGATCATAGGTTTACCTTGAGCTTCCAACTTTTTAGCCTCTGCGAGAACGCTAAATGCTGTTTCTGTTCCTAATCTATCTAAACTTTTTGCTAACTTCATTTAAAATCTCCAATCTAATTTCTATAAATTAATTTTGAACTATTTAACTCTGATAAATTCTTACAACCCATCAAAATCATATTTCTATTTATTTCATCATGCATTATTTTAAGTAAATGTTCAACGCCTTGTTGACCACCTGCGCTCAAAGAAAACAGAAACATTTTACCGAAACTACATGCTTTTGCACCAGCTGCCAAGGCTTTGAGAACATGTGTTCCTCTCCTTATACCTCCATCAAGTATTATCTCTAGCTTATCTCCAACTGCATCTGAGATAGCTTTTATTTGATCAAACGGAGAACGCGAACCATCTAATTGTCTTCCTCCATGGTTAGATACCATTATAGCAGTACATCCAATATCAATAGCGCGTTTCGCATCCTCTACAGACATGACACCCTTTAACGCAAATGGACCATTCCATTTTTTTACACAATACTCAGCATCTTTCCAGTTCATCTTAGGATCATATTGCTCATTAATATAATCAATTACTGATTTAGCGATATTAGTACCTTTGTCAGTTTTTTTTACAACATTAGATAATTCAAATTTTTTATTTGTAAAATAACTTAGTACCCAAGATGGTCTTAATGCGAAACTTAATAAACTATTTAAAGTAAGTTTAGGGGGAGTTGTAAATCCAGTTCTATGATCTTTCTCTCTGTTTCCTGCAACTAGTGTATCAACGGTAAGACACATGCCGTCAAAACCTGATCTTTTACATCTATCTAATAAATCGTCTGTGATAGATTTATCTTTGTGTACATAAAGCTGAAACAATTTCGGACCACTTGAAATATTTGATATTTCCTCGATTGAATTGTTTGCCATCGTTGACATACTGTAAAATGTACCAAATTTCTCAGCAGCTCTTGCTGAGGCCTTATCACCATCTGGATGGTACAATCTTTGCATTGCAGTTGGGGAAAGAAAAATAGGTAAATCTATTTTCCTGCCAAAAATAGTTGTTGATAAATCTGGTTTACCAACACTAGCTAGAATATTTGGTACTAAATCACAATCATCAAATGCGCTAGTGTTTCTTCTTAATGTAACTTCATCGTCAGCACCACCATCTATATAATGAAAAATAGGTGCAGGAAGTTTTTTTTTTGCAAGTTTTCTAAAATCTTTGAAATTTCTACAATCAGAAATATTCATTAAACTCTAAATTTTAAATTTTTCCTACTGAGATCACTTATTTTAGTACATCCCATAAGTTTCATATCTCTTTCTAGTTCAGCTTTATATTGACCTAAAGCTCTCTCAACGCCAGCTTGTCCTGCGGCAGCTAATGCATATAAATATAATCTTCCACCCGCGCATGCTTTTGCACCAAGTGATAAAGCCTTTAGCATATGTGTACCTCTTTGGAAACCACCTTCACAAATTACATCAATTTTATCTCCAACAGCATCAACGATTTCTGCTAACTGATCAAATGGAGATCTTGAGCCATCAAGTTGTCTTCCTCCATGATTTGAAACCATTATACCAGTACATCCAATATCAACTGCTTTTTTTGCATCTTCGACACTCATCACTCCTTTAAGTGCAAAATGGCCATTCCACTGAGCGCATAATTTTTCTGCATCTTTCCAATTCATTGATTGATCTAACATTGTAGAAAAATAATTACCAATAGATGTATTGGTGCTTGTTCCTTCTTTAACGTAATCCTGTAAATGAGGTAACTCAAATTTTCCTTTTGTCAGATAATTTATTCCCCACATTGGTTTTGTGGCAAAACTAAATAAACTTGCTAGGGTTAATTTTGGAGGAGATGTAAAACCAGTTCTTAAGTCCCTCTCTCTATTACCTCCAGTAATTGTATCTACTGTTAAAGCCATAACATCAAAGTTTGCCGCTTTAGCACGTTCTAAGCACGAGTCGTTTAAACCTCTATCTTTGTGGAAATAAAACTGAAACATTTTTGGAGTATCAATCAAAGATGATATTTCCTCTACACTTACTGTAGCAAGAGCCGATACTCCAAACATAGTATTAAATTTCTTTGCTGCTTTACCAACTGCTCTTTCTCCATCGTAGTGAAAAAGTCTCTGTAAGGCTGTAGGTGAACAATAAAAAGGTAAATCAATTTTTTTTCCAAAAATTGTAGTTGATAAATCGACATTTTCTACTCCTCGTAAAACATTTGGAACAAGGTCAACATCATTAAAAGCTGAAGTATTCCGGCTATAAGTGATTTCATCATCTGCAGCACCATCGATGTAATGAAATATTGGACTCGGAAGTTTTTTCTCTGCTAATTTTCTAAAATCTTGAAAGTTATGACAGTCTTTTAATCTCATGGTTGAAAATTAAAATTTTTTCATGAAATTAAACATATAACTATTTGCCCCAGGATTCTTATCTCCTAAATCTGCATTGGATATATGATTGTAAGAAAAACCTAATTCAGAATCTTTTAATAAATCAAATGATAGCTGTAATTCACTTTTAAACTGTACATCGTGTCCTAAATCTTTTCCATCCCCCATTCCATATAACCCAGGTGTAAAGCTTGGGGTAAAATTTATGTTACCCAAATTGTACTCTGCCTGGACACCAGTATATAAATACGTTGCAGCATCACCAGTTACAAGAAAACCTGTCACGGGTGAAATGGTTCCTAATAAAGTATCTCTATATAAATTTTCATTGTTGTGCTGAATACCTATTATTGTAGATTTTCTATAGTTATCACTAAAATCGAACATTCCAGTAAAAAAATTGTATTTATGTGGATCTGTTAAATCTTTTACCTCATCACTTTTAATAGATGTTGTATAAAATGAAACTATTAAAACAAAACAAAATAAATTTAAAAAAATATTTCTCATAATTTTACATTATTAATATAACTTATTATCTTTTCTTTAAAACTCCAAATTTGGACAATATTATTATCCCTCCAGCCAAAAACACAATAATTGGAAGTAGCCAAAGAACAAAGCTTTTAGTGTTAAATTGGGGGTCATACAATATCCATTCGCCATATTGCGTTTTAAAAAATGAATATATCTCTTCTTCATTCATGCCAGAATTAATTTTTTGTTTAACTACAATTTTCATACTTTCAGCAAAATCAGATTGTGAGTCGTAAATAGACTGACCCTGACAAATTAAACATCTTAAATTTTTGTTTATTTTATTTTCTAATTTTAAGTTTTCTGAAAAAGTTAATTTTGGAAAAAGAAACAAGCAGAAAATTATAAATAATATAAATTTAGTTTTCATTTTTTAACAATTTTATTATCTCATTAAATTTTTTTTTATCAATTGGACCAATAATTTTTTTAATAATTTCTTTTTTTTTATTCAAAACAAAACTTTCTGGAACGCCATATGCTCCAATTTCAATAGAAGCTGTTCCATTTGTATCACTTAATATATGGGTGTAAGGATTTTCAAACTTATCAAGAAATTTTAAAGCACTATCTTTTTTATCCTTATAATTAATTCCAATAATTTTAATAAGTGAATTTTTTTTTAATTGAACTAAATATGGATGTTCCTCTCTACACGGCAAACACCATGACGCCCATATATTTATGAGATAATAATTACTATCTATCAAAATATTATCGAGAGAGGTTTCATTGTAAGAATGAAAATCATTAAGAAATAAATTAGGAAATCTTTTAATAACTATATCCTCTGGTGTATATAAATGTTTTTCTTTTAATCCATAATAAAAAATTAAAAATATAAATATAAGAAATGTTACAATAGAAAATTTATAATATTTGTTTTTCATTTTTTTTTAAAATATTTATTATACCCCCTAAAGAAATTAAAATTGCTGATATCCAAATCCAAAGCATAAAGGGCTTTTCTTGATATCTTACGTTCAAGTATTCATTTTCTTTAACCAAGTTGATAACTAAAAATCTATCCTTAAAAATATCTGTCTTAATTGCTGCTTCACTTGTTACAGTTTTTGGTTTATCATAAATTCTAATTTCTGGCTGTAAAACAAATTTTGTTTTATTTTCTTCTTCAATTTTAAAATAAGCAATCAGCTTTAAAAAGTTTGCCTCAGTTGAGTTTTCAAGTTTTTGTAATTTTATAGTTTTATCGGAGAAATTGATTTCATCTCCTACACGCATATTTGAAGTTATTTCCTCTGAAAAAATACTATTCATAAGTATACTTAAAACTAATAAGCTGAAACCAAAATGAGAAATTGTTTGTGAATAGTTTTTAAAACCCTTTTTCATAAAGTCTTTAATGGTTGTAATAAAAAGATAGAAGCTAGCAGCTAATAATATTGTTATATTTAATGCGGTATTTCCAAAAAATCTCGAGACTATTATTGATAAACTAAAACTCAAAATAAATATTATTATTAATTTAAACTTATTTAAAAAGTTATTATTTTTAATCCATTTTAAATTTGGGGCAATCGACATAAAAATTAAGAATGGAATTAAAAAAGGAATTATTAATTTATTGAAAAATGGTGGACCTACCGAAATCTTTTCATTTGATAAAACCTCTAAAAAAATTGGATATACCGTACCAATCAAAATGACTGACAAAAAATACATTACAAACCAGTTGTTTAAAATTATTGAAGTTTCTTTAGTGTAAAAGTTTAAATTTTTATTATTTTTTTCGAATTTATCTTCGTTAATAAAATAAATTAAAACAGACAAAAAAATTAGGAAAAATAAAAAGAATAATATGTATAAACCTCTTTCTGGATCATTTGCGAAAGTATGAACTGAATTTAATATTCCAGATCGAACTAGAAATGTTCCGCATATACCTAATGTAAAAGTTATAATAGAAAGTATTACAGTCCAAGAATGAAAAATTGATCTTTTTTCTAAAACTAATACACAATGAACAAGTGCAGTAAGACTTAGCCAAGGCATTAAAGAAATATTTTCAACTGGATCCCAAAACCAAAAACCTCCCCAACCTAATTCATAATAGGCCCAAATAGATCCAAGTAGAATACCAAGGGTTAGAAATGTCCAAGATATAAAAACCCACTTTCTAATATCTTTGGCCCACAAATTATTTATATTCCCCTTTATTAATCCTGCTAATGAAGAGGAAAATACTATTGAAGTAGTCACGTATCCTAAATAAAGAACAGGAGGATGAATAGCCAATAATGGATCTTGCAAAATTGGATTTAATCCCAATCCCTCTTTTGGTACAGGGTAAATTATATTAAAAGGATTTGAAGCTTTTAATAAAAAGAATAAGAAACCTAAAATTATTACTTCTTGAAACATGATTGTTAACAATCTTTCATCGGCAGGTCTGGTTTTAGATTTTAAAAAATAAAAAAAAGCAAAAAAAGTCAATATTAAAAGCCATAGAAGTAAACTACCTTCATGATTACCCCACGTACCTGATATTTTATAAAATAAAGGTTTTGAAATATGGGAGTTATTTAGAACTGTCTCATTACTAAACTCAGAATTAATAAATAATACTACAAGACTACAAAAGCTTAATAAAGCGAAAAAAAATTTAAAAAATAGAAGTTCATTTAAATTTTTTTTAAGAAAAAAATTTTTATTATTTAAACATGATAAGCAAGTAAAAAATATTATTAATGAAATAATGAAACAAAATAAAAGAGAGAAATTACCTATATAATTTAGAATCAATTTATTTTTCTCCTATACTGGCTTTGACTTCTGGGGGAATATAATTTTCATCATGTTTAGCCAGAATCTTTTCTGCTTTAAAATAATATTTATCTCTAAGAATACCCTCTGCTACAACACCTTTATTTTCTTGAAAAAGATTTGGAACCATTCCTGAGTAAACAACATTAATTTCATTTTTAAAATCAGTAATAATAAAATTTATTTTATCAGCGTTAATTTTTATGGATTGATCTTTGACCATGCCACCAACTCTAATTTTTTCCGTGGTTATCTCATTTAAGTTTTTAATTTCTGTAGGAGATAAAAAATATACAACATTTTCCTCTAAGGCTTTCAAAACCAAAAAAATGGTTAATATAAGAGTTATTAAAGAAAGAAATAGAAATAATGCTCTTAACTTAACTTTTTTGCTATACATACTAAAAGTTAAATTCTAGAAAGTGTCTCTGTCGCTATTATTTCTTTGTAAATTTTTTGTTTTTTAGCCTCTTTAACTTGTTCAGAGTTTAATTCACCAAATTTAACATTAAATTTATTTTGCTCTTTTGAAAGTTGTGATTTTGTTATTATGTAAAGTCCAAGAAAACAAACGAGCGTGAACAAAAATGAAGGGAGAACGTAATAACCGTAGCCGTTCATATGTAAAAATTCTAAAATCATAATCTATCTAATCCTTTATTCTTAATTTTTATCAATTCTGTATTATATTTCATTAAAAAAATAAGTAAGGAAAATAGAGCAAATGCCGCAGTCATAATGCCTAGAGGTATTAGCATGGTAAAATGAATGGTAGTTTTGGAGAATACATTTACAGATGAAGGTTGATGTAAAGTTGACCACCAATCAACTGAAAACTTTATAATTGGAATATTTATAAATCCTAATATTGCAATAAATGAGGTTATTTTAGTTACATAATCTTTGTTCTCAAAAATTCTCCATGCTAGCAAATACATCAAATAAAAGATGCATAATATTAACATTGAAGTTATTCTAGCATCCCAAGCCCACCAAGTTCCCCACGTTGGTTTTCCCCATATCGAACCGGTAACTAAAGCTATTAAACTAAATACAAATCCAGAGGGAGCTAAACTTTTTGCAATTAAAAAAAACATTTTATTCTTAAAAACTATTACTAAAATTGAAAGGGTTGCCATTAATGAAAATATGCCAAGTGAAATCCATGCTGATGGAACATGGACATACATTATTCTAACAGAGTCACCTTGAAGATAATCTTCAGGAGATAGTATCAAAGCTTCAAATAAACCAAGTATTAAGACAATTAAAAATAAGCCTAATACAATTTTTTGACTTTTTCGAACTAAGTTAAATTGATAGTTTTTAATAAATTTCATTGATGTATTTATATTTGAAATTTTTATTTTTCAAAGTGAGATAAAGGGTCTTGTTCTGATCAAGAATGTGAGGGAGATAATCTTAAGGGAAACGTTTACACTCTTGATCAGAATATACTTAAAAATACATATTTTGTATGACCAACATTTGTGCCAATTGTGTTAAAAAAAAGATATGTTAATTTGATTGTTTAAAATAGCTAGATCCTCTTTTTCCAGAAAAAATCTCGTTTATTAAAGGATGCTTTATTGGTTCCTCTGAGTCATCAAACAATAAATTTTGCTCAGATACGTAAGCCTCATAAGTCAAATCATCATTTTCAGCTAATAGGTGATAAAAGGGTTGATCTTTTCTGGGTCTAACGTTTTTTGGGATAGACTGATACCACTCTTCAGAATTGTTAAATTTAAAATCAACATCATATATTACACCTCGAAAATCAAAGTGCTTGTGTTTAACCACGTCTCCTATTGAAAATTTTGCTTTTTGAATTGTCATATTAATGAATATGGGTATTTAAATAAGAAAATCAATAAAAAAAATATTATTAATTTTCAAATCTGTTAATATCTTTGCGTGAATAAATCTTTTTACAAATTTGTCACAGATTTTGGCCCTCTATTAGTATTCTTTACATTTTATTACAAAAATGAAAAAAATTTAGAAATCGCAATCCCTCCTTTTATTTTAGCAACATTAATTGCCTTAGCTATTGTTTGGATAATAGAAAAAAAAATTCCAATGGTGCCTTTACTTGGTGGAATTCTAATTACGCTCTTTGGTGGATTAACAATATATTTTAAAAACCCAATTTTCATATATATGAAACCAACAATAATTAATATTTTGTTTGCTCTTGGATTGATTTTTGGAAAATTTTTTACTCGAGAACCAGTTCTTAAAAAACTTTTAGGAAATGCATTGAAACTTCAGGAGGATGGATGGAAGATTTTAAATAAAAGATGGGCATTTTTTTTTATAGGTTTGGCAATTTTAAATGAAATTATATGGAGAACTCAATCGGAAGAATTTTGGGTAAATTTTAAAGTCTGGGGTATGCTTCCAATAACTTTTATTTTCACAGCTTTTCAATTCAATATAATAAATAAGTATAAAATAGATGAATAGAAATTTAAAATTAGTTGTAAATAATACACTCAAAAAAGAGAAGAATTATTTTTTTGAAAAAGATGAACTTAAATCAATTCTAAATTTATATGCAAAAATGGTTTCAAATGGATCCTGGAAAGACTACGGCTTGGCTATTTCTAGCAAAAAAGTTACATTTAGTGTTTTTAAAAATGCAGCTGAAAATGCTGTCTATAAAATTTGTAAAACTTTTAAACCAATAAATCGAAACTTAAAATACTCAATAACAGATTCAAATGGCAAGATTATAAATAACTCGTCGAGTTTGGAGAATTTAATTTTAAGAACAAAGTGGAAAAAAATTAAATAGTAATTTATCTTCTTTGGCCGAACAATCTTAATAGCATTATAAATAAATTTATAAAGTCTAAGTATAATGTTAACGCACCCATTACAGCTTTTTTGCCTATAACTTCTCCACTGTCAGATGCTGAATACATATTTTTTATTTTTTGTGTATCGTAAGCAGTTAATCCTACAAATATTAATACACCCAAAATAGAGACTATAAAGTACATCATCGCTGACTTAAGGAAAATATTTACTAATGATGCAATTATAATCCCGATTAAACCCATCATTAAAAATGAACCTAGCTTTGTTAAATCTCTCTTAGTTGTGTATCCATAAATACTCATCGCGCCGAAAGTTGCTGAAGTTATAAAGAAAACCCTCGCGACACTCACACCTGTATAAACAAGCAATATCCAGGATAATGATAATCCCATCAATGCTGCAAAAGTCCAAAACACTGTTTGCGCTTTTGCTGAACTCATTTTGTTTATACCAAAGCTCATATAAAACACTACTCCAAGAGGAGCCAACATCACTACCCACTTAAGTCCTGAAAAAAACAAAGCTTCACCCATTGGTGTAAATCCTGTGATAGCTCCATTTGAACCTGTCTCCACTGAAAGTTTAAAAGATAATAAAGCAATAATACCAGTTAACAAAACACCAGTTGCCATATAGTTGTAAATTTTGAGCATGTAGGATCTCAGCCCAGCGTCCCAAACTACTGTCTTTTTTGTAGCTGTTGCTTGAAAAATGTTTTGTCTATTTAAGTCCATATGAGTGTATATATAGTAATTTTTTAAAATATTTTCAAGAAGTCTTAAATACTATGAATTATAAAAAACTAGGAAATACTGACTTAAAAGTGAGCACAATATGTCTCGGTACTATGACGTGGGGCGAACAAAATTCTCAAGATGAAGGTTTTCAACAAATGGACTATGCAATTGATCAAGGAGTTAATTTTTGGGATACAGCAGAATTATACTCAATACCACCTAAAGCAGAAACTTTTGGGCACACTGAAATTATAATAGGTAACTGGTTTAAAAAATCTAAAAGAAGAAAAGATGTAGTTTTAGCTACAAAAGTTTGTGGTCCAATGAGATCTTATGTGCGAGGTGGTGGAAACCAATATGGAGAAAAAAACTTAACAGAGGCAATAGAAGGAAGCCTAAAAAGGCTTCAAACCGATTATATAGACTTATATCAATTACACTGGCCCGAAAGAAATACTAATATGTTTGGGAGACTTGGGTATGAACACTCTGACGATGAGAGTTGGAATAAATTTGAGGAAATTTTAGAAAATTTACAGAAATTTATAAAAGCAGGTAAAATAAGATATATTGGTTTATCAAATGAGACACCTTGGGGGGTAAATAAATTTCTTGAAATATCAAAAGAAAAAAAACTTCCTAGAATGATGTCAATTCAGAATCCATATAATCTTCTAAATAGATCGTATGAGGTTGGATTAGCTGAAATTTCTGTGAGAAACAAAATAGGACTTTTAGCTTATTCTCCATTGGCAATTGGTCATTTAACAGGAAAATATAGAAATAATAAGAAACCAAAAAAATCAAGACTAGACCATAATGATAATTTTTGGACAAGATATAATAAGCCAAATAGAGAAAATGCTGTTGAGGCATACTATCAGATTTCACTAGATCATAATTTAGATATGGCACAAATGTCCCTTAAATTTTGTGAAATTCAACCATTTGTAACTAGTGTAATTATTGGTGCTACAACTATGCAGCAGTTGAAAACTAATATAGAAAGTGTAAATGTTAGTCTTTCAGATGAAATTTTAAAAAGTATAAACGATGTTCAAAAATTATATCCAAATCCATGTCCATAATTAATAAATTTATTTTTAGTACAATTTTAATATTATTTCCTTTCAACCTTTTAGCGGAAGAAGTTAAGAAAGTAGGAAAATTTAAAGACTGGGAAACTTTGGTTTTAACTAAATCTAATGGCATTGTTTGCTTTGCTCAATCAAAACCTATACTACAGTCACCCAAAAATAATAAAAGAGATTCCAGATTATTTGTATCTTTTAGACCTGGTGAAAAGATTAAAGATGAAATTAGTCTTACTGCTGGATACGAATTTAATAAACAAAATTCAATTACTGCAAAGTCTGGAAAGTTCAAATATAAATTTGACATTTCACAGGAAAATTTTGCATGGATAGCTGATAATAAAGTTGAAAAAAAAATGATTAGAACAATGAAAAAAGGGTCAAGAATAATGATTTTAGGATATAACTCATCTGGCTCACAAACAATTGATCATTATTCTCTGCTAGGTTTTACAAAAGCTTATAATGAAGCGAAAAAAAGCTGTAGCTAGAAAAAAACGAAAAAAAAAAATTGTTTTAGCCTATTCCGGTGGTTTAGATACTTCTATAATTTTAAAATGGCTTCAAGAAAATTTTAAAGCTGATGTAATTTGTTATACAGCTGACATAGGGCAGGAACTTAATAAGAAAAAAATTATCAATAATGCAAAAAATTTGGGCGTAAAAAATGTTATAATTGAAAACTTACAAAATGAGTTTGTTAAAGAATACGTTTTTCCAATGATTAGAGGCCACGCTGTTTATGAAGGTGTGTATTTATTAGGAACTTCTATCGCTAGACCACTAATTGCAAAGGCACAAATTAGAGTTGCTAAAAAATTTAAAGCTTATGCTGTATCACATGGCTCTACAGGAAAAGGAAACGATCAAGTTAGATTTGAACTTGGTTACTACTTTTTTAACCCTAAAATGAAAGTGATTGCGCCATGGCGTATTTGGAATTTAAATTCTCGAACTGATCTTATTAAGTATGCCAAAAAGAATAAAATTCCGATACCACAAGACAAAAAAGGAGAGCCGCCTTTCTCAATTGATGATAATTTATTTCATACATCAACCGAGGGAAAGATTTTAGAAAATCCGAAGAATCAAGCGCCAGAATTTATATTCCAAAGAACTAATTCACCTGAAAAGGCTCCTAACAAAGCATCCTATGTGACTATTAATTTTAAAAAAAGTGATCCAATAGGTTTAAACGATAAGAAATTGTCTCCAGCAAAACTTTTACAGAAGTTAAATCATCTTGCTGGAAATAACGGCATAGGAAGAGTAGATTTGGTGGAAAATAGATTTTTGGGAATAAAATCAAGAGGAGTTTACGAAACACCTGGTGGAACATTACTTATGATTGCACATCGAGCAATAGAGTCGGTATCATTGGATAAATCAACAATGCATTTAAAAGAAAACATTATGCCAAGATACGCTGAATTAATTTATAATGGTTATTGGTTTTCAAAAGAAAGGTTTAAACTACAAAAAATAGTTGACTTAAATAAAGACAAAGTAAATGGCTCAATTAAGCTTAAACTTTATAAAGGAAATGCTACAATTGTTTCAAGGGTTACAAACAGTAAAGCTTACTCACTTAAAAATGTTTCTTTTGAGGAAAATAAAAGTTTTAATAAAAAGAATGTAGAAAGATTTATTAATTTTCACAAAAAAAAATTACGATAATTATTTTTGTGATCTTTTAAAACACTCAACAGTGTTCTTTAATAAACAGGCAATAGTCATAGGACCTACCCCACCTGGAACCGGTGTAATAGCTTTAGCAATTTTTGAAACTTCATCAAAAGCAACATCACCAACGATACCTTTCACCGTTTTATTGATACCAACGTCAATTACAATTGCATCTTTTTTAATCCAATCACCTTTTACTAACTCTGGTATTCCTACAGCTGCTACAACAATATCTCCCTTTAAACATTCCCCTTTTAAATCCTCTGTTTTTGAATGGGTTATTGTAACTGTACAATTTTCTTTTAAGAGTAATTGTGTCATAGGTTTGCCATTTAAATTTGATCTTCCAATAACAACCGCTTTTTTTCCAGTCAAGTTTGGTTCCACTTTTTTAATTAACAAATAACAGCCTAAGGGAGTACATGGAATTGAGCTTTCATAGCCAGATGAGAGATTGCCAATATTTACAGGATGAAAACCATCAACGTCTTTCCCGGGAATAATAGCTTCTATAACTTTTTTTTTATTAATATGCTTGGGTAAAGGTAATTGAACTAAAATCCCAGATACTGTCTCGTCTTTATTTAATTCATTAATTTTGTTTAATATTGTGGTTTCTTCAACGCTATCTGGATACTTAATTACCTCAGATTTCAATCCAACCTCTTTTGCAGATTTTTCTTTATTTCTTACATAAATTTGACTGGGAGTAAGATCTCCGATTAAAATTACGGTAAGACCAGGAACTTTACTATATTTCTTTTTAAGTTGAGAAACTTCTTTTTTTAATTCTTCTCGTAAGTTTGCTGCTTCTTTTTTTCCGTCAATTAAAATCATAATTAATTAAATAAAATTGGTGCTAGATATAGTTTCATACACATTTCTACAAACCATATCAACAAGAGAAGAATAATTGGAGAAATGTCGAAAGCACCCAGATTTGGTAAAAAACGCCTAATATACATTAGTAAAGGTTCAGTAAGCCTATATGTAAAATCTAAAATTAGATACACAAACCTATTTGATGTGTTT
Source organism: uncultured Pelagibacteraceae bacterium (assembly GCA_902560565.1). Lineage (GTDB taxonomy): Bacteria > Pseudomonadota > Alphaproteobacteria > Pelagibacterales > Pelagibacteraceae > Pelagibacter. The sequence continues at coordinate 189,539 of CACEMG010000001.1, read as the reverse complement.
AAGACATTAAAAGCAACAAGCCAACTTATAACTACGTTAGCAATTACAACATAAGTATAAAGTTTTAAAACCTGAAGCACTAAATAAAATAATGCAATCATTTTTTTTCTACATATATAGATTGACTTGGAAATGCAAAAGCGGCGCCATTTTTTTCTACAATTTGTTTAATTTGTATAGCTAATCTCTCTTTAACTGAAAGCCATTTTTCCCATTCATTGGTTTTTGTAAAACAACGTACATACATATCAATGGAACTTTCAGCAAATTTATCAATTCTTACCGCATAACCTAGTTCAATGTTAAAATCTTCATAGTTTTTTATATAATCCTCAATATCATCTCTAATTTTTTTAAGTTGATCTACAGTAGTGTCGTATTGGAGATTAATTATCCAACTTATTATCCAATTTGTAGTTTGACTGATGTTAATAACAGCATTCTCTGCAAATTGAAAATTTGGAATTATTGCAAGCGATTTATCAAATTTTCTTATTGTGGTAGATCTAAATCCAATTTTTTCAACTATACCTTCTATGATCCCTTCAACCAAAATCCAATCTCCCATTTTAAAACGTTTTTCAACTAAAACTAATATTCCTGAAATTAAATTTTTAAATAAATCTTGAGCTCCTAAAGCAACTGCAACACCAAATAGACCAAGACCGGCAATTATTGGGCCAATTTTTATTCCCCATAACTCTAGAACTGCAGCAGCTCCTAAAATGAAAATTAATATTTTTAGTGATTTAATTATCCATCCAATCAATTCTCTTGTTAAAATTTTTCCTAATCCACTTAGTATGTATGAGATAGGTTCAATAATTTGGTGGATGATCCAAAAAAGTAAAATTGTTATTAACGTTCTATTAAGATTATCCACAAACGACCTGGTATCCTCTGAAAATGACATATAGTAGCTTGCAATAAAAAATCCTAGAACAATTGGTAAAAATCTCGCTGGACCTACCATTGCTTTAACAAAAGTATCGTCTAACTTATTTGTAGTTCTTTTTGAAATTATCTCTAATTTTTTAATTATTAACTTACTTATTAGTCCTCTAAAAATTAAAAAAATTAGAAAAATACCTAACCCAATCAAAATCTCAAAAATATCAATACCTAAAATTCCTCTGTTCCAGACAGATAAAAATAAATCTTTAAAGTTATTAAATATTTCCATAATCAAATTTTATACAGCAAAAATTCTTCTTCTCCAGGGTTAAAAAGAAATATTTTTTTCCATTTTATTTCATTTAAAACAGTTGAAGTTTTTTCACTTATGCACATTAAATTGGTATTCATCCAAAAGCTTTTAAGATTGTAATTTTTTATCATATTCAAAAAACTTAGCGCGCTATTTTGAGAGTAAACATAAACGATGTCAGGCATTTTATCTTTAATTTTTTCAATCTCATCATTATTAAACTTTTTTTGCTCAATAGCTTTATAATTAATTATCCTTTTTAAATTATAACCCTCAGAAATTAATTCTTTATCTAGATCTGAAGATATTATTTGCCCTGTAACATAAATTAATTTTCCATCGGAGGTTTCAAAATTTTGGTAAATAATCTCTTTGAGATTTTCAACATTTCCACCTGCTACATATATGTTTTGAAACCCTCTATTTTTAGCGACTTTTTCTGTTGCATTTCCTACGCAGAAACATTTTATTTTTTTATCGATATTTCGTGTATCTAAAAATTTAATAGCGTTAGTGCTTGTAAATATAATTCCTTTAAAAGGAGAAAAATCTAAACTTTCATAATTTATTTTTTGGATACTAATCACAGGTATATGCGAAACCATATGTCCCAAGGATCTAAATCTTAACATTAATTCATGGCAATCATCAAATGGTCTAGTAAATAAAATATGCATTTATCTTTTTTTCTTATAGTGATTTTTAGATCTTTTTTGTATTTTTTCACCAAGTTCTTTTCCAGCTAAATGTGCTAAATATAATTTTTTAGAAGATTTTAGGTAAAATCTTTTCTTTCCATCTAAAGAAAATAATTCTGTAACAATATTTAACTTATTATTTTGAATTGTCGCATTTACTCCAACAGGTGTTTCACAATCTCCATCTAGCACTTTAAGAACATCTCTTTCAGCATTTACGCATATATTGGTTTGCCTATGATTTATAGCTTTCAGTAATTTTATCATTCCAAAGTCATTTTTTCTACACTGTAAGGCGATAGCACCCTGACCAGCACTAGGAATTATTTCCGACAAAGAAAATACTTGGGATATTTTTTTTTGCATTTTTAAACTTTTTAAACCTGCGTATGATAAAATTATTGCATCATAAATTTTATTATTTAATTTTTTGATTCTTGTATCAACATTTCCTCTTATCAATTTATAAACTAAGTCCTTCCTTATTCTTTTAAGCTGATATTCTCTTCTAAAAGATGATGTACCTACTACAGAATTTTTTGGAAGATTTTTAAATTTCTGTTTTTTTCTAGTAATCAAAACCTCTCTTGGATCATTTCTTTTAAGAAAACAATTAGTATAAAATTTTTTAGACACTTTTGATGGAATATCTTTTAATGCGTGAACCGCAATATCTATTTTTTTGTTTAAAAGTTCATTTTCAATTTTTTTTGTAAATAAACCTTTTCCACCAATATCAGATAGTCTTTTATTCTGGATCTTGTCTCCTTTTGTAATAACTTTTTTAATACTCACAGATTTTATTGAAAATCTTGATTTAAATTTATTAATATTTTTTTCAGCAATTTTAGCGTAAATCAAAGCCAATTTGCTTCCTCTTGTTCCTATAGTAATTTTTTTTTTCATAGAATTAATTTCAATTAATTTTTATATTGGAAATTTATAATTTATAAAAAGAAATTTAATGAAAAAAAGAGCATTAATTTTGGGAATTGAGACAAGTTGTGATGAAACAGCGGCCGCTGTATTAGAAGAAAGTACAGAAAGTATACCTAATTTACTGTCAAACATAGTTTCTAGCCAAGAGCAAATACATAAAAAATTTGGTGGTGTAGTTCCTGAATTAGCTGCTAGATCTCATATTGATAAAATTGATTTAATTGTTAACGAGGCTTTAAAAAAGAGTGGAAAAAAATTAAAAGATATAGATGCTATTGCAGTAACTGGTGGTCCTGGTTTGATAGTTTGTTTGTCAGTTGGTTTAAATTTTGCAAAAGCTCTGGCTATGACACTGAAGAAGCCACTGATTATAGTTAATCATCTTGAGGGTCATGCTCTAAGTCCAAAACTTATAACTGATTTAAATTATCCGTATTTACTATTATTAATTTCTGGTGGTCATTCTCAGTATTTAGCTGTAAAAAATTTAGGAAAATATAAAAGACTTGGGACGACAATAGATGATGCCTTAGGTGAAGCTTTTGATAAAACTGCGAAGTTGTTAGGTATAAAATTTCCCGGTGGGCCATTCATTGAAAAATTTGCTGCTAAAGGAAACAAAAATAGATATGATCTTCCAAAACCAATTTTCAACAAAGGTGGCTGTAATTTATCTTTCGCTGGTCTTAAAACAGCTGTCCTTAAAATTTCTAAAACAATTAAAAACGATCAAGACAAATTTGATTTGGCAGCATCATTTCAAAAAATAATTGAACAAATACTAGTTAAGAAAACCAAAATTGCTTTTGATCAATTCGAAAAAATATCTGGATCAAAAAAAAAATTTTTTGTTATAGCTGGTGGAGTGGCGGCAAATAAAAATATAAGAAATAATTTAGAAAAATTAAGTTTAGATAAAAACTTCATTCCTATTTTCCCACCCCTTAATTTATGCGGTGATAATGCGGCAATGATTGCAATGGTAGGTTTAGAAAAGTTTAGATTGAAAAAATTTAGTAAACTAGATACTCCTGCAAAACCAAGATGGCAATTAGATCAAAATGCAGCCTTTCTAAAAGGAGCTGGAGTAAAGCTTTAGTTTTATGGAACCAGATATTAATATTATTTTCAGTTTAGTTAAAAAAGGAAACTTGATTGAAGCAAAAAATAAGTGCATAGAGATAAACGATCAAAATAATAATAATTCCGAATTTTTTAATATTTTTGCAATTATTTTATTTCAACTAAAAGATTATGATGAATCAATTAATAAATGGAAAAAAGCTGTAGAATTAAATCCTAAATATTTTTTTGCGTATAATAATTTAGGAAATGCTTTTTTAAATTTAAAAAAATATGAAGAAGCAATAACATGCTTTAATAAAGCAATTGAAATTAAATCCGACTTTTTTGATGCACATAATAATAAAGGCAATGCATTATCCAAACTTAATAAATATGATGATGCATTGTTAAGCTATGATAAAGCCATAAAAATTAAACCTGATTCAATTAATGGGTATATTTTTAAAGCACATATTTTGTCACAATTAGAAAGATTAGAAGAGGCCCTAGATAATTATAAAATTGCTTACAATATAAATTCAGAACATCCTTTTTTACTAGGATATATAGTAAATACAAAATCAAAGTGTTGTGACTGGGAAAATTTTCAAAAAGATATTGAAATCATAAAATTAAATTTAGAAAATGAAAAAAAAATATCTTATCCTTATACAGCGCTAACTATATTGGATTCTCCACATCTTCAAAAAAAAGCATCAGAAATCTGGGTTAAACAATTTAGATCGAATGATGGAAAGCCTAATAATTTAATAAAAAATAAAAAAAAAATCCGTATAGCTTATTTTTCTGCAGATTTTAGAGATCACGCTGTTGGAAATACTATTGTTAGCATGCTTGAATCTCATGACAAATCAAAATTTGAGATATATGGTTTTTATTTTGGAGAAAATATAAACGAAACAGATTTAATACATAAAAAAATTGTTAATACATTTGATAAATTTATTAACATCAGCTCCATGACAGACTTAAAAGTAGCAGAACTGTCTTTAGAATTAAACATCGATATTGCTGTTGATCTTACTACTCACACAGGTTCACAAAATAGATTCGGAATTTTTACTCAAAGATGCGCACCTATTCAATTAAATTTTTTGGGATATCCAGGAACAAGTGGATCTAAATCAATCGACTATATTATTGCAGATAAAATAGTAATACCTGATAATAATCAAAAATTTTATTCAGAAAAAATTTTATATATGCCAAATTCTTATCATCCGATTGAAAATATTAAAAAAATTTCAGAAAAAAAATTTTCTAGAAAAGAACTAAATTTACCTGAAGAGAAATTTATTTTTTGTTGTTTTAACTCACACCAAAAAATAACACCTACCATATTTAATATATGGGTTAATCTTTTAAAAAAAAATTCAAATAGTGTTCTTTGGTTAAGGGAATTTAATAAATATTCATCCAAAAATCTTAAATTAGAAGCTTCTAAAAGAGGAGTAGATGAAAAGAGAATTATTTTTGCTAAATATTCACCTATGGATGAGCATTTAAGCAGAATAAAACATGCAGATTTATTTTTAGATACTTTTCCCTATACTGCTCATTCAACTTGTAGTGATGTGCTAAGAATAGGTTTGCCTGTTTTAACATGTATTGGAAATTCATTTACAAGCAGAGTCTCTGCAAGTTTTTTAAATACAATGATGTTGCCAGAATTAATTACCACATCTTATGAAGAATATGAAAAAGAAGCTAATAAAATTGCTAACGACAAAAATTATTTAAGTGATTTAAAAAATAAAATTTTAGAAAATAAAATAAAATCATCTTTATATGATGTTAAATTGTTTACAAAAAATTTAGAGAAAGCTTATTCTTTGATGTTTGAAAAATACATTAAAGGTGAAAAAAAAAATAATATTGAAGTTTAAATGAAGTACTGGTTACTTAAGTCGGAACCCGATGTATGGTCTATCGATAACCAAAAAAAGGCTGGGGAAAAAGGTGCAATTTGGGACGGTGTGAGAAACTATCAAGCAGCAAATAATTTAAAAAAAATGCAAGAAGGGGATTTATGTTTCTTTTACCACTCAAACATAGGAAAAGAAATAGTTGGTATTGTTCAAGTTGTAAAAGAAGCATTTAAAGATCCAACTGATAAAAAAAAATATTTTGTTGCTATTAAAGTAAAGCATAAAAAAACATTTACCAAACCTGTTCCTTTAGGGTTCATAAAGAAACATAGCCATTTGAAAGAACTTTCGCTAGTAAAACAAAGCAGATTGTCAGTAATGCCCATAGATACTAAAAGCTGGAAAATTATAAATAAGATTAGTAATATTAATAAATAAATATCATTAATTATGAAAAAAAAAGCTAAAAAAAAAAAGAGAAAAGTTAGAAAAAATAAGAAAAAATCAAAAAAAGTTTCTTTGAAAAAAAATAAATTAAGAGCCTCAAAAGAAAAAGTTAATAATGATGATTTAATTAAAACTAAGTCTGATTGGCAGAAAAAAGCACTGGTCAATAAAAAGCAATATGAAAAAAAATACAACGCTTCTGTAAAACAAAATGAAGAGTTTTGGAAAAAAGAGGGAAAAAGAATTAATTGGATAAAACCATATACAAAAATAAAAGATGTAAAATATAGTAAGACTGATGTAAACATTAAATGGTATTACGATGGCACTTTAAATGCTTCTGCGAACTGTATAGACCGACATTTAAAAAAAAATAAAGATAAAACTGCGATAATCTGGGTAGGTGATGATCCCAAAGTACAGAAAAAAATTACTTATAAACAACTACACCAAGAAGTTTCGAAAACTGCTAACGCTTTAAAAGATTTAGGCATTAAGAAAGGCGATAGGGTTACAATTTATTTAACTATGATCCCTGAATTAGCATATACTATGTTGGCCTGTGCACGCATAGGAGCTATACACTCAATTATTTTTGGTGGTTTTTCTCCAGACAGTATTGCAGGCAGGATTAACGATTGTAAGTCAGATTATGTAATTACTGCCGATGAAGGTTTAAGAGGTGGGAAAACCATACCCTTAAAGTCAATAACAGATGAAGCATTAATACATTGTCCAAATGTGAAGAAATGTATTGTTGTTAAAAGAACTGGAAATCGAATTAATTGGGATGAAAGTAGAGATGTTTGGTATAACGAAATAATTAAAACAGCATCTCCAGTTTGTGAACCTGAAGAGATGAACGCTGAAGATCCTTTGTTTATATTATACACATCGGGCTCAACAGGAAAGCCGAAAGGTGTACTGCATACTACTGGTGGATACATGGTTTACGCATCAATGACTCACCAATATATTTTTAATTACAAACCAAAAGATATCTACTGGTGCACTGCCGACATAGGTTGGATAACTGGTCATAGTTATATAATTTACGGTCCACTCGCGAACGGAGCTACAACAATTATGTTTGAAGGTATACCAACTTATCCTGACACATCAAGATGGTGGCAAATAGTTGACAAATATAAAGTAAACATATTTTACACTGCTCCAACCGCAATCAGGGCTTTGATGAGAGAGGGAGATGGACCAGTTAAAAAAACATCTAGGAAATCTTTAAAATTATTAGGAACTGTTGGTGAACCTATTAATCCTGAAGCTTGGCAATGGTATTACAAAACTGTAGGGGAGTCTAAATGCCCCATAGTTGACACTTGGTGGCAAACTGAGACTGGTGGTATTTTAATTAGTCCACAAACAGGAGCCATAGATCTTAAACCAGGATCAGCAACCAAACCTTTTTATGGGATTAAGCCAGTGATCGTTGATCAAGAAGGTAAAGTTCTCAAAGGTGAAGCAAAAGGTAGATTGTGCATTGCTCAATCATGGCCAGGTCAAATGCGAACAGTTTATGGAGACCACCAAAGATTTATTGATACTTATTTTTCTCAATTTGACGGAAAATATTTTACTGGCGATGGATGCAGAAGAGACAAAGATGGTTATTATTGGATTACCGGTCGAGTAGATGATGTTATTATTGTTTCAGGTCACAACCTAGGTACCGCAGAAATAGAAAGTGCGTTTGTTGCTCACCCAAAAGTTGCTGAGGCTGCAGTAGTTGGTTACCCTCATGACATAAAGGGTAATGGTTTATATTGTTATGTAACTCTTAACGCGGGAGAAAATCCGGATGGAGACTTAGAAAGAGATCTTAAGCTTTGGGTAAGAAAACAAATAGGACCAATTGCTACACCAGACTTTATTCAATTTGCTCCTGGATTGCCAAAAACCAGATCTGGAAAAATAATGAGAAGAATTTTGCGAAAAATTGCAGCCAACGAACATGAGCAGCTTGGGGATACAACTACACTTGCTGACCCATCTGTTGTATCTTCATTAGTAGATAATAGAAAGAATGTTTAAAGATTTATTAAATTAGAAAATTCTTTTTTAATATTTTCCCATTTTAAATGTATTGAATTTAAAACTATTTTTTTATCTAATTTTTTTAATTCCTCCGCGATTGGAGCCCATTTGTATAATGCATAACCACTGTTTTCAAAAGGTGAATTCCTATGGTATTCTGACCATTGTACTTTATTAATTCTATTTGCAAAGTTAGATTTAGATTTTTCTATAACTTCATCGGGCATTCCATTTAATTTTTCTTCTGTGAAAATATTCTCAAGGATAGTTTGTGCTTGACTGACTTGATCAAAACTATATTTATTTTTTAAGTATGAAAGACAATACAAAGTGAGATCTTGTAAACACTCAGAATAAATATTCCATTTAGCCTTATTTATGGACTCTAAGAATATTTCATCTTCAAACATAAGAACATATTTAGTTCCCATCCTAGTCTTCAAGTATCCATAAAGAGTTTCTTGACTTACCCATGCTGATTTTCTTTGAATAAAATTTTTAAGATCACTAATGTTAGTTATCTTCTTCTTTGGCTTTAAAAAATTGAATATTGGGGAAACGTATTCCTTAATGTAATCTAACTTAAGGTCTTTCAACTTCAGCTTGTATTTGGAGCTCATAAAACTGTTATATCACCTTATTTGGCGTAGATGTGATAATTTTTAGGGGTTCCATTCAACTAGTAAATGAGTATGATTCCTGTTTTTAACCTATAGGGAGGGAAAAAAATGTCAAACAAAGAAAAACACTGGGAAAAAACAAAGGGAAATATGTTTCTTACATTAGCACTTTGGTTTTTCTTCGGTTACATAATCTTCATGTTTGGTGAAAGTTTAAACTCAGCTAGTTTTCTTGGATACCCTTTAGCTTACTATATGTGTGCACAAGGATCGATTGTGGCTTTCGTGATCATCCTATTCTGGTCAGCTAATAGACAAGAAAAAATAGATGAAGAATGCGGCTTTGCCGAACGAGGGGAGGACGATTAATGTTTAAAGGAAAATTTATCGACAACTTACCTAAAATTTACGGAACTTATACTGGTGGATTCTTAGTATTCATCATTCTGATGGCTATTGCGGAACAAGCTGGTATGACTGCGAAAACAATAGGTATCTTGTTCGTTGCTTTTACAGTTTGTATCTATGCTTTTATAGGATGGATGTCTAGAACTGTACAAGTTGATGCGTACTATGTTGCAGGAAGATCAGTTCCAACTGTATTTAATGGTATGGCAACCGCAGCTGACTGGATGTCAGGTGCTTCGTTTGTTGCTATGGCAGGTGGAATTTACTTCGGTGGATATACATACATGGCATTCTTAATCGGGTGGACTGGAGGATATATATTAGTATCTTCGTTACTTGCACCTTACTTAAGAAAGTTTGGATGTTACACGGTGCCAGACTTCATTGGAACTAGATATGGCGGAAACCTTGCAAGGTTCTGCGCTGTAGTAGTTTTAACTTTGGCGTCTTTCACTTACGTGACTGCACAGATTAACGCGACTGGAACAATTGCTGCTAGAGCGCTTTCTATTCCTTTTGAATTAGGAGTATGGGTTGGTTTAGTAAGTATTTTATTATGTTCAATGTTAGGTGGAATGAGAGCGGTTACTTGGACACAAGTTGCTCAATACATCGTATTGATCATAGCTTACTTGCTGCCAATATTCTGGATAAGTAATAAAGGTGGATACGGTTTCTTTCCTCATTTAATGTTGGGAGAAGAAGTTGCGAGATTAGGCGAACTAGAAGCTCAATTCGGTTTAGTCAAAAATGCTGCTGCAGATGTAAAAGCTGCGGGTGTTCCTGGAGGATTGAAATCTATTTCATTACCTCACTCGGAAGTGCCAGCAGGCGGAATGGCTGCTTGGAAGTTTATTTCATTAGTAATTTGTATGATGGTAGGAACAGCTTCTTTACCACACATCTTAATGAGATACTTCACAACTCCTAGCGTTAAAGCTGCAAGAAAATCAGTGGCTTGGTCACTATTCTTCATTGCATTGCTTTATACTTCTGCGCCAATGCTAGCAACATTATCTAAGCTTTCATTAATGGATCCAAATTTAGCAACAGGGATTATTGGAAAAGATATTTCTGCTGTAATGTCAATTGATTGGGTACAAGCATGGACTGCTCAGAAACAAGCTTTCATAGCTGACTTTAATGGAGACGGAGTTCTTCAATTGAACGAATGGTTTATGAGAGGTGATGTTGTTGTATTATCAACTCCTGAAGTTGCAGGATTACCATATGTAATTTCTGGACTAGTTGCTGCCGGAGGAATGGCTGCAGCGATGTCAACAGCTGACGGATTGATTTTAGCAATTGCAAATGCTTTATCACATGATGTTTACTACAAAATCATTGATCCAAAAGCGGATGTAAGAAAAAGATTGCTAGTTGCTAGAGGACTTTTAATAGTTATCGGAGCTGCAGGTGCTTACATTGCATCAATGAGGATTACAAGTATCCTTGGTGCTGTAGCGTGGGCTTTTGACTTTGCAATGTCTGGATTGTTCTTCCCACTTGTTTTAGGAGTATGGTGGAAGAGAGCAACAAGACAAGGTGCAATAGCGGGTATGATAACAGGTCTAGCGTCAGGTACTGCTTATCTAATCTATGTTTATCCTAAATTTATGGGTAATCCAGCATGGTTAGGTATAGACCATTTACGTTTCGGTATTATTGGGGCTAGTGTATGTCTAGTAGTGATGGTAGTTGTGAGTTTAATGACTCCAGCACCGGACAGCTCTACTCAAAAAATGATAGACGAAGTTCGTATACCTACGGGTAAAACTATACTTGGTAAACAACACTAAGTAAAAAATTTTGAAGGGGCGATAATTTTCGCCCCTTCTCATTAATTAAATCCTATCAAACCTTATGGATATTCCAATTTACGTTTACATTATTGACTACATACTTGGGGTTGTTATGTATACTTTAATTGGAAGGTCAGCCATGAACATCTTTCAAAAAGAGGACTCTGAGTTTTTTTTTATGAAAGCTTTTGTAAAATTAACAAACCCAATTTTAGATCTATTCAAGTTTATGACTCCAAGCTTTCTTATAAGGGCAGTTGTGCCTTTATATATCGCATGGTTTATTTTCATGGTTAGATTTTATCTGTTGCCGGTTATGCTTGGATACGGGGAGATGGGCATGTTATCATTTCCACTCGATAGTGAAATATCAAGACTGATTTACGATTTATTTGGTAAAAAATAATTTTATTTTTCTATAAAATTGATACTACTAAGATAAAGACAATCAATGAAAAAAATACAAATTTCACCTTCTATTCTTGCAGGAGACTTTAGTAAGCTTGGATCAGAGATTAAAAAGCTAGAGGATGGTGGGGCAGACATGATACATGTTGACGTAATGGATGGACACTTCGTTCCTAATTTAACAATTGGACCTCCTGTTATAAAATCACTTCGTAAATATACAAATTTACCATTTGATGTGCATTTAATGATATCACCAGTTCATAAATATATTAAAAATTTCTCAGAGGCTGGCGCAGATATTATAACAATTCACCCGGAAGCTACAAAAAATATAAAAGACTCTGTTGACTTGATTAAAAGTTTAGGAAAAAAAGTTGGATTATCACTTAATCCAGATACTCAGATAGAAACTATTGAAAAATACTTAAAAGATATAAATCTAGTTCTTGTAATGACTGTATACCCGGGGTTTGGAGGACAAAAATTTATCTCAAAAATATTAGATAAAATCAAAAGTTTAAAAAAAATTAAAGATGAAAAAAATTTTAATTTTGAAATAGAGGTAGATGGAGGAATTAATTTTGAAAATAATAAACTTGTTATTGACGCTGGTGCTAATATCTTAGTTTCTGGGACAACTATTTTTAAAGATAATAATGGAGATATAAAAAAAAATATAGAATTACTTAGATCCTAATTAAAATGATTTTAAAAAACTCATTAATCTATTTAAATGATTTTTTTACATTTCTTATCACCCAAGCAAGACAATATTACTTAAATTCAAGACTCTATAATAAAAAAATTTCTAGGGTAACTTTAAATAGTTTAAGATATAAACCAAGTCCAAGTTTGCTAGATTGTATAATAAAGTACAATAAACAAAAAAAAAATATAAATAGTTTCTTGCTCAATGATATTTGGGAAAATCCAAATATACGATTAAAAGATTATAAAAATTTACACAGTTTTTTTTGGTTATTTACTTTAGATTTAAAATCTTCCAAAACTGAAGTTCAGTCTATCATTCTTCGATGGATAAATAAAAATACTGACTACAATATATCAAGTTGGGAAACGGATATTCTTTCAAAAAGAATAATTTCTTGGATATCGAACTCAAAAATATCTTACGAAGATAGTAGTGAAGAATATAAAAATAAATTTGATGAAATTATAAAGAAGCAAGTTAACCATCTTATTAATGAAATAGAACGTTCAGAATGGATTGATGATAAAATGATAGGATGCTCTGCTATAATTCTCACTGGCATTTCCTATAATGATGAAAATTTTCAAATTTACGGATTAAAATTATTAAGAAAAATAATAAAACATTCTTTTGATAATGGTGGATTTCCAAAGTCAAGAAATATTAGACAGCTTATTTTTTATTTAAAATATTTTGTTTTAATTAGAGAATGGTTAAAAGAGTCACAAAATGAAATACCTGAATATTTAAATGAAATTATTTTTTATCTAGGTCAGTCATATGTACTAATACACAAAAATATTGAACTAAATTTTTTATTTAATGGTAACCAAATTACTAATAATTCTAATTTTAATAACTATTTAAAAAGATTAGGTTATAACTTTAAAAATGATAGCCATGAAACTGGGGGATATACTTTTCTTAAAAATAAAAAGTACTCTTTAGCAGCAGATTTAGGAGCTCCCCCGGAAAAAGAATTTTCAAAAGATTATCAATCCGGTGCTTTATCATTTGAATTTATAAGCAATAACAGCAAAATAATTTGTAACTCAGGATATTTTCAAAATTATAAACACCAGCTAAATCTCATATCTAAGTCTACCGCCTGTCATAGTAGCTTAAACATAAATAATTCATCATCAATTAGCTTTTCAAAACAATCATCAGGAATAAATAAGATAAATAGTTCATTAAAAATTTTTAACAAAAAAATTACTTACAATAATGATTATTGGGCATTTGAAGCATCACATAACGGATACGTTAAAAAATTTGGTGTTATTCATCATAGAAAAATTGAATTTTTTCACGATATTTCAAAACTTTCAGGTACAGATATGATTGAAAAAAAAAACAATTTTAAGCCATCTAATTTTGAAATACGATTTCATTTAGATCCAGAAGCGAAGGTAATGAAGACTCAAGATGGTAAATCAATTTATATTGGTTTAAAAAATGAAGGGTGGAAATTTACATCTTTAAATAATAAGATTTCATTTGAGACTGGATTATACTTTGGAAATAAGAATAAATTTATTGAAAATCAAAATATATTAATTTCAGGTAAAATTCTAGAAAAAGAAATTCTGATAAATTGGGATATTGAAAGAATAAAATGAAAAAAATTAAACGAGCATTAATTTCTGTATCAGATAAAAATAATTTGAAATTTCTCGTAAATAACTTGAATAAATATAAAATAAAATTCATTAGTTCGGGAGGAACTTTTAAAGAAATTAAAAGACTAGGTTTTCATTGTGAAGAAGTTTCAAAATTTACTAATAGTGCGGAAATTTTATCAGGTAGAGTAAAAACACTTCATCCAAAAATATATGCAGGTATACTTGCAAAAAGGCAATCAAGATTGCACAAAAAAGATTTAAAAAGAAATAATTACGATGAAATTGACTTAGTAATAGTAAATTTTTATCCATTTGAAAGTGTAATTAAAAAAACAAAGAATAACGAAAAAATCCTGGAAAATATTGATATTGGTGGTCCCACTATGGTTCGCGCAGCGGCAAAAAATTATAAAGACGTTACTGTGATTACCAATGTGTCACAATATGAAAGTTTAATAAAAAACATGAATCAAAATAAAGGTGCTACCTCTTTAGAATTTAGAAAACAAACTGCTTTAGAAGCTTTTGAGGAAACTGCCTTCTATGAGTCATTAATTTATAATTATTTTAGTAATGCTTCTCCAAACAATTTTTCAAAAAAAATTATTTTAGGATTTAAACGTTTTGAAAAACTCAGATACGGTGAAAATCCTCACCAAAAGGGAGCTATCTATGGTAAATCAGATAATTTAGATCTTTATAAATTAAATGGAAAACAATTGAGTTATAATAACTATAATGATATTTTTGCAGCATTACAAATATCAAAAACATTTCCAAACAATAAAGGGACAGTTATAGTCAAACATGGTAATCCTTGTGGCGTCTCAATGCATGAAAATAAAATAGAAAGTTTCATGCTTGCACACAAATGTGATCCAGTAAGTGCGTTCGGAGGAATTGTTTCTTGTAATTTTATTATTAATAAGAAATTAGCCCTAGAACTTAATAAATTATTTTTTGAGGTCATTATAGGAAATGGATTCGATAAGGATGCTTTGTCTATTCTTAAAAGAAAAAAAAATGTCCGTTTGATCAATAGTGAAAATTATAAAATTTCAAACAGAAACAATTTTATTTCAAATACAGAAATTGCTCTAATTCAAAATCCAGATATCAAAAATTTCAAATACAGTGATTTTAAAGTTGTTTCTAAAAATAAACCTAATAAAAAAACTTTTCAAAATCTAATTTTTGCGTTTCATGTTTGTAGATTTGTAAAATCTAATGCTATAGTTTTGACAAATGAAAAATCTACAATTGGTATTGGGTCAGGCCAGCCAAGTAGATTAGATAGTTGTGATGTGGCTATTAAAAAAATGAATGAGTTTCATGATATATCTAATAAGGAAATATTGGCAGCATCGGATGCTTTTTTCCCTTTTGTTGATGGGATCGAAAAATTAGTTCAAAGCGGAATTTCAGGAATAGTTCAGCCTAGTGGGTCTATAAGAGATAAAGAAATTATAAATTTTGCAAATGAAACTGGAACAATTTTGCTCTTTTCAAACACAAGACATTTTAGACACTAAAATAATTTATCTATTTTAGCTGCTAAAACAAAGTCACTTTCATGCAAGCCATTAATTGCGTGTGTAAAAATTTTAATTCCGGCATATCCCCAACCAAACCGAATATCTGGATGGTGGCCTTCATTTTCTGCAATATTTCCAACTTTATTTACAAAGTTTTGACTTTCTAAAAAATTTTTAAATTTAAATTCTTTTAATAAATAATATGTTTTATCATCGTCAGTTTTAACATCCCAACCATCGATTTTTTTCAAATACTTGTGAATTTCTTTAAGATCAAAACTTGGTATCCCGCCTTCGCAAGGAATACATTTTTTATCAGCTAAATCAGTCATTTTTTCTCCTTTGGAGCGGGCAATGGGACTTGAACCCACGACCTTCTCGTTGGCAACGAGACGCTCTACCACTGAGCTATGCCCGCATGTTTACAAAAGTTAAAATTAGTGGGTTTTTAAAAATTTAGCAAGTGACAAAATAGAAATATTTATATTAAAATATTTGTACTATAATTAGAAAAATTATTATATTTTAAATTTTAAAAATAAAACCAATTTTTTTATGGACGAATTAAAGAAACTTCCTTCAACAATACCCATTTTTCCATTATCAAATTTTATTATTTTTCCTAATACTACCGTACCTCTAAATATCTTCGAGCCTAGATATATTCAAATGATAAATGATAGTATGAAATCTCACAGAATGATTGGGATGGTTCAACCAAAGAAAAGTGGTGAATTAAAAAAACCTGATTTATATGAAGTTGGCTGCATTGGAAAAATAACAAGCTTTAATGAAACAGAAGATGGGCGTTATTTGATTATTATTAACGGTGTAAGTAGGTTTAATATTGATGAAGAAATTGATACTGATAGACTTTATCGATTGTGCAAAGTTAACTATCGAAATTATATTAAAGATTTAGATAATAAAATTGAAGAATTAAATGTTACAGAATTAGATAAAATTTTTCAAGATTTAAAAAGTCTTTTTGAAAAGAAAGGCTTTATGGTTGACTGGTCTAACTTAAAAAAACAAGATTTTTCAAATACTCTAAATACGTTATCAATGGCTTCACCCTTTTCCTTGGAGGAAAAACAAGTATTGTTAGAAACAAAAGACCTCAATACAAGAAAATTAATGTTGGAAGACATTTTAAAGACTTACACTCTAGATGAGTTTAGCAACAAAACTATACAGTAATTAAAAAAGGGCAATACCCTCATCTGCTGCCTTAATAAACAAATTTTTTACTTTTTTATTTTTCCCAACTTTTTTTACAATATTGTTGATGTTATCTTTACCAAAACTATTTTTAATTCTAAAAAAGTCGTGAATAAAATTTACGCCCTCTGAAAAAAAAAAATTTTTATGTTTTGTTGACTCTTCAAAATTTTTTAAACATAGTGAATCTAATTCCAATCCATTGCTAATTTTTTCTTTTATTATCTTTAATAAAATTTTTAAGTCTCTTATTGTCATATTAAAACCTTGTCCTGCTAAGGGGTGTATCTGATGTAAACCATCACCAAATAACAAAATATTATTAACATAATATTTTCTTGCCAAGGAAAAGTCTAATCTTGCCTTTTGAAATTCAGAAAATTTTTTAATATTTAAAATACCTTTGTAGTTAAAAATGAATTTTTTAAGATTTTGATCATCAAATTTTCTGTTATCGTATGCTGAAAAAACTATAGAGGTTATTTTTGAAGATAGAGGTAAAAAAGCTAAAGGACCAGCATCAGTGAAATATTGCCTAGCTTCAATATTATCTATTTTTTGATGGTGAATTATAGAGGTGTAAGCAATACTATTATAATTCTTTTTAAATTTTTCACTAAAATACTTTTTTGAAATAAAATTATTTTTTTCACAATTAATTATTAGATCAAAGTTGCTCTGAAAATTACTTTTTTTAAAGGTCTTTTCATCCAAAGTGCTTAGGCTAAATAGTTTATTAAATTTTAAACTACCATATAAGATATTATATAAGTTATTCACCTGAATTAATGAAAATAAGTTTTCATCCTTATTACAAAACTTAATAATTTCCTCTTTTTTCTCAGATAAAATACTAATTTTTTTTATGTTATGAAGCTGTTTGGTTTTGAGGTAAATAATATTTGTATTTATAAAATCTATATTACTACTACTTATTCCTATTGTTCTGGTTGAATAATTAGTTAATTTTTTTTTACTAAAATTAAAAATATTAACAATACAACCATTATTTACCAGCGCCTTAGACAGAACAAGGCTTGTCAAATTCATTCCTATTATACAAATTTTCATATTTAAATTTTAATTTTAACAATAAATATTAAATGATACAAAGTGATTAATATACTTTTTAAATATTATGAGCCTCAAAAATATATTATTAAATACCGCGAATATTATCTTATCTAGGATTATTCAATTATTTGGCATTATAATTATTATTATTGGTTTATTATTTTTATTATCTTTGATTTCATACTCTCCGGATGATCCTAATTTTATATTTTCGGATAATAAAAATATAAAAAATTTTTTAGGGTTTAAGGGAAGTTTAATGTCTGATTTTTTTTTTCAAGCTATTGGCTTAATGTCTTTTTTAATCCCTATAACCATTATGATCACTGGTATAAATATCTTCTTTAATAAAAAAATTATAATTGTATTTGAAAACCTTTTTTTTATAGTTTTATATTGTTTGGTAGGATCTATTTATTTATCTTTCTTTTATCATGACTCCTTTTTTTTATTAGCAAGTGGAAATGGTGGTTTTATAGGAAATTTTTTAAATGATAGCTTTTTTAAAAAATTAATAGTGTTAAATGAACAAATTTTTTATTTTTCTTCAATATTTTTCATTATATTTTTTTTTATGTTAAGTATTAATTTTAAGTTTAATTATTTTATTAATATAAAAAATAACTTTCTAAAAAGGAAAGAGGAGAAAAATCTAGTTTTAAATAAAAATGAAAATTTGGAAAATAACATAACTCAAAAAAATTCGGATATTCAAGAAAACTTTACGTTCGATAATTTTTCTAAAATTAAAAATGGGAATAAAAAAGCTATGAAGCTACCATCTGTTGATTTTTTGAAAACTCAACCAAAAGACTTCAGTAAAAAGAATATATCGCAAGATAATTATAATCAAAAAAGTCTTGAAAAAATTTTGTTAGATTTTGGAGTCGAGGGAAATATTACTAAAGTCAGTCACGGACCAGTCGTAACCTTAAATGAATTTGAACCTGCTGCGGGAATTAAAGTTTCTAAAGTTATTAATCTTTCGGAGGATATTGCAAGAAATACAAGTTCCGAGTCTGCAAGAATATCAACGATACCTGGAAGAAGCACAATAGGAATAGAATTACCTAATACAGTAAGAGAAAATGTTTATTTAAGTGAAATTATTTCTAGTAAAGAATTTAGAAAAAAAGATATTAAATTGCCTATCGCTTTAGGAAAAAGTATTTCGGGTAATGCTATCATTGGAGACCTCACTTCAATGCCACATTTACTAATTGCAGGTACAACGGGTTCTGGAAAATCAGTTTGTATTAATACTATTATTTTATCTATTTTATATAAACTCACACCAGATAAATGTAAATTTATATTAATTGATCCTAAAATGCTTGAGTTATCAACTTATGAAAGAATTCCGCATCTTTTGTGTCCAGTTATAACAGAGCCAAAGAGGGCTGCATCAGTATTGGGATGGGTTGTGAAGGAAATGGAAAACCGATACCGACTTATGACAAAGGAAGGTGTAAGAAATATTGATGGATATAATGAAAAACATTCACTCCCAATGCCATATATCGTTGTAATTGTCGATGAAATGTCTGATTTGATGTTGGTAGCTGGTAAAGAAATAGAAAATTATATTCAGAAATTATCTCAAATGGCTAGGGCTGCAGGAATTCACATTATAATGGCAACTCAAAGACCAAGTGTAGATGTTATAACAGGTACCATTAAAGCTAATTTCCCAACGAGAATATCATTTCAAGTTACATCTAAAATTGACAGCAGAACAATTTTAGGTGAGCAAGGAGCAGAACAACTTCTTGGCAAAGGAGATATGCTCTATATGACATCTGCTAATAGAATTATAAGGATACACGGGCCATATGTATCAGAAACTGAAATTGAAAAAATAAATGGATTTTTAAGATCCCAAGGAGAAGCAGAATACTTTGACGAAATTTTAAGTTATGGCGATGAAAAACATTTGGCTAATACTGGGAAGAGTGATGATAAAGATGAGTTATATGAGACCGCTGTTGAAATAATTAGGACAGAGGGTAAGGCCTCAACATCTTTTTTACAAAGAAAACTGCAAATTGGTTATAATAGAGCTGCTCGAATTATTGATACAATGGAGACAGAGGGAATCGTTAGTAAAGCAAATCATGTAGGTAAAAGGGATGTAATAAATTAATGGAAAGGTTAATAATATTTTTTTTTTTACTTTTGATATTTCATTCAAATAACGCTAAAGCTTCTGTTGAAAAGAATATAATAAAAAATTTTAGTGAAACTAGAAATTTATCTTTTAAATTTAAACAAAATATTGATGAAAAAAATCAGGAGGGAAGTTGTGTAGTTGAGTATCCAAAAAAAATTTTTTGTAAGTATAAAGAAAGTAAAAAAATATTAGTTTCTGATGGAAAAAATTTAGTTATTCAAAATCTTAAAAATAATCAATATTATATTTATCCTATAGAAAAAACTGCTTTTAATTTAATTTTAGATAAGAATTTTTTACTTCAGAAAATCAGATCTAATAAAGGCGATATTGTAGATAATAAATATTTAAGATACAAGTTTGTAGAGGGAGATAATCAAATTAATATTTTTTTCGATATAAGTTCTTATAATTTAGTTGGATGGCAAAATGTGGATATATATCAAAATTTAGTAATCACTTATTTATTTAATTTGGAGAAAAACGTTCAGATAAAGAAAGATCAATTTAAACTACCTTCTCCTACAAATAATTGAAATAATTTAACCCTTCCTTAAATTCATTTTCAACTTTAGATAATATTTCTTTTGGAAGTTTATTTTCCCAATTATTTTCAGGGCCTAAGAAGAAAAAAGATCTTTTTATATCATTAATTTTAATACTTTCCTCAAAACCTGTGTCGTTCTCTTTTTTTTTTAAAATATCAAATTTTGTTGTTTGTATTGATCTAAAAATTTTTTTTTCATCTACTTTTGTATTTTGTCCATTTAGCATTAATATGAATTTAATTATTTTATGAGAAGTGGAATAACAATCTTTCTCTAAATCTTCGTATTTTATTATAAGGGTTTTGAATTTTGTATTCTCAATCCAAGATTTATAGTGATCTGTCCATGATCCAAGAAATTGGAACCCACTGAAATCATTTTTCTTTCTAACATCCCAGATGTATTTTTTTTTGTTTTTCATAAACTCAAATGTTTCATTATAATCATTAAATCCATAGTGATTTTTAAGTGATGATAATATATTTCTAGGATCTCTAATTATATAAATTGCACCAAGAGTAGTTTTTTCTGTCGTAAAACTTCTATTATTTAATGCCACTAAAGCATTGTGAGTTTTTAGAAATGTTTGTTGTTCACTTTGTATTATATTTCTTTGTGAATCTTCCCAATATAAACTTACCTCACCTGGTTTATCGATGTTTTTTTTAAAGTATTTCGGTCCGGGATATAACGAAATCTTTTTTAACAAACTAAAATCAAAATCTCCTGTATTCGAAAAAAAATAGGAGGAGATTATAGATCTAACCCAAGTGTTACCGCTTTTAGGGTATGATGCTATCCAAATAATCAAGTTATTTCTCCTAGATGGCTCTTCTTTTTAAAATTTCTGTCTTAAAAATTTTCATTCCCCTAGACTTATAATTTTCTATTGCATTCGGATGATCCAATGTGCAGGTATGAACCCATACTCTATTAGAATTCTTTAAACCAATTTTTAAAGCTTCTGAAAGCAAGAAACCTCCATAACCTCTACCAATATGTTCCTCCAAAATACCAAAATATGCTATTTCGCAGTCATTTTTGTGAAAAATAAGTTCAAAATAACCAATATACTCATTATTTTTTTGTAAAATAAATGTTTTCAAGTTTTTATTTGAAATATAATCCATCCAATTTTTATCTAGCCAAATCAATCTATCAACCCATTGATGTTTTTTTCCAATTTGTTTGTAAAAAAACTTATTTAAATCAAAATTATTTTTACTTGCCTCTTTTATTGTAAAATTATCCGATGGCACAATTTTTATTTTCAAGTTCTTTATCGATTTTATTTCAAGGTAAAACCTTTCAATATTTTCTATCATGAAACCATTTTCCCAACTTTTTCTCCACCAAATAAATGAAAATGTAAATGTGGAACTTCTTGACCACCATCTTCACCAATATTAGTCAGGGCTCGATAGCCTTTTCCACCTTCAATTGAAATACCAAGTTTTTTCGAAACTATTTCGATTCCCTTAAATATTCCCACCATTTCTTTTGAAGAGGCATTTTTACAAAAATCATCTAAATCAGTATACTTTCCTTTTGGAATAACCAATGCATGAATTTTTTTTTGGGGGTTTATATCATGAAAAGATAAAACAAATTCGTCTTCATATATCTTCTTGCAAGGAATTTCTCCCCTTAAAATTTTAGCGAAAATATTATCATCATCATATCTCATTACAAAACTTCAAGTTCCTCAATCACTGTAATAATTTTTCCCTCTTTAACAATAGCATTTAATTTAGCACATTCATAATAAGCATTTGAGACTTCTTCTGCATTCTTTTTCATATCTAGACATTTTGATCTATTTTTGACTAATAGGTGTTCTACTAATACTAGATCTTCGGGGTCTCCCAAGTACATCATTAAACCAATTACTTCCTCTTCTTCACCTATACCTAAAGCTTCAACTTTCTCTATCCTTTTATCAAGGCCTACTTCAAAATCTTTTACTGCAACAAAAACTTTATAAACAATGAAGCCTAAAACTAAAAAAGCAATGATCTTAAATTTGCTCATTCTATTTTTTAACTAGTACTGATTTAACAGTTTCCCCCATAACTGAAGGGTTTTTAGAAATCGTAACCCCACACTCTTTTAAAAGCTCCACTTTTTCGACAGCACTTTCTCCATATGCTGAAACTATGGCGCCTGCGTGTCCCATAACTCTGCCTTTTGGAGCTGTTAAACCAGCAATATAAGCTATTACGGGTTTTTTCATGTTTTCTTTTGCAAACTTTCCAGCTGCAACTTCTTGTGGTCCACCAATTTCACCAATCATTAAAACTGCATCCGTTTCTTTATCTTCTTCAAATTTTTCTAAAATATCTTTAAAAGAACTTCCATTAATCGGGTCTCCTCCTATTCCAACACTTGTTGAAATTCCAATGCCTAAATTTTTCATTTGTTGAGCAGCTTCATAACCAAGAGTTCCTGATCTACCAATAATTCCTACTTTCCCTTCTTTGTAAATATGACCTGGCATAATTCCAAGCATTGCTTTACCTGGGCTGATTACACCTGCGCAGTTAGGTCCAACTAAAGTCATTTTCTGTACTCTAGAATATCTTCTCATATACCGTTTTATTCTAATCATATCATGTGATGGTATGCCATCAACGATGGCAACACATGTTTTTATACCCGCATCGGCTGCCTCCATTGCGGAATCTGCAGCAAAAGCTGGAGGTACAAATAATATTGAAGCAGAGGCACCAGTGGTTTCCACTGCCTCCTTTACGGTGTTAAAAACTGGTAAATTTAAATGTTTAGACCCACCTTTGCCTGGAGTAACACCACCTACAACATTTGATCCATACTTAATCATTTCCTCCGCATGAAAAGTTCCCATCTTTCCAGTAAATCCTTGGATTAATATCTTCGTGTTTTTATCAATTAAGACTGACATTTATTTTCCTAGCGCTTTTACTGCTTTATTTGCTGCGTCCTCCAAAGTATTTGCTTCAATATAATTAATTTTACTATCTTTTAATATTTTATTTCCTTTTTCAACATTTGTTCCAGCTAATCGTATCACCAACGGTACCTTAATTTCTATTTTTTGAAGGGCCTGCACTATTCCCTCAGCAACCCAATCACATCTATTTATTCCTGCAAAAATATTTACTAAAATAACTTTTACTTTTTTATCCATTGAAATTAATTTAAATGCCTTAACAATTTTTTCAGGTGTTGCTCCTCCACCGACATCTAGGAAATTTGCTGGTTCTCCGCCTGCAAGTTTTATCATATCCATTGAAGCCATAGCTAAACCAGCCCCATTGATAATATTTCCAATATTACCATCTAGGCTTACATAATTAAGACCTCTATCAGACGCATAAACTTCACTTGCATTCTCTTGGGTCTTATCCCTTAATTCTGAAATTTGGTTTCTTCTAAATAATGCATTATTATCAAAACTCATTTTACAATCCAAAGCTAAAATTTGCTCTTGGTTTGAAATTACTAGTGGATTTACCTCGACCATAGTAGCATCAAGCTCACTAAAAGCCCTATAGCAACCTGTTATTGCCTCAGCCATTCTAGAAATCAGCTTAGGCTCTATTCCAAGACCAAAAGCAATTTCTCTTGCTTGAAATTGTTGCATACCAACAGCTACCTCAATTTTTGATCTAATTATTGATTCAGGTTTTTGTTTTGAAATTTCTTCAACGCTCATTCCACCTTCTGTGGAAGCAACTACCATTATAGACTCAGAGCTTCTATCAAAAACAAGTCCAAGGTATAATTCTTTTTTAATATTAGTTGCCTCTTCAATATAAACTCTATTAACAATCTTTCCTTCGGGTCCTGTCTGATTTGTAACTAGTTTTTTACCTAAAAGTTTATCTGTCGCTTGAGCGACCTCTAATTCACTGTTGCAAACTATAATTCCACCAGCCTTACCTCTTGCTCCTGAATGGATTTGTGCTTTTACAACCCACTTAGATCCACCAAGTTCTCTAGCTTTGTTTTCTGCATTTTCTGGGCTATAAACTATTCCGCCTCTTGGTACCGCAACTCCAAATCCTGCGAGAATTTTTTTTGCTTGGTACTCGTGAATATCCATTTTATTTGTCCTCTATTTTTTTATTTATATCTACAATATTTTCAGCCATTCGTGCAGATGCGGCATCGATCATTCTTCCGTCTAATTGAGCTGCACCTTTTCCCTCTTTTGCTGCTTTATCTAATTCTTCAATAATCCTTTTTGCTTTTTTAACTTCAGCTTCTGGTGGTGAAAAAACTTTATTTGCCAAATCTATTTGTGATGGATGTATTGCCCATTTACCCTCTATACCAATAGCTGCAGCTCTTTTTGCAGAAGCAATATAAGCATCTGGATCATTAAAATCTCCAAATGGTCCGTCTATTGCTCTAAGACCATATGCTCTACATGTCATAACTAATTCTGATAATCCATGATGCCACTGATCTCCTGGATAATCTGGATTTAATCCACCTATCACAACAGTTCTTGCTCTAAGACTTGCAGCATAGTCAGCTACACCAAAATGTAGCGCCTCCAACCTTTCACTTGATTTTGCAATTTCTTTAATATTAGACATGCCTAAAGCAGTTTCGATTAAACATTCTATTCCTATTTTATGTTTAATTTTTTTATTTGTTTCTATTTGAGTAAGCAAACAATCTACCATATAAACATCACTTTCTGTTCCTGCTTTTGGAACAAGTATGGTATCAATATTTTGTCCGGCTTGTTCTACAAGTTCAATTAAATCACTGTACATGTAATGAGTATCTAAACTATTAATTCTAACAGAAATAGTTTTACCTTTATCCCTCCAATTAATTTCATTTAAAGCTTTAATAACATTTGCTCTTGCAGCGACTTTATCATTTGGAGAAACTGCATCTTCTAAATCTAAAAAAACATAATCTGCATCTGAATTTAAAGCTTTTTCAAACATTTTTGGTGATGAGCCTGGAACTGCTAATTCACTTCTTTGAAGTCTGGATTTTGCAGGTTTATAAAATTTGTGGCTCATAAATGAATTTAATTTTAAGGAAGGCTAACACTAATTTTGTCTTTTTAAGACTCTTTTTTTTTATTCCTTTTTTCTAATTCATGCATGATATCCTCAATACGGACGCCATTTCCTTCTAGATAAACCAATAAATGATAAAGAACATCAGCTGCCTCGTGAACTTTATTTGAATTATTTTCTACGGCTTCTATAAGTTCACCAACCTCTTCTTTAACCTTTTCTACAGATAAAGATTTGTCTTTAAGCAATTTTGTAGTGTAAGAACTAGCATCTTGAGACGATTTTCTGTCTCTAATTATATTAACTAAATCTTCTAAAGTTTTAAACATGTTAAATTCTAACTGGAATTCCTTTTGAATCCAAATATTCCTTTGCCTGTTTTATAGAATATTTGCCATAATGAAAAATTGAAGCTGCTAATACAGCGCTCGCATTACCCAATTTTATACCTTCAACTAAATGGTCAAGAGTACCAACTCCACCAGATGCTATTACAGGAATATTTACAGCAGATGAAATTTTAGACATTAAATCTATATCGTACCCAACCTGAGTTCCATCTCTGTCCATTGATGTTACAAGTAATTCCCCAGCTCCACTTTTTTCCATTTCTTTTGCAAATTTAATTGCATCAATTCCAGTTTTGTTTCTTCCACCATGAGTATAAATTTCCCATACATCTCCATTTTTTTTTGCATCTATTGCAACCACGATGCATTGGGATCCAAATTTTTTAGAACTATCGATGACAACCTTTTTATCATTTACGGCAGCTGTATTTATTGAAACTTTATCTGCTCCACAATTAAGTAATTTACTTATATCTTCTATGTTTCTAACTCCTCCGCCGACTGTTAAAGGGACAAAACATTTCTTAGAGGTTTTCTCTACAACATCATAAATGGTATCTCTGTTTTCGTTTGAAGCTGTAATATCTAAAAAACAAATTTCATCAGCACCACCGTCGCTATAAATTTTTGCTTGTTCTACTGGATTTCCTGCATCTTTAAGATTAACAAAGTTGATGCCTTTTACAACACGACCATTCTTTACATCCAAACAAGGAATTATTCTATTTTTAAGCATCTTCTTTTACAAGTTCTTCTAATTTAATATCGCCATCATAAATTGCTTTTCCGACTATTATACCTTCAATATTTTTTA
The DNA here is from genome assembly GCA_902560565.1 of uncultured Pelagibacteraceae bacterium. Classification (GTDB taxonomy): domain Bacteria; phylum Pseudomonadota; class Alphaproteobacteria; order Pelagibacterales; family Pelagibacteraceae; genus Pelagibacter. The sequence continues at coordinate 162,928 of CACEMG010000001.1, read as the reverse complement.
AACCTTTTGCTTTTTTAATATCACCTATTGAAGAAACCCCGCCAGATATAATTACAGGACAATTAGATTTAGAAGCAACTTTTGATGTTTCGTCAAAATTCGGACTTTGCTTCATTCCATCTTTATTTATGTCAGTATAAATAATTCTGCTAACCCCATAATCATTTACTTCATTCAAATAATCTAAAGCTAATTGATTAGAATTTTCCTTCCATCCAGATACTGATAAATATCCGTCTTGAGCATCTAAGCCTAATGCAATTTTATTTGGAAAATTTTCACATGCTTCTTTTAAAAATTTTTTATCTTTTATAGCAGCACTTCCTAAAATTACTTTCTCAGCACCAGTATCAACATATTTTTGAATGCTATCAAGATTTCTAATTCCACCACCTATCTCAACTTTAAGATCAAATTTACTAACTATATCCTGAATAGTATTAATGTTTACTGTTTCACCCTTCAAAGCTCCATCGAGATCAACAATATGTAAATTCTTGAAACCATGATCCTTGTATTCACCGGCTTGTTCAAATGGAGACATTTTGTACTCAGTTTTTTTTTTAAAATCTCCTTTAATTAACCTTACACATTTTCCATCTTTAATATCTATTGCTGGAAATATTTTCATTTATAAATTTATAAAATTACTTATTATTTTTAATCCATTTTTATCACTTTTTTCTGGGTGAAATTGTGTTCCAAATATATTTTCTTTTTCTACTGAACAAACAACTTTTGTTGAATAATCAGTAATTGCTGAAATAACTTTATTATCTTTAGGTAAGAATTCATAACTATGAACGAAGTACATATGTGAATTATTTTCTACTTCTTTAAAAATTCTACTATCTTTCAAAATGTTTATTTGGTTCCAGCCTATGTGTGGTAGTTTGAATTTGCCGTTCTGGTTGTCTATTTTTGATACTTTACCTGAAATCCATCCTAGACCTTTTGTTTCGGTTTCTTCATAACCAACATCTGCAAACATTTGCAATCCTACGCAAATACCCAGAAGTGGCTTTTTATTTGCTATAACAAATTCATTTAAAGTATCGTTTAAACCGTTGATTTTTTTTAAAGCATCTACACAACTTTTAAATGACCCTTGTCCTGGTAAAACAATTTTGTCAGAAGATTTAATTTTACTTAAGTCTGATGTTACCTCTATTGTTGCTTTGTTTTGTGCAACCTCTTTAAATGAATTTATTACAGAGCTTATATTGCCAGAGCTATAATCAACGATTGTGACTTTCATTAATTCTTTTTTTTATAAAGAACCTTTTGTAGAGGGCACTCTATTTTTATTTTTAGGGTCTAATTCAAGTGCTGCTCTTAGTGATCTAGCAAGTCCTTTATAACAAGATTCGATGATGTGGTGGCTGTTGTCGCCATAAATATTTTCAATGTGCATAGTTATTCCAGCAGATTGAGCAAAAGCTTGGAACCATTCTTTAAATAATTCAGTGTCCATTTCACCTAATTTTTCAACCTTCAATTTAACATTCCAAATAAGATATGGTCTATTAGACATATCAATTGCTACCCTTGTTAATGTTTCATCCATTGGTAACAAGGCGTGTGCATATCTTTTTATTCCAACAAAATTTTTTGACGCTTTTTTCAAACATTCGCCAATAGCAATTCCTGTGTCCTCAGTTGTGTGATGTAAATCAATATGAGTATCTCCCTTTGCTTTTACTTTAAGATCAATTGAAGAATGTTTTGATAGTTGCTCAAGCATGTGATCAAGGAAACCTATTCCTGTGTCAATTTTGTATTGACCTTTACCATCGATATTAAGTTCCACCTTAATCGATGTTTCTTTTGTTTTTCTAGTAATATCAGCTTTTCTCTTCATTATTTTAATACGTATATATTCATTATTTGCTTATATCAATAAAAGTAATCAAGAACTTGAATTATAGAAATTAATGTCCATCTAATATGTATGACAACAATTGTTTTAGTAAGAAAAAATAAGGACGTTGTAGTTGCTAGTGATGGGCAGGTAAGTATGGGAAATACTGTCATCAAGAGAACAGCAAACAAAGTTAGAAAAATTGAGAAAAGAAATGTGATCGCAGGATTTGCTGGATCAACAGCGGATGCACTAACTTTATTCGAAAGACTAGAGTCGAAGTTGGAAAAACATGCGGGTAATTTAACAAGAGCTGCTGTTGAGCTTGCAAAGGATTGGAGAACAGACAAATATTTAAGAAGACTAGAGGCATTAATGGCTATCGGTGACAAAGAAAAAAGTTTTATAATTTCAGGAACAGGCGATGTTCTAGAACCTGAAGGTGACGTAATTGGAATTGGGTCAGGTGGAAATTATGCTTTAGCATCAGCAAAAGTATTAATGGATACTGACATGTCAGCAGAGGAAATTGCAAAAAAAGCGATCAAAGTTGCTTCTGAAATATGTGTATTTACAAATGACAATATAAACATGGAAAAGATATAATGGAAAAAAACAACGTAACACCTTTAGTCCCTAAAGATAAAAATAGTCAAGACGAATCATTCGTAAATTCTCTTTCTCCAAGAGAAATAGTATCAGAATTAGACAGATTTGTTGTTGGACAAACTAAAGCTAAAAGAGCTGTGGCTATTGCGCTAAGAAATAGGTGGAGAAGACAAGCTTTAAAAGGTGATATGAAAGATGAAGTTTTGCCAAAAAATATTTTAATGATTGGACCTACTGGGGTTGGTAAAACTGAAATATCAAGAAGATTATCAAAACTTGCAGAGGCGCCATTTGTAAAAGTAGAAGCTACAAGATTCACCGAAGTTGGTTATGTAGGTAGAGACGTTGAACAAATAGTTAGAGATTTACTAGAAATAGCTATTGCTATGGAGAAGGTTAAAAAGAGAAAAGAAGTTTACGCACAAGCTCAAAAGCAAGCAGAAGAAAAGGTGCTAGATGCAATCGTTGGAAATAAAGCAAGTGTTGCTACAAGAGAAAGCTTTAGAAAAAGATTAAGAAATGGTGACTTAGACGATAATGAAATTGAAATTGCAGTAAACGAAGCAAACACTATGCCCTCATTTGAAATACCTGGAATGCCTGGAGCAAATGTTGGCATGATAAATATTGGTGAGATGCTTGGTAAAGGTATGGGCAATAAAGCCAAAAAGAAAAAAATGACTGTCAAAGAATCTCATGAAATATTGATCAATGAAGAATCTGATAAACTTATTGAACAAGATAAGATTATTAAATCTGCAAAAAATTCTACTGAAAATAACGGTATCGTATTTCTCGACGAAATTGATAAAATCTCGGCTAGAACTGATAGAGTTGGTGGCGATGTTTCAAGAGAAGGAGTACAAAGAGATTTGTTACCCTTAATAGAAGGTACAACCGTAAGCACTAAATACGGTCCTATTAAAACTGATCACATACTTTTTATTGCCTCAGGCGCATTTCAATTAGCTAAACCCTCAGATCTTCTACCAGAATTACAGGGACGTTTGCCAATCAGAGTTGAGCTTGAAGCTTTGACAAGTGAAGATTTTAAAAAAATTTTGAAGGAACCAGATAACAGTTTAATAAAACAGTACAAAGCATTGCTAAAAACAGAAAATGTAGACTTGGAATTTTCTGATGATGGAATTGATACAATAGCCAATATTGCTACAGAGGTAAATTCAACTGTAGAAAATATAGGAGCAAGAAGACTTCATACTATTATCGAAAGAGTTTTGGATGAAATAAGCTTTACTGCAACCGACAGATCAGGAGAGAAAATTGTGGTAGATTCTGATTATATTAAAAAGAATTTAGGTGAATTAGTAAAAGATACTGATTTATCTAAGTTTATTTTATAACTTTATATTCAAAGTTTTGTGTAGTTTCATTAACTTGTAATTCTACTGCACCATTTCTAAGATGGAACTTTCTAGCCATATCTGTCAAAGGTGACAGTGTCACTAATCTGTTTAAATGATTAGATTTTTTAATCATTTTGTAAACCTCTTTTACAATAAGTTTACCACCACCTTTTTTCTTAGACCAAACTGTATAAGCAATTGCTATTCTGCCAACTTTATCTGGGTCTCTTTGAACATTTTTTAGAAAAGCATCTTGGCTGAATAAATCAAGTTCTTTAACAGATTTAGGGATCTCATCTGTGAATGCAAAACACATTACTGCATAAATTTCATCTTTGAATTTTACTCCGAATATTTTTCTACCATAATTAGTTCTGAATGTATTATCTAATTCTGGTCTAACTGGATCTTCAGAAATATTACATTTCTCTAATTCTACAAGCTCAGCACCCTTGACCCAATCAAAGAAATTTTGAATATTTGTTTTTAAATCAGTTTTATTTTTTACAATTTTTGCCTTTTCAGCCACAACCGTGAGCTTTTTTTTAATATCAATTTTACTTTTTCTTAACCTTGCTTTTATTCTTGGTTTGAAATTTTTCATAAAATTAGTTTTTTTTTAAGTAAATATTAAAATTACCTTTATTTTTTGACACAACATCATCAAAGTTAATATGTTTAATTTTACTCATTAATTCTGAATTATTTTTTATAAAATTTGGCACTGAATTCTTTAACATCCCTAAATCTGCTGAAGAATATGGATCCTCAACATTTTTTGATCTTAAACCTTTGCCTGTAATGATATTTATAGATTTAATATTTTTTTCATAACATTCGTTAATAAATTCAAATATCTTTTTATTAGCCTCATCCAAAGAATAACCATGTAAATCTATTTCCATGTGATCTGTGTTGTTTAAATTTTTTTTTAAAAAATTATCTTTATCGTCAACTTTTTCATTTTTATTTATAAAATTTTCCCAGTCTTTTTTATCTTTCTCAGAAATTTTTTTTATCAAGCTTCGGTGTTTATTAATAACCAGTTAGGATTAGTTGAGTTAATTTCTTTCGAAAATGTCCAAGTATCAAATACTTTTTTAATCTTTTTTGGATCACCGGATAAAATTTTGTTGTCCTTATCCTTTACACATGAAATTATTTCACTCACGAAACTTACGGTCACTTGCAGAAATCCTTTTTTATTATCATGATTTTTAATTTCAGCAGAATGTATACCAATAAATGTTGTTTCAGATACCTGGCCAGTTGCATTACGTGATTTTATTGCTTCATCAAATTGTTCATAAACTTTTTTATCTAAAAGCTCTTTTACATTCTTAAGATTACCAGACGAAAAACTTGTTATGATTGTTTCATAAGCTATCTTGGCGCCTACAAGAAAATCTTTTTTTGCATTTTCATCAAATGTTTTTTGATTGATTGGTTTTTTCGGAGCATCCGTAGGGAAATCATGGGCAAAGCTGGCTGACATTTTCTCCTCATAACCGGTTTTTTTCCCCAAAATACCTCTTAATCGCAAGAAAATAAAACCCGCAATCATGGCAAGAAGTATTATATCTATATACTCGAAACTATAATTCATAGTACAATAATATTTACTATGTTATTTAATTTCAACTAACAAATTAACTAAAAGACAAATGAACGCGATATTATTTACTATAATTTTAATTCCTTTAATCGAAATTTATCTTTTTATAGAGATTGGAGGGAAAATTGGAGCTTTCTACACAATATCCCTAATTTTTATTACGGCTTTTGTAGGTATCTTTTACGCAAGGTATGAAGGTTTTAACACTTTGAAATCAGGGGTGGGTCAAATTATGAGAAATGAATTGCCTATTTATGAAATAATTTCTGGTGCTGCTCTTGCTTTTGCTGCTTTGTTATTAATTATACCTGGTTTTGCCACAGATTTAGTCGGTTTTTTAATAATATTTCCTTTAACAAGAAAATTGATATTTAAAAAATTTTCGACACAATATTCGAAAGAAAAAAAATTAAATGAAGACTTTATCGAAGGTGAGTCAGAAGATATAGATGACAAAAAATGAGTGAAAAATTTAAAATACTTTCTGGATATATTAAAGATTTATCAAGCGAAACACCTAACGTGGAAAGTTATTTATATACTAAAGATAATATTTCAAAATATGAGCTTGATATTGATATAAATTCAAAACCTCTAAAAAATAAACTAATAGAAGTAAATACAAAGCTAAAATTTCAAGATAAAAAAGGAGATCCAAAAAAATCTTATTTTGAGGTTATTTATAGTTCAATTGTAAAAATAGGTGATGATATTAAAGAAAAAAAAGATCTGCAAAAAATAATACTTTGTGATGTTCAGACTGAAATATTTCCAAAACTTGAAAAAATATTAATTAATATGATTACAGACTCTGGTTACCCGGGTATAAAATTTGAAAAAAAAGTAGATTTTACAAAATTATTTAACGAAAAATTTAATTAAAAAAATTTTTTTTAAGATTAGTTTTAAGAAAATTTTTGTGTAATTTAATTTCCTGTTCTGTTGGTTTAATGACTTTATTATAATATTTAATTTTTTTATTATTATCTTCTGACCCAATATTATTCTCCCCTATTTTTAGGTCAAAAGTAGGCTCTTTTTGGCCAGTCAAATTAACATAAACTCTTGAAAGAAGCTCACAGTCTACAAGTGCTGTATGTTTTACTCTTACAGAATTGTCTATTTTGAATCTTTTACATAAAGCATCTAGACTATTTTGAGCTCCTGGAAATTTTTTTCTTGCTAATTCAAGTGTATCTATAACGTTTTGAAAACTAATTTTTTTTTTACCTAAAATTGCTAACTCGTTATTTAGATGGGAAAGATCAAAATTAGCATTGTGAATAACTAGTTTTTTACCTTCAATAAAGTTTAGAAATTCATCTGCTATTTCAGAGAATTTTTTTTGTGTTGATAAAAATGAATCGGTATAACCATGAACTTTTAGTGCTTGTTCGGACACCTTTCTTTCAGGATTTAAAAAGCAATGAAATTTTTTTGATGTTAAAACAAAATTATCAATTTCCAAACATCCTATCTCTACTAACCTATGTCCATCTTTAACATCAAGACCTGTTGTTTCTGTATCTAAAATTACTTCTTTCATTATAAAAATATTTGTCTTTTTACTATATTAACTTTTTTTTTTATATCTGCTTTATTAAAATAATTTTTAATAACATAATCTGATTTTTTTTTCTTTTTTTCTAGAGGTAATTGTAATTTAGATAGTTTTTTTAAAAGTTTTAAATTTGATTTATTCCTCTTTTTTAAAGCTCTATTAATAAGCTCTTTCCTTGAGCTTACAAAAATTACGATGTCTTTGTTTCTATTTAAATTATTCTCAAAATATAAAGGGATATCTAAAACAACTGCCTTTTTAGAGCTGTTTTTTCTCAAGAACTCTCTCATTCTTTTTCTAACAACTGGATGAATTATCTTAGATACTAATTTAATATTTCTTGGATTATTTCTTATAGCATTACTTATATGACTTTTTTTAACAGGAAAAGAGACTATATATTCTGGCAATTTTGTTTTAAGTTTTTTATAAACAAGTCTGCTTTTTTTATAAATTTCTGCCACATTCTTATCTGCGTTAAAAACTGGAAAACCAAATAATTTGGCAATATAAGTTTTTCCTGATCCAACATCTCCAACTATAGCAATTCTAATCATTATTCATCCAGAAGTCTTTCTACTTCTTCATCTATTTTTGGTAAAACGTTATGCCATATAGCAAATGCTTGGTGTGCTTGATAAATAAACATTTTTTTTCCGTTCTCAACTTTGTTTCCAAATTTTTTACCTTGACTTAAAAAAAAAGTTTCCGCAGGATTATAAATAACGTCATAATAAAATTTATTTGTACCAATTTTTTCGTAGTTTAAATCAATTTTATCATTTTTATTAATCCCAAGACTTGAAGCATTTATTAACATGTCTACATCATTTGGGATATTTTGTTTTTCAATAATTGAAATATCATTAAATAATTTTTTTATATTTTCAGACTTTGAAACAGTTCTATTATACAATAGTATCTTCATCGCTCCCATTTTTTTAAGTGCCACTATTAATGATGGAACTACACCGCCAGCTCCGAATATAAAAATATTTTTTTTTTTAACATCATATCCATAAGATCTTATGCCTAGCTCGAACCCAGCTATATCAGTATTATGACCAATGATTTTTTGGTCTTTTAAATAAATAGTGTTAACAGAATTAGTTTCATTTGCTTCCTTTGTCAGAACGTCCATATACTCTACAACTTTGTTTTTAAATGGAACTGTAACATTAATTCCAGTAATTTCTTCAGATTTTATTTTTGAAATAATATTTCCAATATCATTTTCTGAAATTAACTTTTTTTCATAAGACGCATTTAAATTATTTTTTTTTATCCAATAATTATGGAGTTTTGGGGATAAAGAATGTTCTATTGGATTTCCTATAACTAAATATTTTTTCATTAAAATATTTTTTTAAGTTTATTTTTTAATTTGTCTTTAACTTTATCTTCTAACTGATTTGGGTCAAAATTTTCGAGTTTTTCTAAAAAATTTTCATTAAATATTTTTTCTTTTATTATTTCTGTTGTGTCAATGAATACATCTTTTAATATATCTTTATAGTCCCTACTCTCATTTGTGTTCCCGACATTATTAAAATTCATATCATCTAATCTTATAGTTTTTTCAATATTTAAATTTGGTGAGAAAGCAGATAAAGAAATATTTTTAGCATCTAAATTTTTTATATTAAAATATTTATGCGATCGAGAATATGTGTTTTTATTTTCAAGATTTTTTTTTAAGGATCGTACATTATCAGAAATTATTTGTTCAGAAAAATTAAAGTAATAATTAACTTTTATATTTTCTAATAAAACATCATTAATAATAATATTATTAGAGAAAATTGAAAATGCATCTAGGTCTACCTCTACAGAGTCAATTTTTAATAAATATCCATCAAATTTGTTATTTAATAGACTGATGTCTTTTCCCCTAGCTTCACCACTTAAGTAGTTAATATTTAATTTTTTAATTAATACATCTCTATTTAATGTGCTGGAAATATTTTTTTGTAATATATTCTTAATTAATCTGTCTCCAATAAATTCTACCAAAAAATATGTAGAAAAAACAATTATAAGTAATGAAATTAAAGAATTTTTCATGTAATTAAATATTCTTTAATTTTTTTGATTGGGAGCCCCATAATTGTATCTTTATCTCCGTCTATTTTAGTAAACAAATTTCTACCCTCGCTTTCAATCTGATATACGTTATACGAATAAAGAGCTTCGTCAGTAATTTTTGACAGATAATCTTTAAGATCATTATCGGTCATCTTTTTCATTGTTAATTCGGCCTTGTCTGTATAGTTCCATAACATCGAACCATTTTTTGAGATGCAAACTGAGCTAATTAGATAATGTTTTTTACCATTTAATTTTTTCAATATCTTAAAAGCTTCATCTCTATCTACTGGTTTAGATATTAGTTCTCCCTCTAAGTCGATTACGCTATCTGCACCTAAAACTAAGTTTTGACTCATTTTTTGGCTGACTTTATTTGCCTTAAGTTCTGCTAAATTTTTTGAAATTACCTCTGGAGAGGCGCCTTCTTTTAAAAGGCTGGTTTTAATTGGTTCTTCGTCTACGTTTGATGGTTTCACTGTGCAACTTATTTTATTTTTTTCAAGTATTGTTTTTCTTACTTTACTTTTCGAAGCTAAAATAATATCAGGCATTTTTTCTGCTTATTTCGTATATTTTAATAACAGAAGCTGCTGTTTCTTCAACGGATTTCCTACTTACATCAATTGTTGGCCATTTAAACTTCGAGAAAGTATTTTTTGAACTTCTAACTTCTTCATAAATTTTTTGTAGGTTTGTATATTTTTGATTACCGGTCTCTTTAAGGCTAGTCATTCTATTTTTCCTTATTTCAACAAGCCTTTCTGGTTCTGCTATCAAACCAATTATACACTTTTTCAATTTATTTTTTTTAACTTTCTCAGGTATAGAACTATTGTTCACAATTGGAATATTTGATACTTTATAACCTTTGTTGGCTAAATAAATAGAGGTTGGCGTTTTACTAGTTCTACTAACTCCTATTAATATTATGTCAGATTTATCTATGTCTTCTATTGCATTTCCATCATCATGATTCATTGTAAATTGGATAGCATCAATTTTTTTATAATATTCATCATTCATGATGTGTTGTCTACTTGGTACATTTAAAGCATCTTGATTTAACAAATTTGAAAAGCTTTCTATTAAATCACCTAATACACTAAAACATGGGATGCTTTTTTCTTTAGCTTTATCTTTCAAAAATTTACTAAGCTTATTGTCAACTATTGTGTAAAGTATTATTGTTTTTTCTTTTTTTTTACAGTTCTCCAGTATTTTAATAATTTGATTTTCAGTCCTGGTGAATGAAAAGTGGTTAGTTTTATAATGGAAGTTATTAAATTGAGCTTTCAAAGCTAAAAAGATTCTATCCAAGGTTTCACCCGTTGAGTCAGATATTAGATATATTTGATATAAATTAATCATGTATAATTTGTATATTAAAAGTTAATAATAAACTTATTTTATAGGAAATTGAATATTTATGTCCTTTGAATGAAAAAAACCCACTTAATCAACATTTTTAGTCACATGTATAATTAATATTAACAATATATAATTAATCGAAATAAGAATGATTTTATATATAAGTTAAATAATCAAATGTTAATTTTATCTTGTGGAAAATTTATATAAAAGGTGTTGATAAAAAGTTTTCACCATTATTAACAAGTTAATATACTATTAAAATAAACTTAATTATATATTTTATATGACTCCTTTAACAAAAGTTATTAAGAATAAAGATAAATCAACAAAGCCTTTATGGCTAATGAGACAAGCAGGAAGACATTTACCTGAATTCAGGACAATAAGAAAAAAGAATCCAAACTTTATTAAGTTATGCTTAGACTCCGATAAAGTTAAAAATATTACATTACAACCAATAAAAAGATATAATCTCGATGCAGCAATTATCTTTTCTGATATACTGGTGGTTCCATTTGGATTGGGTCAAACAGTTGAATTTAAAAAAAATTTTGGTCCTTTCTTGGGACCAATAACCTCTGATGAAATTAAAATTTGTAATCGCAAGACCTTTAGAAAAAAATTAGAGCCAATTTACAATTCTATTTATAAAGTTAAGAAAGATAAAATTTTAAAAAACAAAGATTTAATAGGATTTGTTGGTGGCCCATGGACAATATTAGTATACATGTTAAACAGGTCTTCTCCAAAAAGGAAGCTAAATAAAGTTTTTTCCGATAAATCTTTAATAAAAGATCTTCTGAAATATATTAATAAGTATTTAATATTTCATGTACAAGACCAAATCAAAAGTGGAGCCAATATTATTCAAATATTTGATAGTTGGGCAGGATTGGTTGGTAAAAGAAACTTAAATGAATTCATTTATGAACCAACTAAGAAGTTAGTAAAATTTACCAAATCTTTAAATGTGCCCTGTATTTGTTTCCCAAGAAATATTAAAAATTATGCAAATTATACAAATGCAGTAAAGCCAGATGCAATTAACATTGATTACAATGTAAACCCTAAAGATATAATTAAAAATATAAGCATACCAATACAAGGAGGTATGGACCCAAAAATTTTATTAACTGGTAAAAAAAACTTAGAAAAGATTACTAATTATTATCTAAGTGTTTTCGAAAATCACCCATATATATTTAATTTAGGACATGGGGTTCTACCTCAAACTGATCCAAATATGATACAATATTTAATTAAGATAGTAAGAAAGTTTAATGAAAGATCATCCTAAAATTAATTATGGTAAAACTGGAATTTTAATAGTTAACCTTGGAACACCTGATTCTACTAGCTGGCTTGATATCCGTAAATACTTGAAAGAGTTTTTATCGGACAGAAGAGTTATAGAAGTTAACCCGATAATTTGGCAAATAATTCTCAATCTTTTTATTTTAACTTTTAGGCCTTCTAAAACAGCAAAAGCCTATAAGGAAATATGGATGAAAAAAGAAAACATGTCGCCGTTAAGGTATTATACGCAAAGTCAAACAATGAAGCTAAGAAATAAAATTAAAAATAAAAATTTAATGATTGATTTTGCAATGAGATATGGAAATCCAAGCATAAAAAGTGTTTTAGCTAAAATGCAGAACGACGGATGTGAAAACTTAATAATTCTTCCCTTATATCCTCAATATGCAGCAGCAACCACAGCAACAGTTTGTGATGAAATTTATAGGATTTTGATGAAAACCAGGTGGCAGCCAAGCTTGCAAATTATACCCCATTATGAGTCTGAACCATTATATATTGATGCTTTAGTTAAAAGCATTGAAAATAAAATAGCATTAATAAACTGGGAGCCTGATTTAATTGTAGCTTCATATCATGGTATACCAAAGAAATACTTTGAAAAGGGGGATCCCTATCACTGCTATTGCCATAAAACCACAAGGCTTATTAAGGAGAAATTTACTAGAATACCAATTGAAACAACATTTCAATCCAGATTTGGCCCCCAAGAATGGTTACAACCTTATACTGATAAGACTTTAGAAAAACTTCCAAGTACCGGAAAAAAAAAAATTTTAGTAATTTGTCCAGGATTCTCTTCCGATTGTGTTGAAACGTTAGAAGAAATTGCCATTCAAGGAAAGGAAAGTTTTCTAAAAGCTGGGGGATCAAATTTTGATGTAGTGCCGTGTCTTAATGATAATGATGATCATATAAAACTTATTAGTACATTGGTTGAAAGATATATTATAAATAAATGAACCTATATTTAACATTAAAAGCTTTACATTTAATCGCAGTCATATCTTGGATGGCTGGACTGTTATATCTTCCTAGAATTTTTGTATATCATTCAGAAAAAAACGCTGAAAAAAATGTAAGTGAGGTTTTTAAAGTTATGGAATTTAAACTTTACAACTATATTATGATGCCATCGATGATACTTTCGTGGATTTTCGGTTTAGCACTGATTGGAAGTATTGGGTTTGATCAGCTTAATAACTTGTGGTTAATTTTAAAGCTAATATTTATAGTAATTTTAACAGCTTATCATTTTTTTTTAGGAGTATGCTTGAGCAAATTCAAAATCGACGAAAATAAATATTCATCAAAATTTTTTAGAATATTTAACGAAATTCCAACTATATTATTAATATTAATCATATTTACTGTTGTTTTTAAGCCATTATAGGTATTGAAATTTAGAAATATGTATATATATTTGGCTTATCTAACAAATAAACCCCCAACATTATGAATATTCAAGAACTTAAAACAAAATCATCAGAAAATCTCATTTCTCAAGCAGAAGAGTTAGGAATTGAAAACGCTAGTACTTTAAGGAAACAAGAAATTCTTTTTTCTATCTTAAAGAAATTAGCAGAAAAAGGGGAGGAAATTACAGGTGGTGGAGTTTTGCAAATGTTGCAAGATGGCTTTGGTTTCCTAAGAGCAATGGAATCAAATTATCTGCCTGGACCCGATGATATATATATAAGCCCTAGTCAGATAAGAAGATTTGGCTTAAGAACTGGGGATACCGTTGAGGGACCAGTTAGAGCACCTAAAGATGGTGAAAGATATTTTGCCTTACTACAGGTAACCAAAATTAATTTAGAGGACGCTGAAAAATCTCGTCACAAGATAGCCTTTGATAACTTAACTCCGTTATATCCAAACAAACAATTAATGATGGAGGTTGAAAGTACAAAAATTGAAAAAAAACCAGATTTAACACCAAGATTAATTGATCTTGTAAGTCCAATAGGAAAAGGGCAAAGATCGTTAATAATATCTCCTCCAAAAGCTGGCAAAACGATGATTTTACAAAGCATCGCCAATTCAATTACTGCAAATCACCCAGAATGCTATTTGATGGTTTTATTGATTGATGAGAGACCAGAAGAAGTTACTGATATGCAAAGGACAGTCAAAGGAGAGGTGATTAGCTCAACATTTGACGAGCCTGCGCAAAGACACGTGGCTGTAGCCGAAATGGTAATAGAAAAAGCCAAAAGACTTACTGAACATAAAAAGGACGTGGTTATACTTTTGGACTCAATTACAAGACTTGGTAGAGCATATAACGCTGTAGTTCCAAGTTCTGGAAAAGTTTTAACCGGAGGTGTTGATGCAAACGCCTTACAAAGACCTAAAAGGTTTTTTGGTGCTGCAAGAAACATTGAAGAAGGAGGCTCACTAACTATAATTGCTACAGCTTTAATTGATACTGGTAGCAGAATGGACGAGGTAATTTTTGAAGAATTTAAAGGAACTGGAAATAGTGAAACAATATTAGATAGAAAGATTTCAGAAAAAAGAATTTTCCCAGCAATAGATATTACTAAATCTGGTACCAGACGTGAGGAATTAATTTTTGAAAAGGCCGATCTTCAAAAAATGAATGTTTTAAGAAGAATAATTGCCCCGATGGGTTCAATGGATGCTATAGAATTTATTAATTCTAAACTTAAAAATACAAAAAATAATTCTGAATTTTTTAATTCTATGAATAAACCATCATAACTATTTTTTTAAATTCTAAAAAAATTGAATATAAATTTTAAAAAGAAAATAGAAACCTTATATAAATCTAAACAATTTGAGAGTATAAAATTCGAAATAGAAGCACTTAACGATAATGAAAAAGAAGACCCTTTTTACTATAATATCCTAGGTGTTATCGAGTTATTAAACAAAAATTACTCAAAAGCAAAAAAATATTTTAACTTCGCTTTAAAACTTGACAAATATTACATCCACAGTCTGCTAAATTTGGCGAAGTTGGCTTATTTGGACAAAGATTTTATCCAAACAATAAATATGCTCAAGGATTATAACGCTAAAAATCCTGGAGATCATAACATTATTCTTAATTTAGCTGATTTAACTTTTGGCGCAGGAACAATTGAGGACACAATTTATTATCATAAAATTCTTATCAATAGCGGGAAATATGAAACAAAAGATTTAGCTGCTTTAATCTTTCTTTTAAATTATTCAAATACTTATTCAAAAGATGAATACAAAAAATATTGTGAAAAATTTAATAAAACAATATTTAAAAATAAAATTAATTATAAATTTAACCCAAACGATCACGATAAATCAAAAATTGGATTTTTATCTTATGATTTGAAACAACATTCTGTCGGATATTTTTTAAAAGATTTTGTAAAGATTCTTAAAGATAAAAATTTAAAACCTATAGCATTTAATTTAAGTAAAGAAAGAAAAGACGATAATTTCACTAATAATTTTAAAAAAGCATTCTTCGAATGGAACGATGTTTCTAATTTAAACGATAAGGAAATTAGTGATCTTATTTATTCAAAGAGGATATATTATTTATTTGATTTAGGAGGTTATTCAAATGGTAACAGACTACAAGTTTATAAAAATAAACCTGCACCTGTACAGATATCTTGGTTAGGTTATTGTAATGAAACACATATAGAAGAAATTGATCACATGATTGTTGATGACTATATAATTTCAGATGATCTTAAGGATAGCAAGTCTAAGTTAATATCTATGCCACATATATGGAATACGATATCAAAGTTGGAAGATGTTCAAGTAAATGAGTTACCTTATATAAAAAATAAACATTTTAACTTTGGTTGCTTTAATAATTTTCTAAAAATATCCAGCTATACTATAAATATGTGGGAAGAAATTTTACATAAATTTGAAAATTCAAATTTAATACTTAAAAATTCTTCTTCTGCTGATATAAATTTTAAAGACTATATAATCAAAAAATTTAAAAAAGAAATTAATCCTCAAAGAATTAAAATTTTAAACTATGAGTTAGATAAAAAAAAACATTTAGAACAATATAATAATATTGACTTATGTCTTGACACTTATCCATATAATGGTGTTACAACCACCTTCGAGGCTTTATGGATGGGTGTGCCAGTTGTTACTCTGAAAGGTGACAGATTTGTCTCAAGATGTGGCTATAGCATTAATAAAAATTCAAAATTAAGCAATTATATAGCAAACAATAAGCAAGAATATATTTCAATTGCAACACAATTTAAAAATAAAGCAAACATTGAAAAATTACTCATTGTAAGAAAAAAATTGAGATCTCAAGTGCTTCAATCTCCTTTGTTTGATATAGATTTGTTTGTTAAAAATTTTATTTTAAAATTAAATACAATTAATGAAATATCAAAATGATAGAAAAAGAAATTAAAGATTTAAACGTGGTCTTTGGTGGTTGTGCGAGGGATTGTGAAAAGTATATCGAAAAGGTTATGTCTAATATTGATTATTATTCATCATATTTTAATGCAACTTATAAAATAATTGTAGAAAACGGTTCAAAAGACAACACAAAAAATTTATTAAAAAAACATACAAAAATAAAAGATTATTTATTTTTTAGAGAAGATTTAAGCAAATATACTTATAGAGGGAAAAGATTAGAGCATGCTAGAAATTTAATAATTGATACAATTAAAGAAAACGATGAGTTGAAAAAATGTGATTTATTTATTGCATTAGATTTCGATGATAGAAATATTGAAAAAATAGGAATTGAAAGTTTTACAAAAGCTATTCAATTTTTAATTTCGGATAAAAAAAGAGCTGGGGTTTTTGCTAATCAGATTGGTACTTATTATGATATGTGGGGATTAATAGATGAAAAGTATTGCAAGAATGATTTTTGGGTACAAACATTAAAAGATATAGCTAAAGAAATTAACCCAAACGATCAAATTAGTTCAAATGTTTTAAGTGATTTTCAAAAAAAGTACATGGATATGAAAAAGTTAAGTTTCAATCAAAATCTC
The DNA here is from genome assembly GCA_902560565.1 of uncultured Pelagibacteraceae bacterium. GTDB lineage: Bacteria > Pseudomonadota > Alphaproteobacteria > Pelagibacterales > Pelagibacteraceae > Pelagibacter. Next base: position 146,130 of record CACEMG010000001.1, on the reverse strand, counting down.
GAGCCAATTAAAGTTAAATCTGCTTATGGTGGGCTAGGTATTTACAAAATAAATAAAGTTATAGAAAATAAAAGAAAATATAAGGGAGATCAAATTGTTGAATTAAAGTTTAAAGACGGAACAAAAAAAAATATTTTCTACCAAAAAAATGAAATTGTTAATTTTAACCTTGGCTTTGAGGATATTGATTCAGAACTTTATATTTTACCATATCTGATTAATAATAGTAATTCAGACTGTTACTTTCCAATACAGGCGGCTTTTTCATTAATCATTAAAGAAAATGGAAACCTTAATATTTAACAAATTTAAACAATAATTCGTTAAAACAAGTAATAAAGAAATAATTTCTTTAAGGAAAGTTAAAATACTTTAAAGGGCAATTTACAAAAAAGATTTTCAATTTATAATATCTATAATTTTAGATATCAAATTTATGACAATCTTCGCACTTTCATCAGGCCCAGGTATTTCTGGAGTAGCAGTAATTAGAATTTCTGGAGCTAGCACAAAAGATGTTATTAAAGTAATTACAAAAGGGGCACATTTAAAACCAAGAGTTGCTACTCTAAAAAAAATCTTTCACGAAAAAACAAAAGAGTTAATAGATGAATGTATCTTAATTTGGTTTCCAGGACCGAATAGTTATACAGGTGAGGACATGTTAGAGATTCAAGCTCACGGAAGTAAAGCGGTTATAAAATCTATTCTGGATAGCATATCAGAAATAGAAAATTGCAGATTAGCTGAGCCAGGTGAATTTACAAAAATAGCTTTTCAAAATGATAAAATAAATCTTCTAAAAGCTGAAAGTATTGGAGATTTAATAGCTTCTGAAACGGAGATTCAAAGAAAACAAGCATTAAGAATTATGAGTGGTAAGAGTTCAGACAAGTTTAATTATTGGAGAGAAGCATTGGTAAAGATTTTATCAAATTTAGAGGCAAAAATCGATTTTCCAGATGAAGATCTCCCAAGTAATATATTAGGAAATATTAAAGCAAGTTCGGAAAAAGTAAAACAGGAAATAAAAAAAACATTGGAAGATAGTAAAGTAGGTGAAAAAATAAGAGAAGGTTTTAAAATTGCAATAATAGGCCCAACAAATGTTGGCAAATCTAGTTTACTTAATTACTTTTCAAAGAGAGAAGTTGCAATTGTCTCAGAAATTGCTGGAACAACAAGAGATATAATTGAAGTTTATATAAATATGGATGGTTTCCCTGTGGTGATGTCTGATACTGCTGGAATAAGAAATTCTGAGGACGAAATAGAAAAAAAAGGAATAAAATTAGCTCTTAAAAGAGCAGAAGATGCGGATTTAAATATTCTTGTCTTCGAGCCAAAAACCGTTGATTTTATTGACTTTTTGAAGGATCTGGATCTTAAAAAATCAATATTTGTTATAAATAAATCAGATCTTGGACCAAATAAAAGTAATGAGTTAGAGAAATACAATCCTATATCAGTTTCCATTAGAGATGAAACTAATCTTGATAAACTTATTAATAAAATTAAAGAAAATTTAAAAAATAAATTTGTGAGTGTAGAGGATACAATAATTACACGAGAAAGACATAGACAACATCTTCTACAATGCGTTTATCATCTAGACGAGTTCACAAAAAAAGAAAAAGAAAATGATTTCGATAAAGCGGCTGAGGACCTTAGACTAGCTGTAAGACATCTTGGAATGATTGTTGGAATAGTAGATGTTGAAGAAATACTTGGTAGTATTTTCAATGACTTCTGTATTGGCAAATAATAAAAAAATAACTATATTTTTGTTATGACAAAAGATTTATTTTTTGATGTAGTAGTAATAGGTGGTGGTCATGCAGGTTGTGAGGCAGCTGCAGCGTCTGCAAGGTTGGGCGTAAATACAGCTTTATACACTCACAAAATAGAAACTATAGGTGAAATGTCGTGCAATCCTGCTATAGGTGGATTAGGTAAAGGACATTTAGTTAGAGAGATTGACGCCTTAGATGGTGTAATGGGAGTAGCAGCAGATAATTCAGGTATACAGTTTAGACTTTTAAATAGAAGCAGAGGTCCAGCAGTAAGGGGTCCAAGAACCCAGAGTGACAGATCACTCTATAAAAAATTTATGCAAGAAAAACTGCTAAACTATTGTAATTTAAGCGTTTTTTCGGACCCTGTCATTAAGTTTATTTTTGATAAAAACTCCATAAACGGATTTATAACAGAGTCGGGAAAGAAAATTTCTTGCAGTAAGCTTATACTTACCACAGGGACATTTTTAAATGGTCTTATACATATTGGTGATGAAAAGACTCCAGCGGGAAGATTCAATGAAAAACCTACAACAGGTTTAAGCGAGCAGTTAGAAAAACACGATTTTAAGATTGGAAGACTCAAAACAGGCACACCACCTAGACTAGATAGTAGGTCAATTAACTATGAGAATTTGGAAGATCAGAAAGCTGACTCTGATCCATACTTCTTTTCATTTTTAACTACCAAAAATATTAATAAACAAGTCTCATGCAAGATGACCTATACCAATGATAAGGTGCACAAAATCATTTTAAAGAATATCAACTTAAGTGCAATGTATTCAGGTAGTATAAAAGGTGTCGGTCCAAGATATTGCCCATCGATCGAAGATAAAGTTTTTAAGTTTTCTGACAAACAAAGACACCAAATTTTTCTTGAGCCCGAAGGATTAAACGATAATACTATTTACCCAAATGGTATTTCAACATCCCTTCCAGCTGAAGTTCAATCACAAATATGTAGTAATATCACAGGTTTAGAAAATGTTAAAATTTTACGTCCGGGGTATGCAATCGAGTACGATTATGTTGATCCAAGAGAACTTTTTTTGACATTGGAGACAAAAAAAATTAAAAATCTTTATTTTGCTGGACAGATAAATGGGACTACAGGATATGAGGAAGCAGCTGCACAAGGTCTTATTGCTGGGATTAACGCAGCTCAATCTGTAAAAAAATGCGAGCCATTTATTTTAGATAGATCAGATGCCTACATAGGTGTTATGATAGATGATTTGGTTACAAAAGGTGTTGCCGAACCATACAGAATGTTCACATCTAGGGCTGAGTACAGATTAAGTCTTAGAGCTGATAATGCTGATTTAAGACTGACACAGAAAGGCATTAATATAGGTTTAATCAATGATCAAAGAATGGAAATTTATCGTAAAAAATCTGAAAATTTAGATAAATTGTCAAAAATGATGTTAAATTTAGATATTTCTCCATCAAAAGTTGCTAAATATGGTGTTAATATAGCTAAAGATGGAATAAAGAGAAATGCAGAGCAAATACTTAGCCAAAAAGACGTTAAAATGACAAAAATAAGGGAAATTTGGCCTCAAATACCAAATAAATCAAAGGAAATAGACGAGCAGCTTGAAATTATGGCACATTATAAAGGTTATTTGAATAAACAAAAGGCAGATATATTAGCTTTTAAGAAAGACGAGAATCTTAAAATTCCTGAGGGTGTAAATTATGACAGCTTGAGTGGACTTTCTAATGAAGTCAAGTTTAAATTTAAGAAAATAAGGCCTAAAACAATGGGTCAAGCTTTAAGAATAGATGGAATAACACCAGCCGCCGTATATATTTTGTTGTCTCACATCAAAAGAAAGTCTATTAAGAAGATAGCTTGATTGATTCGAATATTTTAGAATATAAAAATCTGGAGCCTCTAAATGTTTCACGTGAAACATTTCCACAGTTTGAGGCTTACTGTGATTTATTGAAAAGAGAAAACAACAAAATTAACTTAATTAGCAAATCAACAGAGAGTCAAATTAGAAAAAGGCACATTGTAGATTGTGCGCAAACCATTGAATTTATTGATGAAAATTATGATATTTGTACAGATATTGGATCAGGTTCTGGATTACCAGGGATAGTTCTCGCAATCATAATGAAAATTAAAAAACCTAATATGAAATTTCATCTTTATGAAAAGAGTTTTAGAAAATGTGAATTTCTTATCGAAGTGAAAGAAAAATTAGACTTGAATGCAGAAGTATTTCAAAAAGATATATTTGAGGAAAAAAATATAGAAACAGACTTAATAATTGCAAGAGCATTCAAACCTTTACCTATAATTTTAGATCTAGCGAAAAAAAATTTTAAAAAATTTAGAAGTTTAATAATTTTTTTAGGAAAAAATAAAAAGAATGTTTTAGAAAAGACTTTAACCAACTGGAGCTTCGATTATAAAGAAAAAACAAGTATAACAAGCTCTGAGTCAAAAATAATTCAAATTTGTAATTTAAAAAAAAAATGAAAACTAAAATAATTTCAGTGATTAATCAAAAAGGAGGAGTTGGGAAAACAACAACTGTAATAAATCTAGCAGCGGGACTAGCGCAACTAGAAAAAAAAATTTTGGTAATAGATCTTGATCCTCAGGGAAACGCTACAACCGGATTAGGGCATTCCAATATAGATGGATCAGAAAAAAGTATTTATAACGCATTAAATGGAACTAAGACAATTTCAGAAATTATACAAAAAACTCAAATCAATAACTTAGATATTGTTACTTCTAACGTTGATCTCTCGGGTCTTGAAGTGGAAACCGCAGGTGATAATGGCAGAGCCTTCATTTTAAGGGATAAATTATCTATGTTTTTAAAGGAAAATAGCTTTAATTATAGCCATGTTTTTATTGATTGCCCACCATCGTTAAGTTTGTTAACGGTTATGGCATTAGTTGCCTCAAACTCTTTAATAGTTCCGTTGCAGACTGAGTTTTTTGCATTAGAGGGCTTAACTCAATTAGTCAAAACTATTGATAGGGTTAAAGATAACCTTAATTCAAATCTATCTATTAGAGGTATAATTCTAACTATGTATGATAAAAGAAATAAACTTTCTAGTCAGGTTGAAAAAGAAGCAAGAGATTATTTCAAAGAAAAAGTTTATAATACAGTAATTCCAAGAAATGTAAGACTGTCAGAGGCACCGTCTCATGGCATACCTGTTTTAATATATGATAAATCTTGTCCAGGTAGTAAATCATATATTAGTTTAACCGAGGAATTTTTGCATCAAGAAAAAATCATGGAGAGCGCAGCCTGAGCACAGTAAAACAAAAAAAAGGATTAGGGAGAGGTCTTTCCTCTTTAATTGGTGATACAAAAAATTCTTCTATTAAAAATAAAATCTCTATTAGTGAAATAGTCAGAGGAAAATTCCAGCCAAGAAGAATATTTAATAAGGAAAGCCTAGAGGAACTGAGTAATTCTATTAGAGAAAGAGGTGTAGTTCAGCCAATAATTGTGAGGAAATCAAAAGAATTTAATGCAAAATATGAAATCGTTGCTGGTGAAAGAAGGTGGTTAGCTTCACAAAATGCAGGATTAAATGAAATACCTGCAGTAGTAATTGAGGCAGATGATGTAAAAGCATTGGAGTTTGCAATTGTTGAGAACGTACAAAGAAGCGATCTAAACCCCATAGAAGAAGCGGCTGGATACAAAAAACTGATGGACGATTTTGGATATGATCAGGAAAAAGTTGGAAAATTTATTGGAAAGAGTAGAGCTCATATTGCAAATTGTTTAAGATTATTATCTTTGCCCAAAGAAGTAATTGATTTTATTGAATCGGGAAAAATTACTCAAGGTCATGCGAAAGTATTAGTTGGATTGGAAAATGCAAATTTACTGGCAAAAAAAATTATTGAAAAAAAATTATCAGTAAGGCAAGCTGAGAATTTAGCAAATTTATTTAAAAAACCGAAAAAGATAAAATTAATTTCAAAAGATTCAAATTTGAGGGAGCTAGAGAGTATATTAATAAATAAATTAGGAATTAGGGTTTCTATAAATAACAAAAAAAATAATTCTGGCACTATCTCATTCAACTATAAGGATCTAGATCAGTTGAATAAGCTTATTTATGTAATTAAAGCTAATTACTAATTCTTACTTGATTTAGCATGAAATCGTTTAATATATTAACTGAAGTTATATTATCTTTTTTTATAAGAAGCTCTAAATCATTTATTGAAAAAATTAATTGCTGAATTTTTTCAAGACTCCAATGTTTAATTTGTTGCCTTACAACTTCTTTATCTTTCCAAAATATCGCTGGTCTATAAGTTGTTAAGCACTCCTCAACAGATATGTTTTCTTTTTCCATTTTTTTTAAGACTAAAATTCTTTTTGCTTTGTTTAAAAATATTCTAATTATTGTCACACAATCTTCGGATGTGAAATTATTTTCATTAATAATTAATAATGTTTTTTTTTTATTTTTACTTAGACACGCATCTGCTAATTCAGAAAAACTATAATTTTCAGCAAGATTTGTTAATTTTAAAATCTCATCTGCTGATATCGTTTTTTTGTCTATTAAAAAATTTTCTATTTTTGATATTTCATTTTTTAAATTTATCCTGTCTCCTCTACATCTTTCCACTAACAAATTTAGTATTTCTCTAGAAATGGGTATTTTTTTTTCAGAAAAAAATTTACTCGCTGAGTTAGCTAAAGTGTTATTGTCATCGTGGTAAAAAGCAACACAAGCTAACTCCTTATCTTTTTCAAAATTTGCTCTTAATTTCGATTTTTTATCTAGGGGTTTTGAGTTAATTATAATTTTTACGTCTTTAATATTTTTATCCTTAACATCATTTATCAATGAATTAATTTTTTCAGTAACTCTTGAAATTACAATTATTTTTTTATCTTCAAAAAAAGATTTATTTAATAATTCATTTATAAAATTGTCATAGTTATTAAATATTTCATCCTCTTCATATCTATGAATATTTTCAGTATATCCTGTATCTAAAATTTTTTGAATAACTTCATATTTTTGCCCTTCATTTTGACCGTACAATAAATAGAAGTTTAGATTTGCATGTTTTAAGTTTGAGAATTGATATGGTTTTAATATCACAATTAACTATTTGTTTGTAAAAATAAAATCATTTCTGAAAAAATTTTTTCGGTCATGTTTTGTATCAAGTTGTCTTCATACTTTCTTAAATCAAATTTATCCTCGCTGTTATCATAAGTGCTATTTTCTAAAAATGTTTTTTCAATCTCATTATTAATTTTCAAAGTAATCGATATGCCCATAGAAAACTGTGTAGGATTTCCTTTTTTATCTTTTGTAATTGTCGCTTTTGTGGATTTAGAGTTAATAAAAATATTAAATTTTTTTATGGCTTCAGGATTATTTTTATAAATCTTTATTTTATTAGACAGTATCTTATTAACTTTTTTTTCTCCAAAATATTCGATTTCAACTATTTCAAAGCTTTGATTTTTTTTTGAATATATAGGTGTGTATCCACAATTATTGAAAAATATAATTATAAAGAAAAGAAAAAGAATTTTTTTAATCATTTATTAAAATATTTATTAATCTGTTCTTAACAAAAACAACTTTTTTTATTTTTTTATTTTTAATATTTTTATTGATCTTATCTTCTTTTGATACTAGATCCATAATTGTTTCTTCATCCCCATCTTTTTTTGTCTCAATAATACCTTTTTTTTTCCCATTAATTTGAATTACTATTGTAACTGTCTCTTCTTCAAGATATTTTTTATTTACCGAGGGCCATTTTTGCGTAATACCAAAATTATTATCAGTAAAACATTCATTTATTATATGCGGCATAACTGGTGACATAATCGTTAATATATTTTTGTAATTTTCACTTAAAACTTTTCTACTAATTTGTTTTTCTAAAATTTTATTTAAAAAATTGTAAGTTTCGTGCATATTTGCGATGATTACATTGTAATTAAATTTTTCAAGATTTTTATTAATTTTGTTAATTAATTGGTTTGTAAATTTTAGTAAATCTAAATCTCCCTCTTGATTTTCACTTTCTTTACAATCCTTAATTTTATTCTTAATTCTATTATTCATCAGCCAAAATTTTTGAACAAATTTGAATGATGCAAGCATACCTTGTTCGGACCATTGAACATCTTTTTCAGGAGGACTGTCAGATAATATAAATAATCTAACAGCATCAGCTCCATAATTTTCGATCATTTTTGCTGGGTCTATGGTGTTTTTTTTTGATTTAGACATTGATTCTGGTGGTCCCACTGTAACGATATTATTAGGCTGATTTTTCACAAAGAATTTTTTTCCATCTTTTGTATCGATTTCATCTGGACTTAACCAATTGTTATTTTTATCTTTATACGTTTCATGACACACCATTCCTTGTGTAAAGAGACTTTCAAATGGTTCTGATAGAGAATAATTTTTATTTTTAAAGGTTATAGCTCTCATAAAAAACCTTGAGTAAAGCAAATGTAATATTGCATGCTCCACACCACCAATGTATTGATCAACGGGCATCCAGTACTTTACTGCGTCATAATCAAAACCATACTGCTGGTTATTTGGGGAACAAAATCTTAGAAAATACCAGGAAGAGTCTACGAAAGTATCAAGTGTATCAGTTTCCTTTAAACAATCTAATCCATTAATTTTAATTTTTCTCCAATCATCTTCATAGTTGAGTGGATTTCCTTTTGCATTTAAATTTATTTTTTCAGGCAATTTAATTGGAAGTTGTTCTTTCGGTACCGGATGAACATTTCCATCTTGGTCATAAGCCATTGGGATTGGACATCCCCAATATCTCTGTCGAGATACTCCCCAATCTTTTAGTCTAAAATTTATTGTTTTTTTGCCAATTTTTTTTTCCTCAATTATCTTAATAGTTTCAATAATTGATTCCTCAGGAACTTTCATTCCATTCAAAAATTTTGAATTGATTATTATACCTGAGCCTGTAAAGGCCTCTTTTTCAACTTTATAGTTATCGTTTCCATCGAACGGTCTTACAACAGTTTTTACCGGTAACTTATATTTTAGGGCAAAATCCAAGTCTCTTTGATCATGACCTGGGCAGCCAAACACGGCTCCAAAACCATAGTCCATCAAGACAAAATTTGCAAAATAAACTGGCACTTTTTCACTTTCATTGAGAGGATTTGTTGCAAGTAAATTTGTTTTAAAACCAATTTTTTCTCCTTGCGCAATAGACTCTTCGGTTGTTCCTGTTTTCGAACACTCATTTTTAAATTTCTTGAACTCTGGATCTTTTTCATAAAATTTTGATATAGGGTGATCTACAGATACCGCCAAAAATGAAAAACCAAACAAAGTATCAGGACGAGTTGTGAAACATTTAATACTATCAACTGGCACGTCACCGTTTACTTTAAAATCTATTTCACAACCGAATGATTTTCCAATCCAATTTGTTTGCATGATTTTCACTTTTCTGGGCCAATTGTCTAAACTATTTAAACTATCTAAAAGATTTTCAGAAAACTTTGAGATATTGAAAAACCATTGATTCAATTTTTTTCTCTCAACTATAGCTCCTGATCGCCAACCCTTTCCATCAATCACTTGTTCATTAGCTAAAACAGTACCATCAACAGGATCCCAATTTACGTAATTCTCTTTTCTATAAATCAAACCTTTTTCGTACATTTCTATAAAAAATAATTGTTGATGTTTGTAATAATTCTCATCGCATGTTGAGATCTCCCTATCCCAATCAATTGAAAGACCTAAACTTTTTAATTGATTTTTCATGACTGAAATATTTTTTTTTGTCCAATCTTTGGGATGTAAAGAATTTTCTCTCGCTGCATTTTCAGCTGGCATTCCAAATGAGTCCCAACCCATTGGATGAAGGACATTATAACCTTGCATAGATTTATATCTAGATAAGACGTCACCTATTGTGTAATTTCTAACATGTCCCATATGTATTTTTCCGGATGGATATGGAAACATTTCAAGACAATAAAATTTTTTTAAATTATGATCTATTTTTGTCTTAAATGATTTATTTTTAATCCAAAAATCTTGCCACTTTTTTTCGATTTTTTTAAAATTATATCTCTCCATTTTTTAAGGAAGAACCCAAATTAATTATTTTTAGTTTTTTCAGACTCTTTTTTTAAGATGGCAGCTTTTTTTAAAATCGCTAGCTTAATATCATTACCAATACTTGATTGAATCTTATTTATCTTACAATCTAACTTTGTTTTATCTTTGCAGAGTTTCTCATGAATAATTACTTTTATTCCATCAGCTCTGATTTCATTGCTCAGAAAGCGAACAGTAATTTTCAGTTCCCTTTGATTATTTTCCTCTGAGTTTGTATTTCCAGAAAACCAGTCAGTAATTAAAATTCCCCCAGAGTAACTGGCATTTGTAAAACTTACAAAATCTAAAACTTCAATTGATGCTCTCCATACCTCGTTTGAAGACGCAAAATCAAAAACTCCACCTTTTTTTTCTCCTCCAAAAAGAGTTACACCTCTACCTTCCTCAATATTTTTTTTTACTCTTTCTTCTCCACTTACAGGTATTTCTCGAGCGTCAGTATATCTAAAGGGATTTTTACAAGCAGACAAAACAAGTAAGGAGACTAAAGCTAGAGCTGATATAAAATATTTGATTTTCATGAGTAAATATTACAGTTTTTAATGATATTATAAAAAAAAACACACTTAAAATTTCTCAATTTATTAAAAAGCACCAAAATGACACATAAATAGAAAAAATGGCGAAAATCAATGTTTTTATAAGTGATATTTATGCAACATAAATTAATTTATTAACGATTTTTAAGCCTAAAATATAAACATAAGAGCATAAATTCTATATAAAGCTGTCATTCATATGAATAATTTATAACAAAAGGAGTATTTATTATGAATACATTTAAAAAAATTGGACTAACAGCTTTAGGTACAACTTTAGTTGCTGGTTCTGCTTTCGCAGGTGAAATAACTGCATCAGGAGATGCTGGTTATACATATTCATCTGAGGAAATAGGAAAAAGTACTGATGATGGTTATGGTTTTAATCATGATATCACGTTTTCTGGTTCAGGTGAATTAGATAACGGTTTCACAGTTTCTACAACTATGATCTTAACAGAAACTTCAGCTCTTTCATCTTCAAACGTTGCTTTGACAATGGGTGGAATGGGAACAATTACTATCGGTAATGGTTTAGGTAACGTTGGTGGTGCATTTGACGATGTAACTCCAAGAGCTTACGAAGAAAACCACGATGGTATGAAAACAACAACTGCTATCGACAGTATGGGTGTATTAACAGACGGAAACGCTGTAATGTACTCTTCTCCATCATTTGACTTAGCAGGTGGTTCAGTATCATTTATGCTTGGATACACTCCAGAAGCAGGTGATTCAGCTACTGGTGAAGGTGCTGTTTCAGCTCAGTCAGCAACTTACGGATCAGGAACAGCAGCTGGTATTAACATATCTTATGGTGGGTTAACAGCTGGTGCTTTTGGTGAGGAAGTTGATAACGACAGAGGTGACGGACCAAGACAAGATGATGCAATGTCAGCTACATGGTACGCTAATTACTCATTTGGACCAGTTTCAGTTGGTTACCAAACGGGTGGTTTAGACAGAGGTCTTGTAGGTGCTGGTGAAGCTATTACATCTGCAAAAGTTCTAAGTACTGCATACGGTAACTTTGAATTTGAAAAAATGTCAGTTGCGTTCAACGTAAATGAAAATTTATCACTTTCATGGGGTGAGTTAGAAGAAACTTACGACAATCAGTCTTTAAACGGAACTGATGTTGAAATGTCTTCTACATCAATCCAGTTTGCATACACAATGGGTTCAATGTCAATCAAAGGTTATCAAACAGATACTGATAACCCAGGTTGGGACTCAAATGCAGAATCAGATGAAGTAACAGAATTAGCAGTTAATTTTGCGTTCTAATTATTTCTAAGATTTAAAAATTTAAAACGGCCTAAAATTTATTTTAGGCCGTTTTTTTTTATCCAAGTAATTGAAGCCACACCTTCAGATTTAGTAAGATTTATTCTTTTTAAATTATTAAGATTTATACCCCCTAGAGCAATAATTTTTTTATTTGTTGCAAGTGTTTGAAGGTTAAATTTAATAATGTCTAAATATTGGTTTTGTTTTTCAGTCTTAAAAATAGGACTTAAAAATATTTCTTCACAATTTTGTTTTTCTTTAATTTTTATTTCGGAAATATTATGGGCAGATCCAATAATTTTAAATTTTTTTTTTGAAGTAAAGTTTTTGTAGCCTAGCTTTTTATTAAAAGAAGGCAAATAAACACCATCAAGCCTTAGTTTTATCGCTAGATTAATATTGTTAGATAGATACAGTTTAAAACCTTTTTTTTTACAATAGTTTCTAGTTTTTATTAAGTCATCAATATAATCATTGTTATGGTAGTTTCTAAATATAATGTTTATAGATTTCTTAATATTTGATAATTCTTTTAAATTAAAATTTTCTATGAAATAATAAAACTTTAAATTTGTATGCATAAAATTGTAAATAACCTGATACTAATCAATAAGGAGTTAAGCGCAATAAATTCTGATACAAAGATAATTGCAGTCTCAAAAACTTTTCCAATAGAACATATTCAGCCTGCGATTGATTATGGCCATTTACATTTTGGAGAAAATAAAGTCCAAGAAGCTTTAGAAAAATGGACAGAAATAAAAGAAAAAAATAAATCTATTAAATTGCACTTAATTGGCAAGTTACAAACAAACAAGGTAAAGTTTTGTTTACCATTATTCGATTTTATTCATTCCTTGGATAATATAAAATTAGCTGACAAGATAGCTAACGAGCAAGTAAAAAAAAATTTTAAACCAAAATTGTTTATTCAAGTCAATATTGGAGATGAGGATCAGAAAAATGGTATTGTTTTATCTCAATTTGAATCGTTTTATAAAAAAATTGAAAATTTTGAATTAGATATAGTTGGTTTGATGTGTATACCTCCTTTTGTCGATGATACAGAAATTTATTTTAAAAAGATGATTGAAATTCTAAAGAAAACAAATTTTAAAGAATTAAGTATGGGAATGTCTAACGACTATCTTTCAGCTGCAAAAAATTCTGCAACATATGTAAGAATTGGATCAAAAATCTTTGGTGAACGTAGTTAATAAATTTTAATTTTTGTTTTTTTATTAATAAGTTTTAATAATATTAATAGATCTTTTTTTAAAAGCGCTACACATCCTGCTGTTCCATTAAAATTCTTAGTTAAATGTATAAATATTGCGCTCCCTTTGAAAGGTACCGTTTTTTTTGTATTATAATTAATCACAATTAAGACATCATATTTTTTGTCTTTTCGGTACAATTTTTCACATCTTATTTTGTCATTTATGTTAATTAAAGAATTATATTTTTTACTCGTTGGATCATTACACCAACCCATATTTTTTTTAATTTTTTTTAAGGCTAGTTTTGTTTGTAAATTTTTAATTCTATCTGACCTATAATAAACAGCTCCAAGTTTAAACAATCCTTTTGGTGTCCTTAAATCACCTTCTCTTTTACTGCTGGAGATTCCTTTTTTCCCTACTGAGCAACGAAAAATAAAGTCATCAAAAATTAAAGTATCTTTATTTTTAACTTTTATTAGCATAAATTAACCAAATGAGTAAATCGGCAGTTTATATTTTAAACTTTAAAGTTTTATATAATATTATTTATGAGATTAAAAACTTTTTTAATTTTGATTTATTTGATTTTGAAAACGAAAAAGATTTATTAAATGAACAAAAGAAAAGAGGGGATAGGAACTTCATTGTTTTAACAACAGAAAATTTCGATAATAATTTAATTGATAAGAAACAAATAATAAAAATAGAAAATTATCCATTTAATCTCTTTTCATTGGTCGAAAAAATCAATTCAAATTTATTGATGCAACAATACGATTTTCAATCAAATATTAATATTAAAGAATACACTTTAAACATAAATTCTAGAGTTTTTTCTTCTAAAAATAATATGCTAAAACTTACTGAACGGGAAATCGAGATTTTATTATTTCTAAAAAAGCAAAAGGATCCAATAAACATAAATGTTTTGCAAAAAGAAGTTTGGGGTTACGCAGAAGACTCAGAGACACATACAGTAGAAACTCATGTATACAGACTGAGAAAAAAAATTAAAAAAGCTTTTGATGACCAAAATTTTATTCAAAGTGACAAAAAAGGATATTTTATATAGTGAAAAAAAAAAATTCAATCGCTAAGGATTTAATGACACCTAAATATAAAATTAGGGTGATTAAACCAAAAAAAGGCAAAGGGAGCTTTAAAAGGAAAAAAACAAAGAATATAATTTAAAGTCTTGCACCAATCTGCTGAATCACTTTCGATGACATTTCAGTTCCCTTATCTAGGCATTCCTTAAGTGTCATATTATTTATGTGACCGTGTAAAAACCCAGCTGCAAATAGATCTCCTGCACCAGTTAAGTCTACAATTTTAAGTCCTTGCTTTATACCACATTCGACGACTTCATTTTTATTAATTGCTACTGCCCCTTTTTCGCCCCTTGTTAAAACGATTATTTTACCAAGAGATTTTGAGAAATTTATTACATCATCGAAAGATTTTGCGTCTATTAAAGACATTACTTCTTGTTCGTTTGCGAAAGTTATATCTAATTTAGTTTTTACTAATTCCAGAAAATGAGGTTTATGTCTATCAACACAGAACTGATCAGACAAAGACATTGCAACTTTATTTGCATTCTTAATAGCTTTATCAAATGCTTTTTTAGGTTCACCTTCATCCCATAGATATCCTTCTAAAAGTATAATTTCACTTTGTTTGATTGCATCTGTGCTTACATCGTTTTCATTTATTTTACCTGCTGTACCTAAAAAGGTACACATTGTTCTTTCAGAGTCAGGAGTTACTAATATTAAGCAAGTACCAGTCGGAAGTTCTTCTTTTTTCTTAGAATAAAAATATTTTACATTTTCTTGTTTTAGGCCCTCTTCATATTTACTACCAAGATTATCATCGGAAACTTTACCAATAAAGCCCACTTGATTACCTAGTTGGGATAAACCAACTATAGAATTAGCAACTGATCCACCTGATACAGTCTTTTCTATTTTAAGACTAGATAGTAAACTTTTGAACTCTTTGTCATCAAAGATTAATTTCATTGTACTTTTAGTAAGATTATTTTTACTTAAAAAATTATCTTCCACTTTGCAAATAACATCAACAATTGCATTTCCTATACCTAGAATTTTCATATCAAGCTTTCTTTGTTTGAATTGGTTTTTTTCTATTAGGATAACAACTGGTACAAATTTTACAAGTTATTCCATAACATTCTCGAGCTTTACAGTATTCCCTACCATAATAAATTATTTGCAGATGTAATTTGTTCCAATATTTCTTCGAAAATAATCTTTTTAAATCTTTCTCTGTTTGGACAACATTTTTTCCATTTGTTAAGCCCCACCTTTGAGCAAGACGGTGAATATGTGTATCAACTGGGAAAGCAGGATGTCCAAAACCTTGAGACATGACCACGCTTGCAGTTTTGTGACCCACTCCAGGTAATTCTTCCAATTCTTCAAAAGTTTTTGGTACATCACCGTCATATTTTTCGACTAATATTTTTGATAGATTGTAGATACTTTTAGCTTTAATTCTAAATATTCCTATTTTTTTGATTAGTTTTTCAATTTTTTTTCTTCCTAAATTTAAAAAATGCCTAGGTTTATAGTATTTAGGATAAATATTTTTTGTAACATTATTAACATTAACATCTGTGCATTGAGCTGATAGCAAAACAGATATAAGTAATGTAAAAACATTTCTACTTTTTAATGGCACGGAAATCTTTGGATATGTTTTGTTTAAAATCTTTAATATTATTTTTGCTCGATCTTTTTCACTCATTAACTAAAATTCAAGACATCCCTCATAGAATAAAGTCCAGGCTTTTTATTATTTAGCCACTTTGCAGCAGTTAAAGCTCCTTCAGAATAAAGTGCCCTATCAAACGCTTCATGATTTAAAGTAATTATTTCTTTACCACTCGAAAAAGCAACTTCATGTTCACCCACAATTTCCCCTTTTCTAAGAGAATTAAAGTTAATTTTTTTTCCATAAGGGAACGATTTCTGATTTAAATATTTTTTACCTATTAACCTGTAAAATTCCTTATTTTTACCTGTAGCAATACCTCTACCAAGCATTAACGCAGTTCCTGATGGATAGTCTTTCTTGTGTTTATGGTGTATCTCAAAAACTTTACTCAAAAATTTATCACCTAAAGATTTTGATGCAATTTCCGTTAAGTACATTAATAAATTAATACCTAGGCTCATATTTCCTGCCTTAAGAATAGGTATTATTCTTGAGTATTTTTTTATTAAAGCTTCCTCTTTTTTTGAAAATCCTGTTGTTCCAATAACTACTTTTTTTTTAAGTTTGGATGAAATTTTAAGAATTTCAAAGGTACATTTTGGTACACTAAAATCTATTATCAAATTTACTTTTTTGAAAGCTTCAATTGTATTTAAGCAAGGATTAATTCCACTAATCTTATTTTTGATAACTCTATTTTCTGTAAGTGTTACAATTTTGAAATTTTTATCAGATTTGGCTGATTTAATAATTTGTTTGCCCATCCTGCCCATGCAACCAGTTATAGCTAAATTTATTTTTTTCATTTAATTAAAGAAATAAAGAACTATCATAACAACTAAAACAATTATAGCCCAAATAGATATGTTTTTTAAAAAAATTCTTAAATTTGAATTGGATGATAAAAATCCAGGGAGCACTAATATTAACACTAATATCATTGCTATTGCAGGCATTATTTGCTCTAAATTCATAATTATAAATTTTTAAATTGTGATAAATTTTTTTTATGTGCTAAAAAAAAATTCATAGATCTGTCCTTTAAATTTTCACTAATTTCATTGACATTTTGAACTTCATTAAAATTTTCATTTAAAAATGTATAGTTTAATTCTTTCTTAATAAAATCTATAAGAATTTTGGGCGAATAACCAAATTCTTTATAAAGGTAAGGTGCAAATTCAAAGTAAATTAATGGTTTATATTTATTTATTAATTTTTTTCCACTTTTAAGCACATTGATTTCATAACCATCCACATCAATTTTTATAAAATCAATTTTTTTACCAACTTTATTTAGAACTTGCGAAAGCGATTGTGTTTTATTTGATGTTTTCTTTAAAGTTCCAAGGTGAATTTTATGCTTATTTTCTTTTGTTTTTAGGTCCCATGATGAGTGGACATAATTAACTTTTTTTTTTTTATCGGATATAAAAATATTAAACAATTTGACTCTTTTTTCTAAATCTGGATTAAGTTTTAAATTTTTTTTCAATTTATAAAATGCGAAATTGGTAGGTTCTATAGAAATTATAGTTGATAAATTAAATAACTTAGCCAAAGGTAATGTTACAGAACCAACGTTTGAGCCTATATCTACCAAAACATGTTTCTTTTTAGAACTTAAAAAATTTTGAATCTTATAAAGTTTATCTTCATTTTTGACTCCTAAAAATATCCCTAAATCAATTGCCTCATTTAGATCAATCTCATATTTAATATTATTCCTTAAAATAACTCTTTTTTTTTCGCTTAAAAAAAAAATTAAAATTTTGCTTAAAATATTAGCAATATAAATTTTTGATTTTGTGGATAGATAAAACATAATAAAAAATCTATTATGCTTTAAAGAGATTAACTTTTCCAGAAACTTTTAGCTTTTTGAAAGAATTTTTTTATACTTGGATTTGATTTTTCGTTTTCTATTTCCCTGAATTTTTCTAATAATTCTTTCTGTTCTTTATTTAAAGAAATTGGAACTTCAGTGTTTACTTGGATATAAAGATCCCCTGTTCCACTTCCCCTCATAAAAGGCATACCTTTGCCTCTTAATCTAAACTGTTTGCCACTTTGTGTTCCTGGAGGGATTTTAATTTTTGCTTTTCCTCCATCTATTGTGGGAATTTCTAAAGAGGTTCCCAAGGCAGCGTCTGCGATCGAAATAGGGCATTCAAAAAATAAATTCTCCTCTGATCTTTTGAATAATTCGTGTGAATAAACATTTATAAATAGGTATAAATCTCCATTTCCTGCTCCTCTCGTCCCAGCCTCACCTTTGCCTGATAATCTTATTCTAGTTCCGTCATCAACACCTTTGGGAATAGTTACAGATAATCTCTTGGATGATTGTTTTTTACCCTGTCCTCCACAACTGGAGCAAGGATTTGTAATTTCTTCTCCTGATCCTGAACATTGCGGACATGTTTGTTGAACAGTAAAAAATCCTTGGCTTGATCTCACTTGACCATGACCTCCACACATTGAACAGGAACCTACGTTATGCCCTGGTTTAGATCCACTGCCTTTGCAGGTATCACATTTTTCGGATGAAGAAAATTTTATATCTTGTTTTTTTCCTAAATAAGCTTCTTCAAGAGTAATAGATAAATCGTATCTCAGGTCAGAACCTCTATTATTTGATCTTCTAGACCTTCTTCCACCTCCAAAACCTTCACCAAAAAAATCTTCAAAAATATCAGAGAAATGGCTTGAAAAATCAAAATTACTAAATCCTCCTCTACCTCCCCCGCCATTTTCAAAAGCAGAGTGTCCGAAATTATCATAACTTTGTTTTCTTTCCGTATTTGATAGAACGTGATAGGCTTCAGATGCTTCTTTAAACTTATCTTCAGAAGCTTTATCTCCTTTGTTTTTATCTGGATGATATTTTACTGCCAATTTTCTATAGGCAGATTTAATTTGATCTGGGGTTGCGCTTTTATTTACACCTAAAACATCATAATAATCTCTTTTTGCCATAACAATTTAGAGACAATCAGTTGTTATTTAGGCGCTCTTCTCTTTATTCTCGTCTTTTACTTCTTCAAAGTCTGCATCAACAACGTTATCGTCTTTTTTTCCTTCTTCTTTATTATCTTTTGGTGCATCTCCAGGTTTAGCACTCTGTTGGGATTTATAAATTGCTTCACCTAATTTCATTGAAGACTGTACTAAATCTTGTGTTTTCTTTTTAATATCTTCTACATCAGTTCCTTTAAGTGCATTTCTTAGGTTTGCAGATGCTGTTTCAATTGCTTTCTTATCTGCCTCTGAAACTTTAGATCCATGCTCTTTCAAATTTTTCTCTGTCGAATGTAAAAGCGTATCAGCTTGATTTCTTGAATCTACTGACTCTCTTTTTTTCTTATCAGCTTCTTTATTAGCCTCAGCTTCTTTTACCATTTTATTAATCTCATCTTCACTTAAACCTCCAGATGCTTGGATTTGGATTTTCTGCTCTTTACCAGTGCCTTTATCTTTAGCTGAAACATTTACAATTCCATTTGCATCTATATCAAATGCCACTTCTATCTGTGGGACACCTCTCGGAGCTGGGGCAATACCAACTAACTCAAAGTTTCCCAAAACTTTGTTATCAGCTGCCATTTCTCTTTCTCCTTGAAGAACTCTGATTGATACAGCAGGTTGATTATCTTCAGCTGTAGAAAAAACCTGACTTTTTTTTGTTGGTATGGTTGTGTTTTTATCAATTAATTTTGTTGATACTCCACCTAATGTTTCAATACCTAATGAAAGTGGAGTTACATCAAGCAACAGAACATCTTTAACATCACCTTGTAAAACACCAGCTTGTATTGCTGCACCCATTGCCACCACTTCGTCAGGATTTACAGATTTATTTGGATCTTTACCAAAAAAATTTTTAACTTCCTGAATAACTTTTGGCATTCTTGTCATACCACCTACTAAAACTATTTCATCTATTTCGCCCGCTGATAATCCAGCATCTTTTAAAGCTGTTTTGCATGGTGGAATAGTTCTAGAAATTAAATCTTCGACTAAAGCTTCTAACTTTGCTCTTGTCATCTTTAAGTTGATATGTTTTGGACCAGTTTTGTCCGCAGTAATAAAAGGGAGGTTTATTTCAGTTTGCGTAGCTGAAGACAGTTCAATCTTAGCTTTTTCAGCAGCTTCTTTTAATCTTTGTAAAGCCAATTTATCTGATTTTAAATCTATTCCATTTTCTTTTTTAAATTCATTTAAAAGATATTCTACAATCGTGTTGTCAAAGTCTTCTCCACCTAGAAATGTATCACCATTTGTAGACTTAACTTCAAAAACACCATCTCCTAATTCTAAAATCGAAACATCAAATGTACCACCACCTAAATCATAAACTGCAATTTTCTTATTTGCTTTTTTGTCTAATCCATAGGCTAAAGAGGCAGCTGTTGGCTCATTTATTATTCTTAAAACTTCTAGGCCAGCAATTTTACCGGCATCCTTAGTTGCTTGTCTTTGGGCATCGTTAAAATATGCTGGTACAGTGATTACAGCTTTTAATACTTCTTGTCCTAAATATTTTTCTGCTGTTTCTTTCATTTTTTGTAAAACAAAAGCTGAAATTTGAGATGGAGAGTATTTTTGTCCTTTTGCCTCTATCCATGCATCGCCTTTATCAGAGTTAATTATTTTAAAAGGCGCAGTTTCAATATCTTTCTTGACTGTAGCATCATTGAAATTTCTACCAATTAATCTTTTAACTGCAAATATAGTATTCTCTGGATTAGTAACCGCCTGTCTCTTTGCCGGCTGTCCTATTAATTTTTCATCACTTTCAGTAAAAGCTACCACAGAAGGAGTAGTTCTTGCACCCTCTGCATTTTCTAATACCTTTGCTTGCGTTCCATCCATTATTGCGACGCAAGAGTTTGTTGTTCCTAAGTCTATGCCTATTACTTTACTCATAATTAATATCTCATATAAGTGCTATTTCTTTGTCTACAAGTTGATTTTTGCTTATTTTTTAATATTTTTATCGTCTTTTTTATCAATTTCGTCCTTTTTTTTTGAATTATTTGTTTTTTTAGATACTCCTACCAGAGCAGGTCGTAAAAGACGATCCTTCATCATATATCCTGACTGTATTTCCTGAATTATAGTTCCTGGTTCTTTTGAATCATCCTCGATCTCCATCATTGCCTGATGAAAGTTGGGGTCTAGTTTTTTATTTATAGTTTCAATTTGTTCGATGTTATTTTTCTTAAAAATTGAAATCATATCTTTCTTTATAATATCTAGGTGCTCAAAAATTTTTTTTAAAGATTCAGAATTTTTAAGTTTTTCATCATTTTCTAAAGATATTTTTGATCTATCTAAATTATCTAATAAACTTAAAGTTTCTTTTGCAAAGGAAAAACCACCATACTCAAAAGCATCGTCTTTTTCTTTTTCATATCTTCGTCTCTGATTTTCCATTTCAGCGAATGTTCTTTTTAACTTGTCCTCGAGTTCGTTTATTTTTTCCTCTGGAGTTATTTCTTGTTCATTCTCTGTTTTAACAGCTTCATCTGTTAAAACTTCATCTTTGGTATTTGCATCTTCATTATCTTTAAAATTGATATTTTTTTCATCCATACAATGCTATATGGTTAGAAAATAGAAAATTTCCAGATGAAAAAAAAAAAAATTAAAGATTTACTAATAGGCTCAAATAACGCTGGAAAAGTAAGAGAAATCAAGCAGTTATTACCAAAAAATATTAATGTGTATTCTATTATTGATTACAAAGTCAGAAGCCCAAAAGAAACAGGTAAAACTTTCTTGCAAAATTCATACATTAAATCAAAGTATTTTTCTAAAAAAACTGGCAAGATTTGCCTGGCTGACGACTCTGGACTAGAGATAGATATTTTAAATAAAAGACCAGGAATATTCTCCGCAAGGTGGGGAGGTAAAAATAATAATTTTAACCAAGCAATTAATAGAGTTTTCAAAGAACTAAATAAGGTTGATAAGAATTGGAAAAAAAAAAGGATTAAAGCAAGATTTATTTGTGCCCTTACCATATATGGACCCAAAGTAAAAAAAATTCATGCAATTGGTAAAATTGAGGGAAGAATATCAATTAAAAAGATTGGAAAGAATGGTTTTGGCTACGATCCCATATTTATACCTAATGGAGAAAAAATTACTTTTGGGCAAATGAAATTTAAAAATAAATTCAAAATTGATCATAGAGCGAAAGCGTTCACTAAACTTAAAAAATTTTTATAAATTTACCGTTTTTCACGCTATAAAAATTTAGTTCATGATTTATTTTTTTGCTTTTAATTTGAAATACACCAGACATACCTTTAAATTTATTTTCTTCTTCAAAAATATTTTCTTTTATTTCAAAATTATTTTGTAAAAGGAGATAGTATATTAAACCAACCAAATCATAAGTTACTAAAGAAAGTTGATTAGGATTACTGTTATAGAATTCTTTGTAATTTTTTTTAAATTTTTCAAAATTTTCTTTGTTTACTGAAGGAAAACTAATTGGTTGTGATGCAGTTTCTTTGAACAAAGTTTCATCAAACCATTGATTTAGAGAAATAAAACTTATTTTTTTTGGAGATACATCGGTATACAAAAGTGAAGTAGTAACACTTTTTAAACTTTCATCAAAATCTGCAATTACTATAGAATCGTATCCTATTTTCCCCAGCGTATCCTTTTTATTTAAATTCTCTATTTTTTTTTCTTTATTATCTTCATTAGACTCTTCAATACGCCTAATTTCATCCTCTAAATTTTGTTTTCTAATTTGGTATTTTGTAACTTTTTCTATCTGTTTTGTTAATTCGGTAGGTTTCGTATCATAGTAAAATACTTTCTTTGCTCTAAATTTAGTTTCTTTAATAGCCTGTTCTATCTCTTGTTTATAATCTTTTTTTGGTATTAAAATGAGTGTTTCTGTTAGATCATTTAATTTTTGATATTTTTTAATAGCATTAAATTGTGATCTAGCATTTATACCTACGCTTATGACATTCTTGGGATTATTCAAAATTTTATTTGTTAAAGATAAAAAGTATGCATCCTGGAATTTTTCTAGACCTTTTAGATTTTTATTAAAAACTGGTCCAATAAAAATCCTAACACCTTCAACATATAACTCCTCCACTCGTTTAAGTGTTTCAAAATTGTTGCCTTTAGTATCTCTTGGTAAAATACTAATCATATTGTTATTTATTTTATTTAGAGCGATTCTCGCTGAACTAAATACTGATTTTCCGATGCTTGCAAATTCACCTGAAAAAGGTGCCAATAGCCCAATTTTGATTTCACTATTTGCCTGAGCAAATTTAGTAAATAACATCAATATTATTACTATTAAAAATTTTTTAATATCTGCTTTCATTTATTAATCTTTATTATAATTATATTCATTAATGATTCCATTAGATCAAAAAAAAATTATAGACTTCAAAAGTGGTTTATATGTGGTCTCTACACCAATAGGCAATATGATGGATATAACTCTAAATGCGCTTAAAATTCTTAAATTATCAAACCTAATTTTATGTGAAGATACAAGAGTATCAAAAAAAATTTTAGATAAATACAATATTAAAAATAAAGAACTTTTTGCTTACCATAAATTTAATGAGAAAAAGAGTTTAAAAAAAGTAATTGATTTAATTGAAAATGATAAAATAGTTTCAATTATTTCTGATGCTGGAACACCATGTATATCAGACCCAGGATCTATCCTCGTAAATGAATGTATAAGAAAGGAATTAAATATATACTCAATTCCTGGGCCTTCATCTGTAACTTCAGCTGTATCAATAAGTGGTTTTTCAGATAAATTTATTTTTTATGGTTTTTTTCCAGAAAAAAATAAAAATATTAAAAAAGATTTAACGCATCTATCAAAATTAAATTTAACAATTGTTTTTTTTATTTCAGCAAAAAAATTTAAAAAAAGTTCCTCATATATAGAAAAATATTTTACTGATAGAAAAATTTTGATATGTAAAGAATTAACCAAAATGTATGAACAACATTTTAGATTTGATGTTTCAAAAATAAAAGATTTTAAACACGAACTAAGAGGAGAAATTACATTAGTACTTTCCGAAAAATATAAAACCGAATCAAAAACTAAATTAGACGAAGATGATAAAAAATTAATAAAAAAACTAATGAAAAAATTGAGCATCAAAGATGTTGTAAGTGAGATTAAAAAAAATAAAGATATATCAAAAAAAGAAATTTATAATTTTTGTCTTCAATTAAAAAAATGATAAATAAATTTTTACTATATTTAATATTTTTAATAATGATAAATGGATGTGTGGGAACCTCGTCCCAGGGGCTCTTTGGTACGGGAGTTAGTATTGCGATTGATCCAAGATCTTTAGGAACCCAAATTGATGATAATATAATGCAAAAAAACTTAACAGCCAGACTACTACTTGTAGATAAAAAATATCTTTTATCGGTAAATACAAAAGTTTTAGATGGGAGAATATTTTTAACTGGAAAAGTTGACGATCCAGAGGAGAAACTAAAGATTACAAAAATGGCTTGGGAAACAAAAGGTGTTAGATCTGTTAGAAATAATATCATTATAAAAGAGGAGTTTAATTTTAAACAGTCAGCAAAAGACCTTTTAATTACATCTCAGCTTAGAACAGCGCTAGTTTTAAATAAGAATATTAAATCGACTAATTACAACATTGATACGTATAAAAAGAAAATCTATATTTATGGTATTGCACAATCAAAAGAAGAACAGAAGAAGGTAATTGAGGAAGGAAAAATGATACCCGATGTTGAGAGGGTAATTGCAAGTATATTATTAATAGACGATCTGAGAATTCAAAAAAATTAAGTTAAAATTATTAATAAAATTTGACTGACAAATGACATTAAAATTATAAAGCTTAAAAAAACTATAGAGTACATTACTGTTACCGCTCTATTTCTTTTTCTTCTCAATAAAACAAAATTTTTATCATCTAATATTGATATATCTCTTTTACCTTTTACTGGATAATCATAACTCCATCTCCAAACAGAATTTCCAAATCTTTTGTCCATATTATTAAAATATTTTATCCAAGCCTTGGACCATAGAAAAATAAAATATAAAATTGATAATAGCAGAATCTCAGTTAACATTTTAATTAATTAACTTTTCCATAATTAATTACACCCGCGGAGTATGCAGCTACGGATGCAAGATTTAGTATCTCTGATGTCGAGGACCTTAATGGAACAATTTCAATTGCTCTACCAAGTCCTATAAGAAGGGGGCCAATTACTTTTGCTCCACCCAAAGTTTTCATTATTTTATAAGCTATAGCAGCGCTGTGCTGTCCAGGCATCACCAAAATATTTGCTTTTCCTACTATTTCTGAAAATGGATACAAATCTTTGTATTCCTCACTTAAAGCAACATCTGGCTGCATATCTCCATCAAATTTAAAGTCTACTTTCATTGATTTTAAAATATCAACAGCGTCTCTTATATGTTTAGTTCTACTTGTTATTGGCTGACCAAAAGTTGAGTGAGATAAAAAAGCAACTTTGGGATCAAATCCAAATAATCTGACAACTCTAGAGGCAGATATAGCGATTTCAGCCATTTGCTTTGATGTTGGGTATTCATTAACAGCAGTGTCAGCAATAAATACTGTTTTACCTTTATTAACTATCATATTTAACCCAAACATTATTTCGCCAGGTCTTGCATCAACTACTTTAATTACTTTTTTAAGAGATGACGAATATCTTCTAGTATTTCCTGTAACCATTGCATCTGCATCACCACACTCAACCATACATGAGGACCAAACAACCCTGTCGTTTCTAATTAATTTATCGCAATCTCTTTCTAAAAGACCCTCTTTCCTATGGAGTTTTTCAAATAAGTATTTTACATATTTATCACGAAGAAGTTTATTTTTTGAATTAATAATTTCAATATCAAGATTTTCACTATATCCAATTTCTTTTAATTTCTTTTTAATAATTTCTTCTTTAGCTACAATTATCGGAATTCCTAATCCACCTTTTTTAAAAGCAATTGCTGCCTTTAAAGTTTCTTCATCTTCTCCATCAGCAAAAACAACTCTTTTCTGATATTTCTTAATTTGGTTATTTATACCTTGCATAATCGTTACTGACGGATCTAATCTTTGTTTGAGTTGTTCAGAATAAGTTTCAAAATTTTCTATTTTTTTTCGAGCTACACCAGTCTTCATAGCTGCTTTTGCTACTGCAACCGGTATCACGCTAATTAATCTAGGATCAAAAGTTGATGGAATAATATAATCTTTTCCATATGATGGTCTTTCGCCACCCATTGCAGCAACCACTTCATCAGGTACTCGCTCTCTTGCCAAAGAAGCAATAGCGTTTGCTGCAGCTATTTTCATTTCTTCATTTATAGTTTTTGCCCTGACATCAAGAGCACCTCTAAAAATATATGGAAACCCAATAAGATTATTAACCTGGTTTGGGTAATCAGATCTTCCAGTTGCAATAATTGCATCTTTTCTTACTTCCTCAACTTCTTCTGGAGTTATTTCAGGGTCTGGATTTGCACATGCAAAAATTATTGGATTTTTTGACATTTTACTAACCATTTTTTTGGACAAAATACTTTTTGAGGATAAACCTAAAAATACATCTGCTCCATCAATTACATCTGCTAGAGTTCTTTTTTTTGTATCCACTGCGTGAGAAATTTTCCACTGATTTAAATTATCTCTTCCCGTATAGATTACTCCTTTACTATCAAGCATTGTTATATTTTTGTGAGGTACTCCAGTTTTCTTTAATAAATTTGTACAGGCAATAGCAGAAGCTCCCGCTCCATTTACAACAACTTTTATTTTTTTTATTGATTTTTTTGAAATATCTAAAGCATTAATAAGTGCAGCAGTAGTAATAATAGCGGTACCATGTTGATCATCATGAAAAACTGGAATATCTAATAATTTCTTCAATTTTTCCTCAATAATAAAACAATCCGGTGCGGCTATATCTTCTAAGTTTATTCCCCCAAAACTTCCAGATATACTTTTAATACTTTTTATAATTTCTTCTGGATCTGAAGAGTCAATTTCTATATCGATCGAATTTATATCAGCGAAACGTTTAAAAAGGACAGCCTTACCTTCCATGACTGGTTTAGAGGCAAGTGCTCCAAGATTTCCCATTCCTAAAATTGCAGAGCCGTTACTTATCACGGCAACTAAATTTCCTTTACTGGTATAATCATATGCCGCTTCAGGGTTTTTTGATATTGCTTTCACAGGAGCAGCTACCCCAGGCGAATAAGCTAGTGCCAGATCTCTTTTAGTAGTCATTGGTTTTGAAGATATAATCTCAATCTTGCCTGATTTTTTATTATGATGGAAGTCTAATGCTTCTTTATCTGAGTAATGCTCAATTTTTTTTTTTTTCATTTTTTATTCAATAGATATAGAAATAGAACTAATTTATAAGACTAATATGATTTATGAATTTAATTAAGTCAACAACCACCTACAGTTTCTTTGTTATCATTAGTAGAGTTTTAGGATACATAAGAGATGTTTTAATTGCCATTTATTTAGGGTCTGGACCGATAGCTGATGCTTTTTTTGTCGCTTTTAGGATACCTAATACGTTCAGGAGACTTTTTTCAGAAGGAACTTTCAATTCTGCTTTTGTGCCTAGTTATATGTCTGAGCAACAAAAAGGAAAAGATAATTCAAAGAAATTTGCCAATAACGTTTTCAATTTTCTTGTTCTAGGTCTCTTATTTCTAGTTTTGTTAGTTGAGATCTTTATGCCGGTATTTGTTTTTCTTATTGCTCCTGGTTTTTCAGATAGTGGTGAAAAATTGGAATTAACGATTTACTTAACTAGAATAACTTTCCCTTTTCTAATATTTGTAAGTTTATCTTCTTTCTTTGGTGCTATTCTTAATTCATACAATAAATTTGCTGCCGCTTCTGCCGCACCTATAATTTTGAATGTATTTTTAATTTTGACTCTTCTTTTTGCAAGTTATTTAAATGACACACTTGTTTTTTATTTGTCATATGCTGTTACTGCAGCTGGTATTTTACAATTAATATTTTTAGTTTTTTTTACTAGAAAATATTATTTTCCAAAATTTTCATTTAAAATAAAACTAGATAAAAAATTAAAATTTTTTTTTAAAAAATTACTTCCTAGTATTTTTTCATCAGGTGTAACACAAATAAATATTTTAGTTGGTACTATAATTGCTTCATTTCAAGCCAGTGCTGTTTCTTACCTTTATTATGCTGATAGAATATATCAAATTAATTTAGCCATAGCAGGAATTGCGATTGGGACAGTCTTATTACCAAACTTAAGTAAGTATGTAGACCAAAATAACTTTAAGAAAATAAAATTTATTCAAAACAAGTCTTTAGAATTAAGTTTATTTTTATGTTTACCTGCAACTTTTGCGCTCTTGATTTCATCTGAACAAATCACTTCAGCACTTTTTGGATATGGCTCATTTGATCATCAAAGTGTAAAAAATTCATCAGATGCTCTTTTCTTCTTTGCTATTGGACTCCCTGCGTTTGCTCTTATAAAAGTTTTTTCAAGTTATATTTTTGCAAGACATAATACCCAAACTCCTTTTATATATTCTTTATACTCGGTGATTATTAATGTTTGTATTAGCTTATATTTTTTTCCAGACACTGGATTTATAATAATTCCAATTGCTACAACTATATCATCGTGGTTTTATGCTGCTATATTATTTAATTTTTTAATTAAAAAAAAATATTTTATCTTTGACAGTGTTTTAAATTTTTCTATTTTTAAAATAATATTTGCATCAATTATTTCATCTTACTTATTCTATAATTTAATTTACTACTTTGAGGATTTTTTGGTTTATGAAAGTAAATATAAACTTTTAACTATAATTTTAATTGTTTCGATAACGGTTGTTATCTATATACTTATATCAATCTTTACAAAAGCTTTCAAAATCTCTGATATTAAATTAAAGTACTAAATCATATGTCAAAAAAAATATTTTCTGGAGTTCAACCAACTGGAAACCTGCATTTAGGCAATTACTTAGGAGCAATTAAAAATTTTGTAAATTTACAAAAGGACGAAAAAAATAATTGTATTTACTGCGTTGTAGATTTACATGCGATAACGGTAAAACAGGATCCAAAAACCTTAAAAAAAAATATTAGAGAAACTACAGCAGCGTTTTTAGCCAGTGGACTAGATCCAAAAAAAAGTATTATATTCAATCAATCAATGGTCCCGTCACATTCGGAAGGCGCTTGGTTGCTCGGATGTATAGCAAGAATGGGATGGTTAAATAGAATGACACAATTTAAGGAGAAGGCTGGTAAAGATAAGGAAAAAGCTAGTGTTGGTCTTTACATTTATCCAATACTAATGGCTTCTGATATACTTTTGTACGATGCAACTCATGTTCCTGTAGGGGAAGATCAAAAACAACATTTAGAACTTACAAGAGATATAGCTCAAAAATTTAATTCAGATTTTAATTGCCCAGGATTTTTAATTCCACCAGAACCTTTGATACAAGAAAATTTTTCAAGGATAATGAGCTTAAAAGATGGAACAAAAAAAATGAGCAAATCTGATCCATCAGATCAGAGTAGAATAAATATGTCTGATGAAAAAGATCAGATTATAAATAAGATAAAAAAAGCAAAAACTGATAGTGCCGAACTTCCTGAAAGTGATGAAAATTTAAATAAAAGACCAGAGTTAATAAACCTTTATGGAATATTTTCGAGTTTGCAAAATCAAAGTTTAAACTCAACCATAAATGAATTTAAAGGAAAAAATTTTTCAGATTTTAAGAATAAACTAGCTGAAGTTTTAGTGGAGAAAATTTGCCCTATATCGAATGAAATTAATAAACTTTTAAAAGACAAAAAATATATTGATGAAGTTTTGGCGTCTGGCTCAGTACTAGCAGAAAAAATTGCCAGAAAAAAGGTAGAAGATATCAAACAAAAAATAGGTTTTTAAAAAAATACTTCAAATTTGAATATTAATAACTATATATAATTATATGTTCATTCAAACTCAAGAAACTCCAAATCCAAATTCTTTAAAATTTTTACCCGGGAGAAAAATCTCAAACATTGATGCGATGGAATTTTCCAATAAAGACAATTTTGATAATAGTTTGATAAAAAATATTTTAGCAATTAATGGTGTAGAAAGCTTATTTCTTGGTTCAGATTTTTTATCTGTAAATAAAAATCAAAATATAGAGTGGGAGGATATTAAACATATTGTAATTTCTTTAATTAATGAATTTTATGAAGAAGGCAATACGTTGATAATTGATAAAAATTTAAAAAATGAAAGTATAAAAGACTACAAGGATATTGAGAAGAAAATTATTCATATTTTAGAGTCCAAAGTAAAGCCTGCTGTCGCTAACGATGGTGGAGATATTAAATTTTTAAATTACAAGGATGGAGTAGTTAAAGTAAAACTTCAAGGAAGTTGCTCTGGATGTCCGAGCTCAACTATTACTTTAAAGCGTGGTGTGCAAAATCTACTACAACATTATATTCCTGAAATTAAACAAGTAGAGGCTGATTGAAAAAGCTTAAAAATCTAGTTGTGTTAAAGAATAAAAAAATAAATTTAAACTCAATTAAAAAAATTCTTATTGATCAAGGCTTCACAATTAAAAAGAAAAAATCAAATTTTTTTTTAAAAGATTTAAAAAGTTTCTATTTAACGGCAATATCAAGCTTTGGATTAATTATAATTTTTACCCTTATACCTCTCTCAGTAAATATTAAAGAAGATATCAAGGCAAGTAAATCTACAATTGATAATACTTCAAATGTAAATTTTCAAAAAGTTTTGGATGGCAAATCAATAAATCAAAAAAATGTTGATGAAGGATTAGATCTTGAAAATTTGTTTGAGGATATATTTTCAATAGAGGAAGTTCCTACTGATACTGTTAGGCTGAGTGCTAATACAATAAATCAACTTTTCAAAGATACGAAATATAATTTAGAAAATGTGAGAAAAAATAAAATAGTAAAACCAATAAACCTTTCTTTGCTCCCCTCTGAAATTAGAAATATTGAGAGTACTAAAAAAAAGAAAAATTTATTTATAAAAATTGTGCTGCCTTTAATACTTGAGGAAAATAATAGAATAAAATTTGACAGAAAAAAACTTTTCAAAATCTTAAATAAAAATAAAAATTCAGATGCAGAAAAAAGATGGTTGAACTCCAAATTTAAACAATATGGAGTTCTAAATAAAGATTTATCTACTTTAAAAGTAAGGATGGATATTGTTCCGGTTTCTTTAGCGATCGCTCAAGCAGCAAAGGAAAGTGGCTGGGGTACCTCAAGATTTGCAATTGAAGGTAATGCACTCTTTGGTCAGTGGACATGGTCAGGTGAAGGAATAAAACCTGCGGGAATAGACTCGGAGGAAAAACATAAAGTAATGAAATTTAAAGTTTTGAAAGCTTCCGTAAGAGCTTATCAGAGAAATTTAAATACTCACGGAAGCTACAAAGAGTTCAGATCTGAGAGAGCAAATATGAGAGATAGTGATCAAGAACTAGATAGCCTGATATTAGCAGATTTCCTAGATAAGTACGCAGCAACAGGTAAAGAATATACAAAAATAATTAAACAAATTATAAAACAGAATAATTTACAAGATTTTGATAAGGTAAAATTATTACCAACAAGTATTCAGCTTAAAAATATTATTTAATCAAGTTTGACGGAGAACTGTAAACCAAACCATCTCCAACCAACAGTATCATTTAGAGAACAATTAATTCTTCCTCTTCTGAAATTAAATTTATCTGAGAAATTAACAATTAACTTATTATTTTTAAATTTTATATTTGTTTTTTTCCACCCAGCACCTTCATCTGAAAAACAATTAATATTTGCTATATTTTTTTGATTTTCAAAAAATTCAACTTCTAAATTAGGAGGATTATTATCTATTATATATTTATCCTCAGGTATTATTTTTTTATATTCTAAAGGTAATAAATCTATATTAAATTTAAATCTTTCCAAATCTCCGTACTTTTCATTAATAGGAAACCTCGGAAGCTCATGCGGGTTTTTATTTACATCTATAACACCTGAGTGTTGGCCAAAAGCATACTTAAAATGTTTTTTAATAAACAAGGTTTGATCAAAACTAAATTCACCGAATGGATAGGAAAAATAAATTGGATTATATCCTAAATTACTTTCAAAAATTTTTATAGATTTTAATATATCTTTTTTAAAGGCTTCAAAGCTGAATTCTAATAGATATTCATGTGAATGAGAATGATTACCTATAAATGCAAAGTTCTCTCTCTCTATTTCTCTAATTTGTTTCCAATTCATATAACCATTCTTCCCAACTGCTTCGGTAGAAATAAATAATATAAATGGAATTTTTTTCTCTTTTAAATATGGCCAAGCATGTTCATAAAAGGACGAAAACCCATCATCAATAGTAATTAGTATTTTTTTATTCTTCTTAACCTCTGAAAAATTTTTATCGAAATCTTTTGGACTCAAAAAATTATAATTTTTTTCTGATATGATTTCCATGTGTTTTTGGAAAATTTCCATACGTATATTAGTTGATGGATATTTGTTCTCATTAAATCTATGATACATAATTGCAAGAATGCCTTTGTCATTCGCAAAAGATTTAATTTTATTTTCGTCCGTTTTTACACTATTAGTAAGAAAAAAAAACAATATGAATATATTAATAATGGATGCAACTGGAGAAAAAATTTTATTAGGACTCATTTTAAATAAAAATATTTATACAGGCACTTACATTAATAGTAAAAAGAATTATGACAAATTGACAATTTTAATTAATAAATTCTTAATTAAATATAAAACTAATTTAGAGAAAATTAGAAAAATTTATATCAATAGGGGACCAGGTAGTTATGCTGGAATAAGAAATTCTCTATCCATTGTTAAAGCTATTCATTTATCAAAAGGGATCGATTATTATTCATATAGTTACCTTGATTTTGAGAAAAAAAAAAAAATTGAAGATAAACTCAAAAATTTAAAAAATCTAAGAGAATTGCCTAATTTATGTAATAAATTTAATGTTAAAAAAAATTTGATTAAACCCATTTATTTAAGTTAAAATAAACTTATGTCAGATACTATTGAACAAAAATGTGTTGAAAAAGGAGTTAAACTTACTGATCAGAGAAAAACTATTGCGAGAGTTATCTCTGAGTCAAAAAAAAATTATGGAGAGTCTGATCACCCCGATGTTGATGAATTATACAAAAGAGTATCTAAAATTGATCCAAAAATAAGCATCGCAACAATTTATAGAACAGTAAAGCTCTTTGAGGAGGCGGGGATTTTGACTAAACATGATTTTAAAGGTGGAAAAGCAAGATACGAAATTAACGATGATCATAATCATCTGATAGACATTAGAACTGGAGAAATAATTGAGTTCGTAGATAACGAAATTGAAGAGCTACAAAAAAAAATTGCAGAAAAATATGGTTACGAACTTGTTGATCATAAACTTGAATTGTACGGCGTTAAAAAAAAAAATAATTAATGTCAAAAAAAGTATTTGTTAAAACATTTGGTTGTCAGATGAATGTTTATGACTCTGATAAAATAACCGATGCTCTTAAAACTATTGGGTACGAAAAATCTGAAAATTTAAACTCTGCAAATTGTTTTGTTTTAAATACTTGTCACATAAGGGATAAAGCAAAAGAAAAGGTCTACCATGAAATTGGCAGGGTAAGAGAGGCGTTTATTAATAAAAGTAAACCAATAGTAATAGTCGCTGGATGTGTTGCACAAGCCGAAAATACTGAAATGTTAAAGAGAGAACCTTATATAGATTTAGTTATCGGACCACAATCATATCATAAGCTTAACGAGACTATTTTAGAATTTGAAAAAAATAAATTGAAAAACGAAATTACAGATTTTGATACTATAGAAAAATTTAATTACTTGAGTAAAATTCAGAACAAGAATAGTAAAGTTTCCTCATTTTTAACTATACAAGAGGGATGTGATAAATTTTGTCACTTCTGTGTTGTGCCATATACAAGAGGACCAGAATACTCGAGACCTTTTCACCAAATAATAGATGAGGCAAAAATAATGGTTCAAAATGGATCTAAAGAAATCATTTTGTTAGGACAAAACGTAAATGCATATAATTTTAATGAAGCAAATAAAGAATTTAGACTTTCAGATTTAATTATGTCCCTTGAGGAAATAAAAGGTATTAAGAGAATAAGATATACCACTTCTCATCCAAGGGATATGACTAAAGATTTATTAGAATGTTATAAAAACTCAAAAAAATTAATGCCATTTGTGCATCTACCTATTCAGTCGGGTTCCAATAAAATATTAAAATTAATGAATAGAAAACATAAGGTAGAGGAATATGTTTCTACATTTAACTACTTGAAAGAAATTAACGATAAAATAGAATTTTCAAGTGATTTTATTATTGGATACCCTGGGGAAGAGGCAGAGGATTTTGACAATACAGTTAAATTAATTGATATGATTAAATTTATAAATTCATTTTCTTTTATTTTTAGTGCAAGACCAGGGACAACAGCATCAAAGCTAAAATCAATTGATGAGAAAATTTCAAAGGAAAGACTCAAAATTATCCAGGAGAAATTATTTGGATATCAAAAATTGAAAAATAAATCATTTGAAAATAAATACATTGATGTTTTGGTAGAAAATGAAATTCAGGGTCAAAATAAACTATTTGGGAGAAACGTATATATGAATTCAGTTATTTTTGAAGGTAGCAAAAATCTTGTCGGGAAAATTGTTAAAGTAAGAGTAACAAAAACTAACCAAAATACATTGGTTGGTGAATTAAGTGAAAAAAATAAATTTAAGGCAGCTTAAAATTGAATAAAGCTAGATTAAATTCCAAAACAAAAATAAAATTCGTATACTCTGATAATGATAGTCTAAGCGTTATATTCCAAGATAATGATTTATTGATGGGCGTAGTTGGCGAATTTAATGAAAACTTAAAAGAACTTGAGAAACTTACTGGTACAAGTTTATATTTTAGAGGCAATTCTATTATTATAAAAAGTGATCAAAGGAACAATGAAATTTTAAAAAATGCGATTATGTTTCTCTCTGATCAGTTTTTAAATAATGGCACTATAGAGAAAAAGGATATATTATCTTCTATAAATAAATTTATGATAACTGAAAATAGTAATACCGGCCAAAAAATTGAATATATAATCAAAACACCAAAAAAATCAGTTATACCAAGATCTGAAAAGCAAAAAAAATATGTTAGAGCTTTAAAAGAGAGTGAAATCGTAATTTCTACTGGCCCCGCAGGTACTGGAAAAACTTTTTTAGCTGTTGCTGTAGCATTAACTATGCTTTTAGAAAAAAAGATTGAAAGAATAATTTTATCTAGGCCTGCAGTTGAAGCTGGAGAGAGACTTGGTTTTTTACCCGGAGATATGAGAGAAAAAGTTGATCCTTATTTAAGACCACTTTACGATTCATTGTATGATTTGTTAGATTTCGAAAAAATTCAAAAAAAAATAGAAATTGGAGATATTGAAATTGCACCACTTGCATTTATGCGAGGTAGAACATTAAAAAACTCTTTTGCAATTTTAGATGAAGCTCAAAACGCAACTGATACTCAAATAAAAATGTTTTTAACGAGAATTGGTGAAAATTCTAAAATAGTTGTTAATGGTGACCCGTCACAAATAGACTTACCAAACAAGTCATCATCAGGTTTAAATAGATCTAAAAAGCTTATAGGCCATTTAGATGAAATCTCAGTAGTTGATTTTGATCATTCTGATGTTGTAAGGCATCCACTAGTTTCAAAAATTGTAAAAGCCTACTCAGATCAAAAAGATGATTAAAGCTGAGGTTATCCTTGATAACGCAGCTTGGAAAAAAAAAACTAGAAATATCTCCAAATTGTTCAATAAAATATTAAAAAATATACCTAAAAAATATAATTTAAAAAATAAAAAAACAATAATAACAGTTCTATTATCAAGTAACTCAAAAATAAGAAAATTAAATAAAATTTTTAGAAAAAAAAATAAAACTACAGATATTTTATCATTCCCAATTAAAAAAAGTATTGATAATAAACTTTTTTATCTTGGGGATATTATTATAAGTTATGAGTTTATGAACAAACCTAAAACAATAAATTTATTTGAATTTAAAAAAAAAGTCGCAAAAATATTCATCCATGGGTTTTTACATTTATATGGATTTGACCATAAGAAAAATATGGATTTTTATAAAATGCAAAAAGA
The DNA here is from genome assembly GCA_902560565.1 of uncultured Pelagibacteraceae bacterium. GTDB lineage: Bacteria > Pseudomonadota > Alphaproteobacteria > Pelagibacterales > Pelagibacteraceae > Pelagibacter. The sequence goes on along the minus strand of CACEMG010000001.1, from coordinate 110,021 downwards.
GGAAAATAAACTTTATAATCTGGTGAAAAATAAAATTTGAAAAAAACTATAAAAAAAAAATTATTATCACATTTTTATATCTTTACCCTTGGGATATTAAGCTCATTAAGTCTTCCACCTTATAATTTTTTTTTAGTGAATTTTTTTACATTTTCAGCATTATTTATTTTTTTTGTAAAACAAAAATTTTCATTAACTCAAAAGGAGTATTTTTTATATGGCTGGATGTTTGGTTTTGGTTATTTTATATCTAGCTTGTATTGGATCACCATATCTCTTACATTTGATCAAACTTTTAGAATATTAATACCAATTGCTTTTATTTTAATTCCAATGTTTCTCGGGGTGTTTTATGGCTTAGCTACATACTTATTCTACTATTTCAAAAAATATAATAACATTTCTTTAGTATTATCTTTTTCAATTTCTTTTTCAATTTTAGAATTTTTACGGGGAAATATTTTATCAGGTTTTCCATGGAATTTAATTTCATTTTCTTTTTCAGAATTTTTACCATTGCTACAAGTACTCTCATTTATTGGAACATACAGTTTCAATTTATTCTGTATTACACTTTTTATTTTGCCATCTCTTTTTTTTTTAAAAAAAGGGAAATTCGATATGTGTATTGTAATTTCATTTGGACTTTTATTAATTTCAGGAATTGTTTTTGGTCAAATAAGGCTTGATCAAGCGAGCAATGCCTTACTAAAAGATAATAATTTTATAATCAAAATTGTTTCACCTAAAATAAGTATTGAAAGATTTTATTATACTGAAAATGAAGAAGAAATTATTCAAAGTTTAATAGAATTAAGCAGTCCAAATAAAGACGTTAAAACGATATTTATATGGCCTGAGGGTATATTTAATAATACGGAATTGAATAATTTAAAAAGATATAAAGATATTTTTAAAGAAAAGTTTAGCGATAAACATTTAATTATATTTGGTATAAACAATTCTATAAATGAAAAGATTTTTAATTCATTGGCAGTAGTAAATAATAATTTAGATTTAATAAAATTTTATAATAAAAATAATCTAGTGCCCTTTGGTGAGTTTTTACCCTTAGAAGCTTTTTTAAAAACTTTAGGAATGAAAACTGTTACGAATTTTTATAATTCATACTCAGCTGGAAAAAAAAGAGATATAATTAATTTACAAACCCAAAAATTTGATCTGAATTTTTTACCTTTGATATGCTATGAAATTATATATTCTGGTAATCTTTCTAAGACAAATAATTACGATTTGATCATAAATATCTCTGAGGATGGCTGGTTTGGAAAGTCAATTGGACCACATCAACATTTTTCTCATTCAATTTTTCGGTCTATTGAGGAAGGGAAAAGCATAATTAGATCTACCAATAATGGAACATCAGCGTTAATTGACCCTTTTGGACAAATTTCTAAAATGTCTGAGTCAACTTACGAGGGAGTAATTGAGATTAAACAAATAAAAAACGGTAAAAAAACTTTTTTTTCTAAATATAGTAATAATATATTCTTTTATTTTATCTTTATTTATATTAGCTTAATTTTTTTTTTAAAAACAAATAGGGAGATAAAATAAAATGAAAAAAGATTATTTGTTCACTAGTGAGTCTGTATCAGAGGGTCACCCGGATAAAGTTTGCGATAGAATTTCAGACATGGTTGTAGATACCTATTTAGGCATGGAACCTGAAGCAAGGGTAGCGTGCGAAACATTGACAACAACAAATAAAGTTGTTTTAGCTGGAGAAACAAGAGGACCAGATATTAAAAAAGATGAATTAATTTCCAAGGTTAGAGATTGTATCAAAGATATCGGTTATGATCAGGAAGGTTTTACTTACAAAGAGGCAACTAAAATTGAGTCTCATTTACACTCCCAATCAGCTGATATAGCTATGGGCGTTGACTCTTCTGGAAATAAAGATGAAGGTGCTGGAGATCAAGGAATAATGTTTGGTTATGCATGTAACGAGACTGATGTATTAATGCCAGCTCCGATTCATTTTTCGCATAGAATTTTAAGACTTATGGCAGAAGATAGAAAATCAGGAAAACTTAAAGGAATAGAGCCAGACTCAAAAAGTCAAATTACTATTGAATATAAAGATGGTATACCAAAAGCTGTAAAATCAGTTGTGATTTCTACACAACATTCAAAAGATGTTAACCTAGCTCAAGTAAAAGAACTTTGCATGCCATATATTGAAAAGTCTATTCCTAAAAACTTACTTGGAAGTCTAGATGAAAACGAAATATATATTAATCCTACCGGAAATTTTGTAATTGGCGGACCTGATGGAGATAGTGGTTTAACAGGAAGAAAAATAATAGTGGATACGTATGGAGGTGCTGCACCTCATGGAGGTGGAGCTTTTTCAGGAAAAGACCCAACTAAAGTTGATAGATCTGCGGCCTATGCATCTAGATATTTAGCAAAAAATATTGTGGCATCAAAAATTGCAGATAAATGTTTGATACAATTAGCTTATGCAATAGGTGTTTCAAAACCTTTATCTATTTATGTGGATTTGTTCAGCAATGATGAAGAAAAAAATTTACATGTAGAGAAACTTATTAAAGAAAATTTTGATTTAAGCCCGAGAGGAATTAGGGAAATGTTAGGATTAAATAAACCAATATATGAAAAATCAGCTGCATATGGTCATTTTGGAAGAGACCCAGGCAGCGACGGATCATTTTCGTGGGAAAAAACTGATAAAGCATCAGTATTTAGTAAGTAAATAAAGTTGAAAATTTAATAAAAATACTTATATTTAGCTTACATTATTGAAATTTCAAAAATGGGCTTCGGCCCATTTTTTTTTGGAAGGAATAAATGCTTAATAGAAGAGCAGATAAATTAGAGTTAATAAGAATAGCAGAGGCAGTTGCCTTAGAAAAATCTATTGATAAAGAATTAATCATTAATTCAATGGAAACTGGTATAGCAAAAGCTGCTAAATCTAAATTTGGACAAGAAAACGAAATTGAAGTTCAAATTAATAGAGAGAATGGTGAGATTGGTATATTTAGAAAGTTGATTATCACTGAAAATCCAGAAAATTTAAATACCGAAATAAGCCTTAAGGATGCCCATAAAATAAGTGATGAAAATAAAGATAAAAAAGTTGGTGATACCATACTTCAAGCACTACCAGCATTTGATTTTGGACGAATAGCAGCCCAAACAGCAAAACAAGTAATTAGTTTTAATGTAAGAGAAGCTGAGAGAGATAGACAGTTTAACGATTTTAAAGATAAAAAAGATACTATATTGAGTGGAATAGTTAAAAGACTAGAATTTGGAAATGTAATTGTTGATCTTGGGAGAACTGAAGCAATAATTCAAAAAAATGAAATGATACCAAGAGAAAACATAAAAGCTGGAGACCGTATAAAGGCTTATTGTAGTGATGTTAGAAGAGAACCAAGAGGACAACAAATTTTCTTATCAAGGGCTCATCCAAAGTTTATGGAAAAATTATTTATACAAGAAGTTCCAGAAATTTATGACGGTCTTATTGAAATTATTTCGTCAGCAAGAGATCCTGGAAGTAGAGCAAAAATTTGTGTAAAAGCAATAGACAATTCACTAGATCCTGTTGGAGCTTGTGTTGGAATGAGAGGAAGCAGAGTACAAGCAGTTGTGAATGAACTACAAGGAGAAAAAATAGATATAGTAAACTGGTCAGAAGATCCAGCTGTCATAGTTTCTAATGCACTTTCTCCTGCGGAAGTACAAAGAGTAAACGTTGATACAAATAATAAAAAATTAGATGTAATTTTAACTGAAGAAAATTTAAGTAAAGCAATTGGAAGAAGAGGTCAAAATGTAAGATTAGCAACAAAATTAATGAACTATGAAATTAATATTATGACTGATCAAGAAGACTCGGAAAAAAGACAGACCGAATTTAAAGAGAAGACTGAAAACTTCGTTAAAAATTTAGAATTAGATGAAACACTTGGTCAACTGTTAGTTGCTGAGGGTTTTTCCTCAATCGATGATTTAAAAGATTCTTCTGTTGAAAATATTGTTAAAATTGAAGGCATAGAAGAAGATACAGCTAAAGAACTTTTAGAAAGAGCAAATGAATTTTACAAAAAAGATCAGGAAGAAATTTCAAAAAAAATAAAAGAACTCGGACTTGATAATGATTTAATAAATCACGAGGGATTGACACCAGGAATGTTAGTCACACTTGGAGAACAAAAAATACTTACTTTAAATGATTTTGCTGACCTTGCTTCTGATGAGTTAACAGGTGGCTATGACATTGTAAAGGGCGAGAGAGTTAAAATAAAAGGCTATTTAGAGGATTTTGCACTATCAAAGAAAGAGGCAGATGATTTAGTTATGTCAGCAAGAAATAAAATTTATAAAGATTGAAAGATGACTTATGGACAAAAAAAAAACCAAATTAAAACTATCAGGAAATTTCAAAAAATCCATATCAAACATTGAAAGAGCTAAAAATCAGGGTAAAAACTCTGTATTAATTGAAAAAAAAAATAATAAATTTTCAAACAAAAGACCTTTTAATTTTAGCCGACAAGATAACAATTTTAAAAAAAATAACTTAGTAAAATCAAAAACTCCAAGTTTTGAAAAACCAAATGTCCCTTCTAATGATTATGAAAAAAGAAAACTTGCAGAACAAAGAGCAACAAAAAGATTAAAGGCAGATCCTGAAAAGAAGGATATAAAAGGTAAAAGTAGCTCAAAAAGAAGAGAACTTAAGTTAACTGTTTCAAGAGCACTAAGTGGTGAGGATGAAGGTCGAGCAAGAAGTTTAGCTTCCTTAAAAAGAGCAAAACAAAAGGAAAACAGAAATATACAAAAAGATAACTTACAAGAAAATTTAAAACCCGTTAAAAGAGACGTTAATATTCCTCAAGTTATTACAATTAGAGAATTAGCTAATAGAATGGCAGTGCAATCAAGTAGTATTATTAAACATTTACTGGGTATGGGTGTAACTGCTACTATCAATCATTCAATAGACTCCGATACAGCTGAATATCTTGTAAAAGAGTTTGGACATAATCCAATAAAAGAAGATAAAGCCGAGGAGATAATAAAAAAAATCAAAGAGATAAAACCTGAAAATTTGAAGAGTAGGCCACCAATAGTTACCGTCATGGGTCATGTAGATCATGGAAAAACCTCAGTACTTGATGTTTTAAGAAAAACAAATGTTGTTTCAGGAGAGTTTGGAGGGATAACTCAGCATGTAGGTGCTTACCAAATTGAACATAATTCAAGTAAAATAACTTTTATAGATACACCAGGACACGCTGCTTTCACTGAAATGCGAGCAAGAGGCTCAAAACTAACTGATATAGTTGTTTTAGTAGTTGCAGCAGATGATGGAGTAAAACCCCAAACAATAGAGTCTATAAAACATGCAAAAGCTGCAAAGGTTCCAATTGTTGTGGCTATTAATAAGTGTGATTTGCCAGAAGCAGATCCTCAAAAAATAAAAAATCAATTATTAGAACATGAGTTAATAGCTGAGGAATTGTCAGGTGATACTTTAATGGTCGAGATTTCAACCAAAACTAAGCAAAATCTTCCGAAGTTAGTTGAGTCAATAATTCTTCAGTCTGAACTCTTAGATTTAAAAGCAGATTTTAATGTGAAAGCTAATGCTGTTGTATTAGAGTCTAAAGTTGATATTGGAAGAGGTCCAATTGCAAATATAATTATTACCAATGGAACTCTAAAAAAAGGTGATTATTTCGTTAGTGGTTTAAAGTGGGGTAAAGTTAGAGCAATTATAAATGATTTAGGACAAAATATTCATGAGGCATATCCAGCATCTCCAGTCGAAGTCTTAGGGATAAATGGTGCATCAAAGTCAGGTGATGATTTTGTAGTATTAGAAAATGAAAAAGAAGCAAAATCATTATGTGATGCTAGAATTCAAGAATCTAAAATTGGTAAAAATCCAATTACTTTTGCAACACAAGAGTCCGCTTTTAAAGATAAGAAAACTGAGGAGTTAAATATCATTATAAAATCAGATGTACATGGATCGTCTGAGGCAATAATTAGTGCTGTTATGCAAATAAAACATGATGAAATAAAACCAAAAATAATACTATCTGACATTGGAATGATTACTGAAACTGATGTAAGTTTGGCAAAAGCATCAAATGCATTACTAATTGCTTTTAATGTTAAACCAACGAAAGAAGCTAAAAAATTAGCAGAACAGGAAAAAATATCTATATCATCATATAATATAATTTACGAGGTACTAGATTTAATAAAAAATAGAATGTCTGGATTACTATCACCGGATGTTGAAGAGCAGGTCATTGGGTCAGCAGAAATACTCGAAATTTTTAAAGTATCTAAAGTGGGAAAAGTAGCTGGCTCAAAAGTAATAGAGGGTGAAATTTTAAATGATGCTAATGCACGAGTTATAAGAGATGGCACAATCATTTATAATGGAAAAATAAATACAATTTTTAGAGAAAAAAACCAAGCTAAACAGGTTTCAGCTGGTTTAGAGTGCGGAATAACTCTTAAGGATTTTAATGACTTTCAGAAAAACGACATAATAGAGGCTTTCAACTCTAAAATAACGGAAAGAAGAATATGAGATCAAAAAAAAATGCTAGAACTCTTTCACAAAGACAATTAAGAGTAGGAGAAATGATAAAACAAGCTTTAGGTAACATCTTCATGAGGGGTGAAGCAAAATTACCCAATATTGAAACAAGCAATATAACAGTTACAGAGGTTCGTATGAGTCCAGATCTTAAGACTGCTAAAGCATTTGTGTTACCGCTTGGAGGTAAAAACGCAAATGAGATTATAGACGTTTTGAAAGAATTTTCATTTGTTGTTAGAAAAACACTTTCAAAAAAAATTACAATGAAATTTCTTCCAAAAATATTATTCGTAAAGGATGAGTCATTTGACTATGCGGAAAAAATAGAAAACTTAATAAAAAATACTAACAGACAGGAAAAACATGAGTAAAAAAGTAAAAGAAGTTGCAGTTCACGATAAAGACACAGGTTCATCAGAAGTTCAGATAGCTTTATTGACTGAAAAAATTGAAAGTTTATCAAAACATATGAATTCGTTTAAGAAAGATAAACATTCATCAGTTGGTTTGTTGAAAGCAGTAAATAAAAGAAAGAAATTATTAGATTATCTAAAAAGAAATAAATTAGAATCTTATAAGGATGTAATAAGTAAACTAAATATTAGAAAGTAGAAAAATGTTTAAAGAGTTTAAAAAAGAGATTGAGTTAAATGGTAAAAAAATAAAATTAGAGACAGGCAAAATAGCACGTCAAGCTGATGGAGCTATTATTGCAACATGCGGCGAAACAGTTGTTTTGGCAACTGTGGTAGGAGCTAAAAAAGTTAATCCTGAAGTTGATTATTTTCCGCTATCAGTAAATTATCAAGAGAAATATTATGCAGCTGGAAAAATCCCAGGTGGATATTTTAAAAGGGAAGCTAGACCAACTGAAAGTGAAACATTAATTTCAAGATTAATTGACAGACCTATAAGACCATTATTCCCTGCTGAATTCAAAAATGAAGTTCAATTACTTCCAACTGTAATATCATACGATAAAGAAAACGAGGCTGATATTTTATCTATCATCGCTTCATCTGCAGCTTTAGCAATATCTGGGATGCCATTTCTTGGACCAGTTGGAGCATCAAGAGTTGGTTTTATAGATGGAAAATATGTTTTAAATCCTTCAAAAATAGAATTGGAAAAATCAAAATTAGACCTTGTTGTTGCGGGAACTAAAGATGCAGTTCTAATGGTTGAGTCTGAAGCAAATGGGTTAACAGAAGAAGAGATGTTGAATGCTGTTAAATTTGGTCATGAAAATTTTGTTCCAGTTATTAAAATGATAGAGGAGCTAGCTAAAGAATGCAGAAAACCAGATTGGGTTGTTGAGAAAAAAGATTTATCTGAAGTAAAGAAAAAATTAGAAAAGGAGTTTACTGAAGATCTGAAAAAGGCTTTTTCTACAAGAGACAAGCAAGATAGGTCAAATCAAATATCTGAAATCACTGAAAAAGCAAAAAAACTCTACGAAGAGGATGAAAATTACACTGAGCTAGACGTAAATTACGAACTAAAAAATTTAGAAAAAAGAATTGTACGAACGGATATTCTTAAAAATAAAAATAGAATTGATGGTAGGGGTTTAGCGGACGTTAGACCAATAATGTGTGAAGTAGGTATATTACCTAGAGTTCATGGGTCTGCTCTTTTTACAAGAGGAGAAACTCAAGCAATTGTAACCACCACATTAGGTACCTCAGATGATGAACAGAGAATCGAAAGTTTAGATGGTCTTCAAAGAGAAAGATTCATGCTGCACTACAATTTCCCACCATTTTCAGTTGGTGAAACTGGAAGGATTGGAACAGGTAGAAGAGAAATTGGTCATGGTAAACTTGCTTGGAGAGCAATCAATTCATCTTTGCCATCAAAAGAAAGTTTTCCTTATACATTTAGAATAGTATCTGAAATCACAGAATCCAATGGATCATCTTCGATGGCAACTGTTTGTGGTTCGTCTTTAGCATTAATGGATGCTGGAGTTCCTTTAGAAGAACCAGTTGCAGGTATTGCAATGGGATTAATTAAAGAAGGTGATGATTTTAGTGTTTTATCAGATATTCTTGGCGATGAAGATCATTTAGGTGATATGGATTTTAAAGTTGCTGGAACTAAAGACGGCATCACATCCCTTCAAATGGATATTAAAATTACAGGAATAACATTTGAAATTATGGAGCAGGCTTTAAAACAAGCAAAAGATGGAAGAATTCATATTCTTGGTGAAATGAATAAAGCTTTAGCTAAATCAAGAGACAATGTTGGAAAACATACACCTAAGATGGAAAAAATTGCTGTTGATAAAAAAGATATCGCAACAGTGATTGGTAAAGGTGGCGCAACAATAAGAGAGATTGTTGAAAAATCAGGAGCAAAAGTTGATGTTAATGACGAAGGTGTTGTAACAGTTGCTGCTCCAGATGAAGATTCTAGAAATAAAGCAATGCAAATGATTAAAGATTTAACTGCAAAAGCTGAATTAAATAAAATTTATAATGGTAAAGTTATGAAAATTATGGAGTTTGGTGCATTCGTAAACTTCTTAGGCAAGCAAGATGGACTAGTTCATATTTCTGAACTAGCTGACAAAAGAGTCGCTAAAGTGACTGACGTTGTAAAAGAAGGCGATGAGGTAAAAGTTAAAGTAATTGGTTTTGATAGAGGAAAAGTAAAACTTTCAATAAAACAGGCAGCAATTTAAAATAAATATGCAAAATCAAGAAATAATAAAAATAATTGAAAACTTAAAAGGCCGAAGAGGTTATGAGGAAAAAAAAGCAACGAAGCTCGGCTTTACGTCACTGTATGCTTATTTTGAGGATAAAATATCAAAAGAAAAACAAGCTCTTGAAAAACAAAAGAAAGAATTAGAGAAAGTTAATTTTGAGAGGGATACAAAAAAAGAGAAAAAAAAAGGCTGTAGCTGTTGTTAAAATTAATATCAAAAAATTGATTTTTAAACCAAACAATTTTGAAAGCTCTAATGAAATTAAATCTTAGAGAAAAAATCTGGTGTTTTCTATTTAGATTTAAATTTATAAGAAAAAATTTTTTTTATAAATTAACTAGATATAGGGAAAAACTTAAATCTCTTGATAGATTAAAATTAGACTCGAATTCATTTGTAATAGATATTGGTGGAAACAATGGCGTAGTGTCTTGTTATATTTTCGATAAATTTAAATGTAAAATCGATATCTATGAGCCAAATCCTTATTGTGCTTTAATACTAAATAAAATTTTTGCTAAAGAATTAAAAATTACGATCTATGAATCAGCGGTTTCTAATACAGACGGATTTAGTAACTTATACTATCACAAGTTTGAAAAAAATTTTAGAAATATGTCACTTTCTGAAAGCTCAACTCTAGAAAAAATCAAAAGCAATATATCAAATAAAAAGTTTAAAAAAGTAAAAACAGAGAATATAAAATCAATTTTAGGAAATCATAAAAATATTAATTTTTTAAAAATAGATATCGAAGGTCACGAGTATAAAATTTTACCTGAAATAATTAAAAACTTAGAAAAAATTGATATAATTTTTTGTGAGATGCATGGAGAATCGCATAGAAAAGAATTTAAAGAACAATATGATTATTGGAAAAATAAAATCGAACCTATTGAAAATAAAAAATTCTTTACATGGTAATTAAGCTATAGGCACCCGGCAACAGAACAGTACTATTTATTTATTTTGTGTTTAATTTTGCTTATTAAGAAAATAGCCATAGCACTTACTAAAGCAAATACTTCGAGTGCATGTCCAGAGTCGCCAAGTATCATTTGAACGATATAAAATATAATACAAACAATGAACCAAATTAGAATTAACATTGATTATGTTATATTTTTTGGGTCAGGCATCCCGACTTTATTGTACCCAGCATCTACGTAATGAATTTCACCTGTAACTCCACTAGCCATATCGCTTAATAGATATAAAGCTGAATTTCCAACATCAAGATTATCTACATTTCTTTTTAAAAAAGAGTGATCAGCATTCCACTTATATAAAAATTTTGCATCACCAATTGCAGATGCTGCCAAGGTTTTAATTGGACCTGCACTTATAGCATTTACTCTAACTCCTTTAGAACCAAGATCTCTTGCAAGATATTTTACACTTGCCTCTAAAGCAGCTTTGCAAACACCCATTACATTATAATTTGGTATAGCTTTATTTGCTTCATAACTTAAGGTAATCATACTTCCGCCTTGCTTCATTATTTTTGATGCTTCTTTTGCAACCTCTGTAAATGAAAAACATGAAATTAACATACTTCTTAAAAAGTTTTCTCTTGTTGTATTTAGATATTCTCCTGATAATTCAGATTTATCTGAAAATGCTATAGCATGCACCACAAAGTCAATCTCGCCCCATTTAGACTTTACATCCTCAAAAAGTTTTAGAACTTCCTCTTTCTTTTCAACATCACAACTAAAAGTTAAATTTGAATTTAATTTTTCTGCTAATGGAACTACTCTTTTTTTAAGAGCATCTCCTAAATATGTAAAAGCTAATTCCGCCCCAGCTTCAGCTAATTTTTGTGATATCCCCCACGCAATAGATCTTTCATTGGCAACGCCCATGATTAATCCTTTTTTGCCTTTCATTAAGCTCATTATTAAACTTTCTCAAAAACTAAAGTTGCATTTGTTCCACCAAAACCAAAACTATTAGACATTATAGAATTTAAGGAAACATCTTTTTCTACTTTTGTAACAATTGGATATTTTTTTGCTTCATCATCCATATCAATAATATTTGCAGAAGCTGAAATAAAATTATTTTTCATCATTATTAAACTATAAACAGCTTCATGAACTGAAGTGGCCCCTAAGGAGTGCCCAGATAATGATTTAGTTGAACTTATTTTCGGTTTATAATCTTTAAATACTTCACCTACTGCCTTTAATTCAGTTATATCTCCAACAGGCGTAGATGTTCCGTGAGTATTTATATAATCAATTTTATTTTTTGCTGTTTTTAACGCCATTTGCATACATCTAACCGCACCTTCTCCAGATGGAGCTACCATATCGTAACCATCAGATGTTGCACCATAGCCAGTTAATTCTGCATAAATTTTTGCACCTCTTGCTTTTGCATGTTCATATTCTTCAAGCACTAAAACACCACCACCACCTGAAATAACAAAACCATCTCTTGTTTTATCATAAGGTCTTGATGCTTTATCTGGTGTATCATTGTATTTAGATGACAAAGCTGTCATCGCATCAAACATTGCTGTCATTGCAAAGTGAACTTCATCGCTGCCGCCTGCAAAGATAACATTCTGTTTTCCTAATTGAATTAATTCCATTGCATTACCTATACAGTGTCCACTAGTAGCACATGCAGAACTTATCGTATAATTTACACCTTTTATTTTAAATGGTACTGCTAGTGTTGCGGATGCAGTACTTGCCATAGTTCTTGGTACTACGAATGGTCCCATTTTTTTTGGATTTTTTTCTCTAGTTTTATCTGCAGCTAAAATGACGTTTTCAATTGAAGGTCCCCCCGACCCCATTACCATTCCTGTAGAAATATTACTTACGTCTTTTTCCTCTAAACCAGAGTCTTTTACAGCTTCGTTCATAGCTATATAATTGTAAGCTGAACCTTTACCCATAAATCTAATAACTTTTCTATCTACGTGGTCCTCTAATTTTATATTTGGCAATCCATGAACATGGCTCTTAAGATTAAATTCTTTATACTCTTCAGAAAAAGTAATGCCAGATTTTGAATTTATAAGAGAATTGTAAACTTCTTCTTGATTATTACCCAAACAAGAAACCACACCAATTCCAGTTACTACAACTCTTTTCATTATTTAAACAATCCAACTTTCAAATTTTCAGCAGAATAAATTTTTTTATCATCAGCTTTAAGAATTCCGTTTGCTAAACCTACTGTCGTACCTTCTTTTACTAAAATTCTCTTCATATCAATTTCATATGTTGCAATTTTTACATTTTTTAAAACTTCACCTGTAAACTTAACTGCCCCAACTCCTAACGCTCTTCCTCTTCCAGGGTTTCCAAGCCAACCTAAATAAAATCCAACCAGTTGCCACATTGCATCAAGTCCTAAGCATCCAGGCATAACTGGGTCCTCTTTAAAATGACAATCAAAAAACCATAATTCATTTTTAATGTCTAGTTCTGCTTTTAAAACTCCTTTTTTAAAAGCTCCTTTATTTTCCTCAATTTCTGTAATTCTGTCAAACATCAGCATTGGTGGCAATGGAAGTTTTGCATTCCCAGGTCCAAAAAGCTCACCATTACCGCACTTTATTAGGTCATCGTAATTGTATGCTGATTTTTTTATCATAAAATTTGTTCTTTAATACTGTATTTAGATAATTTACAATATACAATCAGATTTGAACTGATAAATTAGGCTAAATAATGAATAATAATACTCATTTTGAGGAAAAATTAAGATCTGCAGGCTTAAGACCTACTAAGCAAAGATTAAAAATGTGTGAGATTCTTTTTGATAGAAAAAAAACTTTTCATTTTACTATTGATGATCTTCGAAAAATTTTAAAAAAGAAATTAGATATTAAAATATCTCAAGCTACAATTTATAATACGATTAACGCCTTTAAGAATAAAGGCTACTTAAAGGAAATTTCATTAAATTCTGATAAAACATATTTTGATACCAATGTAACAAATCATCATCATTTTTATAATGAGACTACTAATGAGCTAGTAGATTTTCATGATAAGGATGTAGAGGAAATAAAATTGAGAAAAAGCCTCCCGGGAAAAAAAATTAAATCAATAGAGGTTTTGGTTAAAGTTTCTAATAAATAACAATAATTATTCACATTTAATAAAGTAGGACAAAAAAACACTTTAGAATCATTCTAATATATTGACATATATTGCAAACTCATTAAATTAGAACTGTGAGTAAAGAAATTTTAAAAGAACAGTCAAAATGTCCATTTACGGGAGCTGGGACACCACCAAAACATCCAACTGGAAAAGGAACTTCCAATAGAGACTGGTGGCCGAATAGTCTTAATCTTAAAATACTAAGCCAGCATTCTAGATTAGTAAATCCGATGGATAAAAAATTTAGTTATGCGAAGGAATTTAAGAAACTGAATTATAAAGCTCTTAAAAAAGATCTACATAAATTAATGACAGACTCACAAAATTGGTGGCCAGCTGATTACGGTCATTACGGTCCATTATTTATAAGACTTGCTTGGCACGCGGCAGGTACATACAGAACTGGCGATGGAAGAGGAGGTGCTGGCACGGGTAATCAGCGTTTCGCTCCACTAAACAGTTGGCCGGATAATGTTAACTTAGATAAAGCAAGACTGTTACTGTGGCCTATAAAGAAAAAATATGGAAAAAGAATTTCTTGGGCAGACTTATTTATTTTAGTTGGTAACGTTGCATTAGACTCCATGGGTTTCAAAACTTTTGGTTTTGGTGCTGGTCGTGAAGATATTTGGGAACCAGAGGAAGATATTTATTGGGGATCAGAAAAAGAATGGTTAGGCGTAAATAGATACAGCGGAAAAAGAGATTTAGAACAGCCATTAGGAGCCTCTCACATGGGATTAATTTATGTTAACCCTCAAGGTCCTGACGCAAATCCTGATCCATTATTAGCAGCACATGATATTAGAGAAACATTTGGTAGAATGGCAATGAATGATTATGAAACTGCAGCATTAGTTGCAGGTGGACACACATTCGGAAAATCTCACGGGGCAGCTCCAGAGTCTCATAAAGGTCCAGAACCAGAAGGTTCAAAAATTCATGAACAAGCAACCGGTTGGAATAGTAATTATAAAAGTGGAAAAGGAGTTGATACTATCAGCTCTGGAATAGAAGGCGCTTGGACGCAAAATCCTATTAAGTGGGATATGGGATATTTAGATTGTTTGTATGGTCACGAGTGGGAATTAACCAAGAGCCCTGCAGGCGCACATCAATGGACACCAAAAAAAAATGGTCAAGAAATTAAAATGGTTCCTGATGCACATGAGAGAGGAAAAAAACATCCTCCAATGATGCAAACTACCGATATTTCATTAAAAGTTGATCCAAGTTATGGACCAATAACAAGACATTTTCATAACAATCCAAAAGAATTCCACGATGCTTTTGCTAGAGCATGGTTTAAGCTTACGCACAGAGACATGGGCCCAAGAGCGTGTTATTTAGGTCCAGATGTGCCAAAGGAGCAATTAATTTGGCAAGATCCAGTACCAAAACAAAAATACAAAATCAAAAAAAGTGAAATCAAAAAACTTAAAGCACAAATTTTAAAATCAGGGCTTAAAATTTCAGAGTTAATATCAACAGCATGGGCATCTGCATCGACTTTTAGAGGCTCTGACAAAAGAGGTGGAGCAAACGGAGCAAGATTACGACTTGAACCTCAAAAAAATTGGGAAGTAAATAAAGCGTCAAAAACTGATAAAGTTATTAAGGTATTGGAAAAAATTAAAAAACAATTTGATGGGAAAAAGAAAAATGTTTCAATTGCTGACCTGATAGTTTTAGGTGGTTGTGTTGCTATTGAAAAAGCAGCTAAAACGGCTGGTCATAAAGTTGAGGTTCCTTTTTCTGCAGGAAGAGGTGATGCATCACAAGAGCAAACTGATATAAATTCATTTGGTTTATTAGAACCAAAAGCAGATGGATTTAGAAATTATTTAAATTCAGACGCAAATATTTCAGCAGAAGAGCTTTTAGTAGATAAAGCACAGCTTATGAGATTAACAGCACCCGAAATGACAGTTTTAATCGGTGGTATGAGGGTATTGGAAGCTAACTATGATGGATCAGATAATGGCGTATTCACAAAAAAACCTGGTTCATTATCAAATGATTACTTTAAAAATTTATTAGACATGAACACAACTTGGAAAGAAGTTGATAAAGAAGAGCAGTTGTTTGTCGGAAAAGATAGAAATACAAATAAAGTTAAGTGGAAAGGCACTAGAGTGGATCTAATATTTGGTTCCAATTCTCAACTGAGAGCTATTGCTGAAGTTTATGCTTGCGAGGATGGAGAGAAAAAATTTGTAAGTGATTTCATTGCAGCATGGACAAAAGTAATGAATTCAGACAGATTTGATTTAAAACTCAACTAAGCTATAATCATTTTATGACAGAGTTAACTAGAGGCATATTTCAAACTAGCAAATCATTTTATGATAGTAACAAGGGTTCATTATTAAGAACTCTAATCTACACCATAGGACACTTTGCAATTGCTATTACAGTTTTAATGTTAATAGCAGACGTATCGTTTATGATTGCATTGACCGATGCAATTGTTGAGCCTTTAGCTAACGCGGTATGGTACTTTGTGCTAGACAAAATCTGGACAAGCAAAATGAGTAAAAAAAAATAATTAATCTTTACCCCATACATTATCAATATTAATCCACCCTGAATAACTTTTATCGCTTACCTCACACCAATTTTTTTTACATTTCTCTAGTACAAATAATTTGCCACTCTCAATATTTGCAATAGGTTTTGAGTTAAAAGTAGGTTTTTTAAAAAGAATTCTGTTTGATAAAACTATTACAGAATTTATTTTTTTTAATTGAGAGATATGTATCCATCCACTATTTTTTTTGTGGTCAATTACTTTTCGAAAATTCTCTTTTTTATCAATAACTTTTACTGGTAAATATTTTTTCTTATAAATAAATTTTACAGGATAGTCTAAACCTGGCCCCATTCTTACATTTACTTTAGAATTTTTGAGCATTAAGTAGTAATTTTCATTACTAAATGCGCAAGTACAAAAAAAAATTAAAATAAAAAAAATTACTTTTTCCCACATATACAATTCTTTTTTTTTGAAAACCTTGTTCGTCTAAAAGTTAAATTTAAAAGATTTATTATCAAGATTTGATTTGTTAATTCGTTTTTTAAACCCAATATATATTTAAGAACTTCATTTGCTTGTATATTGCCCACGATACCTGCAACAGGACCTAAAATTCCATCGGTTTCGCAGTTTAAAACGTCTTCATTAACTTCTGATTGATAGAAACATTTTAAACACGCCTCATTGCTCCTTTTAAAATTAAAAGAAAAAATATGACCATCATATCTACTTATAGCACCAGCTATAAATATTTTTTTTAATTTATTTGCAAATTGATTCAACAAAAATTTTGTCTTAAAATTATCTGAACCATCTACAATAATATCAAATTGATTTAATATTTTATAAGCGTTTTTTTTTGTTATTTTATTTTTATAAATTTTAGTTTTAACATCAGGATTAATGTCAATTATTTTTTTTTTTAATACCTCAACTTTATATTTTCCGACATCCTTCGATGTATAAATTGATTGACGATGTATATTTGATGCGTCAACTTTATCATAATCAACTATGCCTATTTTTCCTACTCCTGCTCTAGTTAAATAATCAACAATTGGACACCCAAGACCACCTACGCCCACAATCAAAACATTTGAATTAAGTATTTTTTTTTGACCTATCGTTCCAACATTTTTCAGAACTATTTGCCTTGAATATTTTTCAATTTGCTTTGTGGAAAGATTTTTCCTCATTTACCAGTAGAACCAAAACCTCCACTTCCTCTAATTGTTTCAGGAAGCTCATTTACTTCTTCAAATTCAATTTTCAATACTGGTACAAGAATCATTTGCGCTATTCTATCATCGCAATTTACCACAAATTCACTTTCACCATGATTAAAGATTATTACTTTAAGTTCACCTCGATAATCACTGTCAATAGTTCCTGGAGTGTTAAGAACACCAATGCTTTGTTTGGCTGCTAATCCAGATCTTGGTCTTATTTGAATTTCAAATTCCTTAGGAAATGCTATTGAGATTCCAGTTGGAATTAAAGCTGATTTGCCAGGCTTGATTTTAATTGGGTTTTTAATAAATGCCATTAAATCCATCCCTGATGAGCCACTAGTTTTATATTTTGGCAACTTTACTTTTGGATCAAGCCTTTTTATTAAAACTTTAACCATTAATTATTCCAGATTTGAAACAATTTTTTTTACAATTTTGTTGGCAATTACAGATTTTTTATCTTTTGAAATTTTTTCAATTTCTCCATTTTTATATAAGATGCTTACTTCATTGAAGTCAGAGTCAAAGCCTATTTCTTGATTCGAAACATCGTTAGCTATCAACCAATCACAGTTTTTTTCATTAATTTTTTTTTGTGAATTTTCGATTATGTCGTTTGTTTCAGCAGAAAAACCTATAACTAACTTAGGTCTTAAAGAATTATGGTTTGAAACATGTTTTAGAATATCAATATTCTTTTCTAAACTAAGGTTGTAATTTTCTTTATTTTTAATTTTAGTTTCAGATATATCTTTGACTTTAAAATCTGCAACAGCAGCAGAGAAAATTGCTACATCTACTGGTAGATTTTCAATTACTGCATCAAACATTTCTTTTGCTGAATTAATATTTATCGTATTAACACCTTTAATTGAATCTAGTTGTGTAGGACCAGATATAAGAGTTGTATTAAAACCACTTCTTTTAAGCAAATTTGCTATTTCATATCCTTGTTTGCCACTTGATTTATTTGTTATATATCTCACCGGATCAATAAATTCCTTAGTAGGTCCAGCAGTTACAAGTGCCTTAAGGCCATTATTATTTTTTAATTCTTTAAATTTAGCCTCCAAATGTTTAAGGATTTCTGGTGGTTCCGTCATCTTGCCCTCACCATATTCACCACATGCCATGTCACCAATATCTGGACCTATAAACTCATGTCCCATATTTTTTAAAATACTTACATTGTTTTTATTAGATTTATTTTCCCACATTCTTACATTCATGGCTGGTGCAATAAAAAATTCCTTATCAGCAGCCAAAAGTACAGTTGAAGCTAAATCATCTGCGTTAGCATTTGAAATTTTTGATAACGTATTTGCAGTTGCAGGAGCAATTAATATTATATCTGCCCATCTAGATAACGAAATATGATCCATTTCAGCTTCAGAAGTTGGGTCAAACAAATCTGAATAAACCTTTTCTTGAGATAACGAGCTAACTGAGAGGGGTGTTACAAATTTATGAGCATTCTTTGATAGAATTGTTTTAACTAAGCTTCCTTTTTTTTTTAGAAGTCTAATTAATTCCAAAGATTTATAGGCTGCGATTCCTCCTGTTATTACTAATAAAATTTTTTTATTTTTTAATTCACTCATTGAGAGATTAAAATACCATGAAACCTATAAATACAAGCAATAATAAACCAATAATACTTTGATTTCTAAAAGATTTCATTTCAAGTTCTTTATTTTTCATTGCAGAATAAGAATTTGTATTTTGAGGGATTTGACCACTTGCAAGGAATGTGAGTGCTTGATTAGCTTTTTCCATCATTTGAGGTAATTCAGGAAGTTTTTTTAAAACTTCTGCAGAGTCCTTTAAGGTTTCCTTAAAATTATTAATTGGATCTTTTGTTTCTCTCAACCATTTTTCTAATACTGGTCTCGAAGTCTCCCATATATTAGTTTCTGGATTAAGTTTTCTTGCGACTCCTTCTACTACTACCATTGTTTTTTGTAACAAAAGTAGCTGAGGTTGAGTTGGCATATTAAATTTTTCTGTAATATCGAATAACTGCTTAAGTAATCTACCACCTGAAATATCCTTAACTGATTGACCAAAGATTGGTTCACCAATTGATCTCAAAGCTTGAGCAAGTTCATCTACATTAACATTTTTCGGTACTAAGCCTGCAATCAAATGTACTTCAGCAACTTTTTTATAATCTCTCTGAATAAAGCCAAATAAAATTTCTGCAAGATATCGTCTGTTAAGTTTGTCAATTCTTCCCATTATACCAAAATCGATTGGTACTATCTGCCCACTCTCATTTATAAATAAGTTTCCTTGATGCATATCAGCATGAAAAAAACCATCTCTTACCGCATGTCTAAGAAAATGTTGGATAATATTTGAAGCTATATTTTTTACATCTATGTTTCTGTCATTAATCAAATCTTTTTCTCTTATTGATACACCATCAACCCAGTCTAAAGCTAAAACTTTTTCACTTGTATAATTCCAATAGATTTTAGGAACAAAGAAACCAGCATCATTTTTTGTATTTTCTGCAAATTCATTTGCAGCAGCTGCCTCAAACCTTAAATCCATCTCATGATTAGTTATTTCTTTTAATAGAAAAACTACTTCTACCAACTTAAGTCTTTTTGTTTTCGTTACTGTGCTTTGAATTATGTATGCGAGAAGCATTAGCGCATCTATTTCTTCGTTAAAAACTTTTCTAATTTCAGGTCTTAAAATTTTAATAGCAACGTCCTTTATGGTGCCATTTTCATTAATTTGAGCTTTATGGACTTGTGCTATAGAAGCTGCAGCTACTGGCTCACTTAGATTTAAAATAGAGTTAAAGTTATCCTCTCCCAAACTCTCCTTTAAAATATTTTTAGCATCTTGCATTGAAAATGGAGGTAATCTGTCTTGAAGTTTCTCTAATTTTTTTGAAATTTCTTCTCCAATAATATCTGGTCTGGTTGCTAAAAATTGACCTAGTTTAATGAAAGTTGTTCCCATACCCTGGATAGACTCACATAGTTTATCTTCATCAGATTTTTTTGGGGAATCATTTTTTTTTGAAAAAGAAAAGGAAAAAATATTTAATAAAGTCTTAATAATAATTGGTGGCTGATGTATTTTTGAAATTATTTCTACTGCATCAGATACAGCTAATCTTCTTGCAATTCTGAACAAAATAAAAATTTTTCTAAGCATCAAACCTTCCAGCCAGAATGTATAGCAACGATTCCACCATTAAAATTTCTATATTTGCAATTTGTAAAATTATTTTTATTCATGCAATCAAGCAATTCCTCTTGATTAATAAATTTATCTATACTTTCAACTAGATACTCATATGGCTCTTTCTCTCCAACTACAATATCACCTATTTTTGGTATTAATTTTGAGTACTCTTTATAAATTTTTCTAAGATTTTCATTCTGAACTTTTGAAAATTCAAGGCAAAGAAATTTTCCACCTGGTTTCAGTACTCTAAAAGCTTCCTTTAACGATTTATCAATATTTTTTGTATTTCTTAATCCAAAGCTAATAGTATAAAAATCAAAATAATTGTCCTTAAATTTTAGATTTTCAGCTGAGTTTACAAACCATTTAATATTATCAATATTCTTGAACTTTTTTTTCCCTTCAGTAATCATTTTTTTATTTGGATCTACATTGTAAACTTGGCCTTTATAATTAAGAGACTCTAAGAATAACTTCCCAATATCACCTGTTCCGCATGCAACATCTATCAATTTTGTATTTCTTGATGGAGACATAATATTTATTAAATCTTTTTTCCAAAGTCTATGTATGCCTAGCGACATAAAATCATTCATTAGGTCGTATTTGTTTGATACTTTGTCAAAGACTTTTTGAACAAGTCCTTTATTATTTTGTAAAATTTGTTTCATTATTTTTTTTTATTATCTGATAATATAATACTTAATGCCAGAATTGCCAGAAGTAGAAATTGTCAAACAGTCACTTGTAAAAAACGTTAAATCTCAAAAAATTCTTAAAGTAATAGTTAGGAATAGAAATCTAAGATTTAAACTACCAATAAATTTTAAGAATATTATTAAAAAGCAAACAATTGTTAATGTGAGAAGATTCTCCAAATATATAATTATTGAACTTTCAAATAAATTATATTGTATTTTACATCTAGGCATGTCAGGAACTTTACATATATTAAATAAAAATAAGAAAAATTTAATAACGAATTCGAGTTTTTATCACTCACCTTTTCTACCTAATAAACACAATCATGTTGAATTAGTATTTAAAAATTTAAGATTAATTTATAATGATCCAAGAAGATTTGGTTACTTTAAAATTATAAGTGGAATTAGAAAATTAGAAGATTTTATAAGTAATTATGGTATTGAACCGTTCAATAAAAAATTTAATTATTATTATGTAAAAAGTAAATTACATGACAAAAAAAAAAATATTAAAAACTATCTTCTAGATCAAAAATTTGTTTCCGGTATAGGAAACATTTATGCTTCAGAAATTTTATACGAAAGTAAAATTAATCCAAAAAAAAAATCATGCGATCTTTCAGATTATGAACTTAGTGATTTAGTGAAATATACGAAAAGAGTTCTAAATAACTCTATTAAAAAAGGTGGCTCAAGTATTAGGGATTTTGTTAACACCTCCGGAAATTCTGGAACTTTTCAGAAATATTTTAAAGTTTATAATAGAGAGGGCAAAAAATGTCCTAAAATTAATTGTAAGGGTAAAATTTCACGTATTGTAATTTCGAATAGATCGACTTTCTATTGTAATATTTGTCAAAAATAAGCAGTTGACCATGCTAATTTGAACAGTTATATCTCCACGCGTTATGGCAAATACAAAATCTGCAATTAAAACTACTAGAAGAATTTCTAGAGAAACAAAGGTGAATAAACTCAGAAAAAGTAGGTTTAAAAATGCTATAAAAAAAATGAACGTTTTAATTGAAAAGAAAAATAAGAAAGAAGCTTTAAGTTTTTTACCTAAACTAAACTCAGAAATAATGAGAATTGCAAAAACTGGTGTAATTAAAAAGGGAAATGCATCAAGAAATTTGTCAAGACTTACAAAAAAAATAAACGCTCTTTAACAACCAGAGAGCGACTTAAAATACTTCAACTTTTAATCTACACTAAATATCATAAGTTTTATCCAAGATGCACTAAATATAGATCTTACTTTTTTTGAGAAAGAATTTTTTTTGTTTTTCTTTTTTATCGAAAAATTTACTACTTAAAGTTTAAAAAAAATTTCTATTACAGATTTAATTTATAAATAATAAATACACTTGCAGATTTTATTTTTTTTTTATTTTTTTCAAATTTTTGTTGATTAAAACTTTTAAAAGGCTGTAAATGAAATTCTTAAAAATATCTCATGGAAAATAAAAATATCTTAAAAACGGAACAAATAATAAAAGTTTCCTGGGAAAAAATTCAAATAGAAATGAAACAAAAATTTGGCAAGGATATTTATGATAGCTGGTTAAGAAAAATTTCTCTAGAGGAAGAATTCAATAATTATATTTTATTATCAGTAACTACTCGCTTTATTAGAGATTGGATTACTTCAAGATATTTAGATCAAATTCTAAGTATTGTAAAATCTTACAAAACAGAAATTAGCAGGATAGAGTTATCTGTTAATGAAGAGCAAAGTAATAATGAAACTAAAAAATTAGACTATAAAAATCAGGATAGTCAAAAAAGCAATGTATCATTTCTTAAAGATTACATTTTCCAGTATAATCGTATTGATCCAAATAAAAGTTTTGAAAATTTTATTACTGGAACAAGTAATAAGTTGGCTTTTGAAGCATCAAAGAAAGTTTCATACAAAACTTCACATTATAACCCATTATATATCTATGGAGGTGTAGGGATGGGAAAAACTCACCTTCTAAATGCAATCGGTCTTAAACTTAAAGAAGAGAGTAAAGTGATGCTTATTTCTGCTGAGAGATTTATGTATCAATTTGTTAAGTCAATTAAATCAAACGAGATGGTTAAATTTAAAGAATATTTCAGAAATGCAGATGTATTTTTAATTGATGATATTCAATTTATGAATGGAAAAGAAGCGATGCAAGAGGAATTTTTTCATACATTTAACGCCTTACTAGACAAGGGTTCGCAAATAATCATTTCTGGTGATAGACCACCAAATAAACTGTCAAGAATTCAAGAAAGAATTAAGTCTAGATTTTCAGGCGGCCTAGTAATTGATATTCAACCTCCCGATTACGATCTAAGATATAAGATTATAAAATCAAAAACTGACGAATTAAAAAGTTATTATTCAAATCAAGTCAACATCTCAGAAGAAATACAATTATTTTTAAGTAAAGAAATAAAAAATAGTATAAGAGAACTTGTTGGGGCTTTAAATAGAATTGTATCATTCTCAAGAATTTATAACAAAATTCCAAATATATCAGAAACAAAGATCGTGTTAAAAGATTTGCTAAATTACACTGAAAATAAAGTAACTACTGATCTTATCCAATCTTTAGTTTGTAAGCATTTTAAAATTTCAAAAAATGAGATGCTATCTTCCAGAAGATCAAGGTATTTGGTTAGACCAAGACAAACTGCAATATATCTAACAAAACTTCTTACCTCTAAATCTTTGCCTGAAATAGGTAGAGACTTTTCGAATAGAGATCACACAACCGTAATTCACTCAATAAAAACGATTGAAAAACTGATGAAAAGCGATAACGATCTTTGTAATAGTATTGATACTTTAAAAAATCAAATTTTATATAATAACCAAAATAATGAAATTTAACATTAATCAAAACGATCTCCAACAATCGCTTGGATATTGTCAAGGAGTAATAGAAAAAAGAAGTACTCTTCCAATCCTTTCTAATATCCTTTTGAATGCAACCGGTACAAAACTTAAAATTATAGCAACAGATCTTGATCTCATATTTATTAATGAAATTAAAAATGTGGAGATTCTCGAAGAAGGAAAGACAACAACCGTATCATCCACATTATTTGATATAATAAGAAAATTTAATTCTGGAAAAAAAATTAATTTTAATCAGACAAGTGAAAACAAGATTCAACTAGAGTCAGAAAAATCCATATTTAATCTCAATTGTTTATCTGCAGCTGAATTCCCAGTCACAGAGGAGAGTTTTAACACTAGTGAGTTTTCTGTTAAGTCAAAAGAGCTATTAAAATTGTTAAATAAGTGTAAATTTTCAGTTTCAAATGACGAAACAAGGCATTATTTGAGTGGTATTTATATTCATAAAACTCATTCAGAAGATAAAACTTATTTAACAGCAGTTGCAACAGACAGTCATCGAATGTCAATTTCAAAGATAATATTAAAAGAAGAAATACAATTTGATCCAATAATATTACCAAAAAAAACAATATTTCAATTAGTTAATTTATTGGAAGACTATGAAGGGGATGTAAAGATTTCAAATGAAAAATCAAAAATTAAGTTTGAAATGGAAAATAGTATTTTAATTTCAAAATTAATCGACGGAAAATTTCCTAATTATATTCAAGTAATTCCTAAAAATAACAAAAAAAGATTAGAAGTTGACTTAAAGCTTTTTATGGGTTCGGTTGACAGAGTTGCTTCTGTATCATTAGATAAAAAAGATAGTGTAAAATTTATTTTAACAAAAGATAAACTGAATATGTCTGTTAACAATACAAGTAGTGGTGATGGAAATGAAAC
The DNA here is from genome assembly GCA_902560565.1 of uncultured Pelagibacteraceae bacterium. GTDB lineage: Bacteria > Pseudomonadota > Alphaproteobacteria > Pelagibacterales > Pelagibacteraceae > Pelagibacter. Next base: position 85,084 of record CACEMG010000001.1, on the reverse strand, counting down.
GATCAATGTATCTTTTGATCATGAATTAAATATTAGTTTTAATTCTAGATATTTGATTGATATAGCGTCACAGTTAGATGGGGATAAAATAGAGCTATATTTAAATGAGACTGGATCCCCCGCTTTAATCAAAGATCCATCAGATTTTGATAGTATATATGTTGTTATGCCGATGAAGGGTTAGAAGTCTTGTTTAAAGCTTCATACATTGCATTCTGCAATGAATTTAAAAATTCCTTACTTTCAAGACCTGGTTTTATCGGTTTAAGAATAGAGATAGTTATGTTCTTATTCTTGTTCAAGTTTCCTTTCTTAGGCCACATTTCACCAGAGTTAATTGTAACTGGTAAACAATTTATATTTAATTCATTATAAATTCTGGCTACCCCTTTTTTAAAATTTGGTCTTTCATGTGGTTCTGTCCTTGTTCCTTGAGGGAAAATAATTATTGGTCTATTATCTTGAGAGAAAGTTTTAATTTCATCCAAAAAATTCATTTTTTTTTTAGATATTTTATTTCTATCAACCGCTATTGATCCAATTTTTTTTAAGTACCAACCAAAAACTGGAATTTTAATAAGTTCTTTTTTTAATATAAATTTTGGTCCTCTAAAAATCGATTGTAAATAAAACGTCTCAAAAGCTGATTGATGTGTACAAGCTATAAAAAATTTTTCATTATCTAAAATATTTTCCTCTCCAATGATTTTTATATTAGCTGAAAGAAAAAATTTTGCACAAAATTCTGACCAATAACCTAATATTTTTCCTCCAAAAATAGAAATACTTCTGGGCATTATTAAAGAAGGTAAAAATATTACTAAGACCAAAATCACGCCACTATAAAAAATTATTGAAAAAAGTGTTTTTGACATAAAAATAAAATTATCTATTAAATAATATTAAATAACTTTTGCCTTTTAAGAATAACTTTTGAGGATTTATTTTCTATCATTACCTCAGATGCTTTTGGTCTTAAATTATAATTTGAAGACAAAGACATTCCATACGCTCCAACATCAGAAATTGCCACATACTCTTTTTCTTTTAGGTGCTGATAGCCTTTTACCGTTAAAAATTTATCACTTGTTTCACATACTGGACCTACGAAATCATGTATTCTTTTATTTTTTTTATTACTTTTTATTAAAGGGATAATATTATGATACGAACCATACAAAGCGGGTCTTATTAGATCATTCATTGCTGCATCTAAAATAATAAATCTTTTTTTTTCAGTATTTTTTATATATATAATTTGTGAAAACAAAACAGCACAATTAGCAATTATTGATCTTCCTGGCTCAAAAATAATTTTTACATTATGCTTTTTTAAAAACTTTTTTATTATCAAGTTGTACTTCTTATAATCAAACAACTTATTTTTTTTTTCGTATTGAATACCCATTCCACCACCTAAATCAATATAATCAAATAAGTGTTTAGATTTTTTTATAATTTTGTCTAAAACATTAATCATCCTTGAATATGGTTTATAATCTGTAATTTGGCTGCCTATATGCACACTTAAGCATTTTACTTTTATAAAATTTGAGTTTTTAAAATTATTTAAAATATTTAAAAAAACTTTTTCAGTTAAACCAAATTTGTCCTCTAGCCTACCGGTTGAAATTTTTTTTAATGTTCTTGCATCGATATTAGGATTTAGTCTAATACCTATATTTACTACTGTTTTTTTTAATTTTGCTAATCTTTCAATCTCAAATATTTCGCTTTCTGACTCTGCATTTATAAGTAAAATTTTTTTTTCTATAGCAAATTTCAATTCTTCGGTCTTTTTACCCACACCAGAGAAGACAATTTTTTTTGGTGATATACCGGCTTTTAGGGCTTGTATCAATTCACCTTTAGAAACAACATCAGCACCCATTCCAGATTTTTTAATTTCCTTTAAAATTTGTAGATTATTATTTGATTTTACTGAAAAACATGACAATGGATTTATTGAACCAAAATTTTTTTGAAAATTTCTTATATTATCCTTCAGTTTTTTAAGTGAATAACAATAAGTTGGTGTTCCAAATTTCTGAACTATTTTTAATCCACTGACTTTTTCGATAAAAAGCTTGTTTTTTTTAAAATGCATTAAATTAATTTAATTATTTTTAATTGTTTTTTTTGACCTTGGTATTCTGGATCACCCTTTTTACCACAAGAAAAAAAAATTATAGAGCAAAATAAAATTAAAAATATTTTTTTAAACATGTTTTTTATATTTTTTTATCATTTTCTTTATATTTTCAAAAGAAGTTCCACCATAAGATTTTTTTGATTTTACTGAGTTTTCTATATTAATTAATTTTAGTACTTCCCCATTAAGCTTTTTATCAATACTTTTTATTTCATTAATTGTAAGCTGATCAAGCGATTTATTTTTTTTTTCAGCTAAATTGACAATTTTAGAAGTTATTAAGTATGCTTTTCTAAAGGGATATTTGTATTGTCGAACAATATAATCTGCAAGATCTGTTGCTGTTGTATAACCTGTTTCTGCTAGTTGTATCATTTTTTTTTTATTAACTATAAAATTATTTAAAATTTCTCTCATAATTTTCAAAGATATTCTGATTTGGTCAAAAGATTTAAAAGCTAATTCTTTATCATCTTGCAAATCCTTAAAATAGGATAATGGCAATCCTTTAAGAATTGTAAGCATCGAAAATAAGTTTCCATAAATATTTCCTGTTTTTCCTCTTAAATACTCTAGCGTATCTGGATTTTTTTTCTGAGGCATTATTGATGATCCTGTAACAACTTTGTCTTTAAGTTGAATTAAATTGAAAGCATCGGAGTTCCATAAAATAAATTCCTCAGCAAATCTAGATATATGATTTGAACAAACAGAAATTGAATAGAGGAAGTCCAAAACAAAATCTCTATCTGAAACCGTGTCAATTGAATTATTTGTTGGTTTTTTAAATTTTAATTTTTTTGTAGTATATTGTCTATCTATGTCGAAACTAGTTCCGGCTACAGCTGCTACGCCTAAGGGATTTTCTAGTAAAAATTCCTTATTATTTAAAAATCTTTTTTTGTCTCTATTAAACATTTCTACGTAAGCAAGAATATAATGAGCAAAAGAAATTGGTTGAGCATTTTTCAAATGTGTGAAACTTGGCATAACTGTAAATATATTTTTTTCAGCAATTTTGATTATTGTATTTATAGTTAAGTCAATTTCTTTAACGAACTCATCTGAGGCTTCTATCATCCAAAGTTTAAAATCAACTAAAACTTGATCGTTTCTTGATCTTGCAGTGTGTATAAATCCAGCATCATCTCCTACTAATTCAAATAGTCTTTTTTCGATACTCATATGAATGTCTTCTGCTTGATTATTAAATGTAAATTTTTTCTTATTAATTTCATTTGAAATTTTTTTAAGTCCCCAAATAATTTTATTTTTAACTTGCAAAGAAATAATTTTTTTCTTAAACAACATCTCCACATGAGCCGTAGAGGCTTTAATATCTTGTTTATAAAGCCTTTTGTCTATATCTATCGAGCTTCCTACTTTCGCGAATAAATTAGAGCTTTTTTTTTTAATTCTAGTGCTCCAAACCTGTTTATTGTTTTTATTTTTGCTCATAATGTGTAACTATACATTTTAGAATGAGATTATTAAGCTTAAAATTATTTTTGTTATTTATATATTTATTTTTTCCAACAATATCTAGTGCGGATCAAAAAACAGATATAAAAAATCTTAAAATACATAAAGAACCAAAGAAAGTTACTGATATAGTCTTTAGAAATTCAGAAAATTTATCAGTTTCGCTTGCAGATTTTAAAGACAAGTTGGTTATTATAAATTTTTGGGCTACTTGGTGTGCCCCGTGCAGAGAGGAGATGCCATCCTTAGACATGCTTCAATCGAATAAAAAAATAAATAATTTAGTCATACTGCCTATCAATGTTGGAAAAGAAAACCTGGACAAGGCTAAGAAATTTTTTGAGGAATTAAAAATTAAAAATCTAAAAATTTATTATGAAAGCTCAATTAAACTCGCAAATAATTTTTCTTTAATAGGTCTTCCAACAACTATTTTAATTAATAAAAATGGTGAAGAGTTTGCAAGAATTTTAGGATCTATAGATTTTGAGGACGACGACTTCATTGAATGGCTCTCAAATTATAATTAATTTTTATGGAATTTGTTCTAAACTCTCGAATTATTGAGTCTGAAAAGAAAGATGAAATAAAAAATGCAATAATACTTCTTCATGGATATGGAGGTGATGGTGCAGACATTAGCTCAATTGCATATACTTGGAGACGGTTCATAGACAATACAGTCTTTTTATGTCCTGACGGACATCAAATATGCAAATTAAATCCAAATGGTTTTCAGTGGTTTGATTTAAGCATAGATGATCAAGATTATATTATTGCTGAAGTTAAAAAAGCTGAAAAAATTTTACTAGATTATATTGGGCAAATTAAAAAAAAATATAATTTAGATAATTCCCAAATAATTTTATCAGGATTTAGTCAAGGTTGCATGATATCAATTAATTTAGGTCTAATTTGTAATCAAAGTTTTAAATCAGTTATCGGATTTTCTGGAAAAATAATTGACAAGCATGATTTACAAAAAAGAATAATTTCAAAGACAGATATGTTACTGTTTCATGGTGACGCAGATGAAGTAGTTCCTCCATCAAATTTATTAGAGGTTAAAGATTTTTTAGAGAGAAATAAAATTAAAGTAGACGTTAATATGATTAAAAATTGTTCTCATCACATACCCGTTGAAGCACTTAGTTTGGCATTAAAATATATAAAAAAAATTATATAAAAAAATTAATAATTTGATTGATAATATTGATTATTAAAATTTAATAAGTTATTCTAGATTTATGACTTTTATTGACAAGGAAACATCTTTGGACAATTGTCCCGCGTTAGTTTTAAATGCTGACTACAGACCTTTAAGTTATTATCCTTTATCTTTGTGGAGCTGGCAGGATTCTGTAAAATCAGTTTTTTTGGATAGGGTCTCTATTGTGAATTATTATGATAAGATAGTTCACAGTCCATCATTTAGTATGAAGCTTCCAAGCGTAATCGCATTAAAAAGTTATATTAAACCAATTTCAAATCCAAATTTTACAAGATTTAACGTATTCCTTAGAGATAAATTTAGCTGTCAATACTGTGGTAGCAAAAAAGAACTTACCTTTGATCATTTATTACCAAGATCTAGAGGAGGAAAAACTGACTGGGATAACGTCGTAACTGCCTGTTCAAGCTGTAATGTCAAAAAAGGCGGAAGATTATTAAATAAATCTGGCATGACGCTAAACCAAGTACCATATCAACCTACCACCGAAGATCTTCATCGAAATGGAAAATATTTTCCACCAAATTTTCTCCATAAGACTTGGATAGATTACCTTTATTGGGATGTTGAGCTTGAACCTTAATTAGATTTTTTCAGAAACACGAATTGCAATTTTTGATCCAGTTTTTACAATTTTATCGAAAATTGAATAAATCCCATCTTTAGATGCTCCTTTTTCATATGCTATATCTTTATGATGGAGTTCGTCTTCTCTAAACTTAATAATTTTTTCTTTTAGCTCTTTCTCATCTGACTCGATTTGATTAATTTGGTTTTGGTAATGCTCATCAATTACCTCTTCTACAGATGCTGTGCATAGCATAGCAGCTTTCTTACCCAATAAAGTCGATCCAAAACCTAAACCAACGCCTAGTAAATCCCATAACGGCAATAATTTTGTAGGCTTGATACTTCTTTTTCTTATTTCTTGCTCAAAATAATTTGCATGTTCTCTTTCATGCTCTTTCATTTCTTCGATTGTTTTTTTTAGCTCATCATCTTTAACAAATGTATTTAAAGCTAATAATTGTCCTTCATAGATTTTAATCGCACCTCTTTCTCCAGCGTGGTCAACTCTTATGAATTCTTCAATTTTTTTTTTATCGCTTTTTTTCATATTTAATAAATATTAACAGGGTTATAGCCGTTAAAAGCGCAGAAATAAAAGTATTTATTGTAGCAAGTGATATTCCAAAAATAGCAAAAGTTACATCTTTACAGCTAATTGCTTTATTTTGTAATTGTTTCAGAATCTCATTTTTGTCTATAATACTAGCATCAATATTGTTTCCACATACAAATGACTCAGAAATTAAACCACGCTCAATTCCAACGTGATAGATTGCAAGCAACGACCCTGCTAAAAATATTATACTCAAAAGCATGAAAGATAACTTTTCTAAATTTTTGAAAATCATAACTAAGACTATCAATATAATTGTTGCGATATATGGAAGCCTTTGTAATAAACAAAGATTACATGGTGTGTGCCCTAAAACATGCTCAACATAAAATGCAAATAAAATCGAAAATACAGAGAAAATTAATATTAAATTTAATACAGTTTTGTACTTTAATGGTCTCATTGTCATTTAATAAAAGCAAAATAAAAAATAGCCAGTATACATATTATAATAATACCAATTATTGAGGACCACACTGCGCCTTTTTGCTCTATTAATTTAACAAATTTTTCCCCAAATTTTGCAGTCAAAATTGAAACTAAATAAAATCTTAAACCTCTTGAAATAAAGCTGATTATAATAAATGCAATTATATCGAATGCAATTAGACCACTTGTAATTGTAAAAACTTTATATGGCAGAGGCGTGAAACCAGCTAGGAATAAGGTTCCTAACCATATTACCATGCCACTACCTTGTGAGAGATCCATTTTTAATTTTAAAACTTTGTTTTCATAATTATATAATTCAATGACATACATAGCTAAATCTATAAATAAATACCCAATTAAATAACCAAAAATTCCACCGAGAACAGAAAATATCGTAGCAATTAAAAAAATTTTTAAGTATGAATCTTTTTTTGCAAGCACCATAGGTATAACCATCACATCTGGCGGAATAGGGAAAAAAGAACTTTCAACAAAAGATACTATTCCCAAATATAAATTTGATCTCTTGTTTGACGCTAATTCTATTGATTTATTGTAAATTCTTTGGAACATTTTTTGGTTTTATTACAAAATAAGTTTTAATACTATTCAATTAAATAAAAATTAATTGTTTAAAATTGGGCGAATGGCGGAACTGGTAGACGCGCACGACTCAAAATCGTGTTTCGCAAGAAGTGAGAGTTCGATTCTCTCTTCGCCCACCAAATTATGAAAGTATCGAAAATAAATAGTCTTGTTGAGTTATTTTTTAAAAAATTAGAAGAAGTAGATAGTACTCAATCTTTTTTAAATTCGTTAAAATCTGAAAAAACAATTTATAATTGGAAAGAGGTATCTGAACGCATACTTAAGCTTTCAAATAAATTAAAAAAATTAATAAGTTCTGGTGATAGGTGTTTAATTCTTTCAGAAAATAATCCAAATTGGTTTATTTCTGATATTTCAATTATGAATGCAGGTGGAATATCTGTACCAATATTTACAACATATTCAGAAAATGACTACAAATATATTTTAGGAGATTGTAAGCCAACTTTAATAATTGTTTCTAATAATTCACAATTCAAAAAAATCAAAGATTTTATAAATTATGATGAAATTAAAATAATTTCCTTTGAAAAAATAGATGTAAATAGTTTATTAATTAACGATATTTTTAATGAGAGTTTGAATGATAAAATAATAAATTATAATTTAAAAAGAAATATGCCAGCTTGTATAATTTATACATCTGGAACTTCCGGTAACCCTAAAGGTGTTATTTTAAGTCATGGTGGAATTTTAGCTAACTGTGAAGGTGCTTATGATTTACTTTTACCTTTAATTAAAAAAAAAAATCCAGTATTTCTAACTTGGCTTCCATTGTCTCATTCTTATGAGCACACAGTTCAGTTTGTACAAATATTAATTGGGGCAAAAATATTTTATGCAGAGAGTTTAGAGAAATTGCTTACTAATATGTCAGAAGCAAAACCAACAATAATGACAGCAGTCCCAAGATTCTACCAAAATTTGTTTAATAAAATTAATATTAACTTTAGTAAACAAAGAGGCTTTAAAAAAAAGCTTATAGATTTAACTATTGCACTTGGAACAAAAAAACTGAAAAAAATTAAACTTAATTATTATGAAATTTTGATAGATTTTATCTGCGATGCGCTAGTCAGAAAAAAAGTGAAAACACAGTTTGGTGGAAACCTCCAAGCTTTTGTATCAGGAGGTGGTGCACTTGACCAAAAAATCGGTGAGTTTTTAAACTCTATCGGGCTTCCAACTCTTCAAGGCTATGGGCTTACAGAAGCTTCACCAGTTGTTAGTTGTAATATTCCAGACCAAATTCAAGTCGAAACAGTAGGTCCTCCTTTTAAAACAAATTCTGTAAAAATTGCTGAGGATGGTGAAATATTGATAAAGGGAGAAAATGTAATGCTAGGATATTGGAATAAACAAAAAGAAACTGATGAAATAATTAAAGATGGGTGGTTATATACTGGAGACATAGGTGAAATAAACAGAGCGGGAAATTTAAAAATTACAGATAGAAAAAAAGAATTAATTGTTAATTTAGGAGGAGACAATATTTCACCAACAAAAATAGAAAATTTGCTTTGTTTAAATGAAAATATTAAACAAAGTTTTGTTTACGGGGATAAAAAAAACTATCTTGTTGCATTAATTGTTGCTGAAAAGAATACAAATGAAGAGGAAATTAAAAAATTTATTGAAATTACAAACAAAAACTTATCTTTAATCGAAAAAATTAAAAAATTTTTAATTATTTTTAATGAATTTACAATTGAAAATAGAATGTTAACTCCAACTTTAAAGCTTAAAAGAAAAATTATCTTAGAAAATTATAAAAAACATTTAGAAAATCTTTATAAAACTAATTAAAAACATTTGCTTATTATTCGCATAAACTCTTATCTTTTTAACATTTTAATATTAAAAAAAAATAATAAATTTTTTTTTCAACACCAAACATTTTGAAATTAATTAAATGTTTGACATAACTTAATTAAAAAAATAAATTGTAAACAATAGCGAATCAAATGATTCGTATAACAACAAGGGAGCTAAAGATGGCTAAAAGAAGAAAAAAAGCTAAAAAGAAAAAAGCTAAAAAAAGAAGAAAAAAAAGAAGATAGTTTTTTCTTGAATTAAAACGCTTCTCATAACTTTTGTGTGAGAAGCGTTTTTTTTATTGTGAATCCTCTTGTTCTATTTCAACACCAGCCTCATCATCTTCATTATTACTTGACTCGCTAGGCTGCTCACTCTCTATTTGTTTTACTGCTTGGGTAGGTGCTTGAGTCTGTGTTTCTAAATTTCTTTTTAAAGCTTTATTTAGTTTTTTTTGAATGTCTTCATATGAAAGGTTTAATACAATTTGAAATTCTGAAAGAATTCTTTCATATGCTTTTTCAAATAATTGTCTTTCGCTGTAAGATTGATCTACCATTAAGTCATCTCCTTTATTAAGATCTCTAACAACTTCTGCTAAATCGTATATTTTTCCTGATGTTATCTTCTGTTCATATTCTTGTGCTCTCCTACTCCACATTGACCTTTTAATTCTTGGTTTACCTTTTAATATTGATATAGATTTATTTACCTGGTTTACAGTTGATAGAGGTCTCAGGTGTGACTGTTTATTTATTGGTAAAAGTCCAACAGCTTTATCTTTTTCAAATTTAATATCATAACACTGGACCTCAATTCCCCCAATAGTTTTATTATTTATGGATAATATTTGCCCAACTCCATGCTTTGGGTAGACTACATAATCTTTTGCTTTAAACTCTTTTTTCTCTGTTTCTTGTTTTTTAATTTTTTTTATTTCTGGCTTTTGCTCATTCTGTTTTAGTATTCTTAAGTTTGTACTAGAAGTTTTCTCAGTTATTTTTTTTGTTGAGATTTTTTTTACTTTTTCTTTCTTAATTTTTGGAGACTTTAAACTCTTTTTAGCAATTTTATTTTTTACTTTTTTCGGTAATTTATTCTTGTTTTTTTTTGATGGTTTACTTTTTTTAAAGGTTTTCTTTAAAATACTTTTCAAATTTATTTTCTTCATTTTCAAATTTTTTATGGTCTGTTGGAGGATCCTTCTTTTTATTTATGTTTGGCCAAATTTCCGAATATTTTGTATTTATTTCTAACCATTTATCTACACCCTTGTTAGTGTCAGGAACTATTGCATCCACTGGACACTCAGGTTCGCAAACGCCACAATCTATACACTCATCAGGTTTAATTACAAGCATATTTTTTCCTTCGTAAAAACAGTCAACCGGACAAACATCTACACAATCAGTAAGTTTACATTTAATACACTTGTCATTTACTAAATATGTCATTTAACAAAGGATTTTTTTATTTTTTCTTTTATATCACCTACTATTTTAGTGTCCAAGTAAAGCAAACCAGTTAATCGTCGCATTAAACTCATCTCATAAATATCAGAAACATTATCTGCATAAATAATTTTCCATAAGGCCTCTACTATTTTAATTTTAAATTCTTCGTCTTTATTTTTTACTTCTTTAGTAAATTCAAGAATTTGATTTGAGTTCTTCTCAATTTCCTCAGATTTTTTGAAAACTTTATCTAAATCTTCGCTTGATAATCCAAGTTGTAATAATGTTTTTTTGATTATTTCTTTTTCTTTTTCTGAATAATTTTCATCAATTTTAGCCACGTGTATTAAAAGAGCACCAATATTTGTAAATAAGTTGTTATCTTTTTCTTTTTCGTTATTTTTGTTAAATAGATCAAACATTATTTTATTCTAATTTCTCTTAAAATATTAAAAGGATTATCCTCATTAGTATTTTTGTTCCTCTCAATCTTTTTAAACTTTTTTCTCGAATTATATTTAAAGTAAGTTTCTTGATTTTTTGATGTTGAAATATAATTCATTTTTTCCATTAACTTAAGGAAATTTTCTTTGTTACAACCTAATAAGTTTAACATATCTGGAACTAATTTGATTTCCTTAATATTTTTTTTATTTGTTTCCATAATCATCAAAAATAGTCTTTCAAGAATATCTATTCTTACATAATAACTATCAAATTTTTCAAATCCACACATTAGCATAAAGTCTCTATTTAGTTTTTTGTCTTCGTATATGAAATTTAATCCAAATTGTGGTGGTTCTAAATCTAGGTATTTTTGGTTAAAATTTTTCCAAAGCAATGTTCTTAAAGAGACAGCTTTAGGTTTAAAGAGTTTAAAAAGGAATATATGATATCTTCCAAATTTAACTCCTTTTGATCTTAATATTTTACGGTCGTTTTGTTCAAGCTTGTTAATAAAGTTTTTAACTTCTTCCCTTTTTACAACACCATTACTTTCATAAATTCTATAAGCCAAAGCTCTTATATGAGGATTTTGGTTATCTAAATTTTTTAGTTCCATTAAATTAGTTAGTTCATCACTAATTTTTTTATTTATCCAAGATAATAAATATTTATACAGTTCTATTTGATCGCTACTCTCAATCATGTCATCTATGATTAATTTTATATCTGGATTAAGGTAATCTTTACCTGCTGCCAGTTGCGCAATGGGAAAGCTATTCCAATAAATTTTTAAGTCATTTTTGAGTTCTACGTCATTCCCTTTTGTTATACTTTTTATTCTATTAATAATTTCTGGCCCCACATTTTGTCTAGCAGCTTTTTTTAGTGATTTAATATCCGTATCAAATGACCCAACTTTATAATCTAACTCAAGTTTTAAACCCTTGAGCTGTCCTATAAATTGATTGTTAATCATTACTTTTTTTCCCTCTAAAATCTTTGTATCTAAAGTAATATCCTGTTTTAAACCTTTCGCTAATACGCTAGCTCTTTTATCTATAAAACTTTTGATTAATTCGTTGTGAAGCCTATCTGACAATCTATCTTCAAGACTCTTAGTTCTCTCAACCCAGTAGTCTTGGTTTTCAACCCAATTTATTTTATTTGATACATATGACCATGTTCGTACATTTGCAATTCTATTTGATATAGAATCTACATTGCCCTCAAGTTTATCTAAACTTGATAGTTGTTGTTTCATGTAAGAATTTGAAATTCTACCAGGCTTTTCTCTTAAAAAATTAAAAACTTTTCCAACTACTTCCAAATGATTTCCGTAAGTTTTTTTTACAAAATCAGGAATTTGACAACATTCCCAGAGTAATTTAAGTTCATTTTCATTATTATAAATTTCTAATTTTTCAACATCTTTTAGAATATGTTTTAATACTTTTTCGTCCTCACATTCAGGTACTCTTTTTAGCCATGTTTTGTTTGGTCTCTCTTCAAGAGATTTAATTAAATTATTTCCATTTTTAAAATTTAAGTTTGTACTTCTCCAGTAAATTGTATGAATATCATCGAATTTGTGATTTTCTAAAAGATCTACTTCATCAGCACTGATTTCACTACAATCACCAGTAATTCCAAAATATCCATCATTTAAATATCTTCCTGCTCTACCAGAAATCTGTCCTATTTCAGAAACCTTTAACCTTCTAAGTTTTTTTCCATCAAATTTTTTTAAATTTGAAAAATAAACATTGTCTAAATCCATATTTATTCCCATTCCAATAGCGTCAGTAGCAACTAAATAATCCACATCTCCTGATTGATAAAGTTCTACTTGTGAATTCCTAGTTTTGGGACTTAGTGAACCCATTACAATTGCTGCTCCACCCTTTTGTCTCCTGATTAATTCAGCGATTGCGTAGACCTCTTCAGCAGAAAAGGCAATTATTGCGCTCTTTCTCTCTATTCTGGAGATTTTTTTATGGCCAGAATACGTAAGTTTTGAAAGTCTTTTTCTATCAATGTATTCAACATCTTCTTCAAGCTTATCAATAATATTTTTCATAGAACTCGATCCCATAAACATTGTGGTTTTTTCACCTCTTAAATTTAATAATCTGTCAGTAAATATATGTCCTCGTTCATGATCACTTGCCATTTGAATTTCGTCTATCGCAACGAAATCCAGCTTTTTATCTATTGGCATTGACTCAACTGTGCAGAAAAAATATTTTGCGTTTGAAGGTATTATTTTTTCTTCTCCAGTTATTAAAGCAACTTTGTTAGGATCAATTTTTTTTATTACTTTGTCATATACTTCCCTAGCTAATAGCCTTAATGGAAAACCCATCATTCCACTGTCGAATGACAGCATGGTTTCAATAGCAAGAAATGTTTTTCCTGTATTTGTAGGACCAAGGACTGCAACTATTTTGTTTTTACTCATTTCTATAATTTGTATGTGATTGTAATTGACTACTATATGTTGTTACCTCTTTAGAACAAAAATGGACTAAAACAAGTCCGAATCGATCTGTAAAACGTTCTCATTTTAAGAATTTATAAAATTATTTTAGCAGAATTAAAATGAATAGCTACCCCTACTTAGGAAATGACTTATTTCTTAAAATTTTCCATACCCCAGAAGCTGAAGCTATTAACCTTCCATCGCATTCTAAATTACAAACTACAAAAATCATTGATTTTGTTTTTTTTGAAATAGTCACAGTACCTAAAATCTCATCTCCTTCTTTAGTTGGAGCTATAAATTTAATATCTAAAGCAATCGTAACGCACGGAATATTGTCAACTGATCTATGTGCAGCTGATCCACATCCAGCATCAATTATTGAAGCGATGTATCCACCATGAGTTATTCCAGCTCTATTAAGATGATTTGAGGTGACTTTAGCTTTAAATTGGAATTCGTTTTCGGATAATTTTTTGACTAGTAAACCCCCATTGTGTTTCATAAACCCTGATTTAGTACTTATTTGTTCAAAATTATCTGACATAAATTAAATTAAAAAAGTGGTTAATAATAAGAATACTAAAACTATAAAAAAAAATAAAAAAACCGATTTTTGTAAAGATATCTTCATACATTAATTTCTTGGTGCGCCTGCTAGGAGTTGAACCCAGAACCTCCTGGTCCGTAGCCAAGCGCTCTATCCAATTGAGCTACAGGCGCAAGTTAACATTATTTTTTTAAAATATATATAAATATTTAATATTTTAAAGATGTTAAGTATTTTTTTAATAATGTAGATTGTATCCAAAATCTACCATCTAAATTTTGGTCCCTATTTAAAAGTATTATTTTATTAAACATTTTTAATATCATGATATAAGTTTACATTGAAAAATGACCAAAAATAGATCTAATTATGTCGATAAAATTGAGGTTCTGAATGAGGGACTTAAAGTATTTTTTTCAAATAAGTCTGAAGATATTTTTCCAAATATATGGCTAAGAGATCATGCTAAAGACGAAAGCAACTGGGATAAACGAAGCAATCAGAGAAAAACTTTTACCGCAAAATTAAATCCAAACATAAAAATTAAAAATGCAAATATTTCTAAAAAGGGAGAATATATTGACATTATTTGGTCTGATGCTTCAAATAATATTCAATACTCTTCAGAATTTTTATACAAAAACTCTGTGAATTATTCACACGATAAAAATCAAATTAAAATATGGGAAAATCAAGAAATTAAAGATGACATATTTTTAAATTATAAAAATTTAATAAGCGACAAAGGATTTAAAAATTTACTTACAACATTACATACTTTTGGATTTGCGGTAATAACCGATTGTAAAAGAGACATATCTTCGGTTGAATTTGTGGCAAAAAAAATAGGTTATGTAAGAAATTCAATTTTTGGAGGTTTATGGAGTTTTGAATCAAATGCTGATATGGCTGATAGCGCATATACTAATGAGGAATTGAGACCACATACAGACTCAACTTATAGTAATGATGCTCCTGGCTTACAATTACTTTTATGTTGCGAATATGATGCAAAAGGTGGGGACTCGATTATGGTAGATGGACTTAAAATTGCAGAAACTATTAAAGCTAAAAATAAAGATCTATACAATGTTTTAACTAAAATAGATGTACCTGGAAACTATACTGGTGACGGAGTAATTTTAGAGGCCAAAAGACCTATAATAAAATTAGATGATAAAAATCAAATAGCTCAAATTAGTTTTAATAATTATGACAGAGCTCCTTTTAGATTAAATCCAAAACTTACAAAAATTTTTTATGAAGCAATAAGCTTTTTTGATAATTTGGCTAACTCAAAACAATACCAGTGGAGATATATTTTAAAACCTGGTGATCTATTAATATTTAATAATTGGAGAGTTTTACATGGCAGAGGATCCTTTATTGGTAAGAGAAAAATGAAGGGCTGTTATCTTAATAAAGAAGACTTTGATAGCTCATGTAAAATAAATGGATTAATCTAATCTTTAAATTTTAATCAAATGAAAAAGTCATTTTCAATGTTCTGTGCCTTGATCACAACTTTTATTTGGGGGACAGCATTTATAGCTCAGGATACAGGAATGGATAATATAGGTCCGCTAACTTTTAATTCCTCGAGATTTTTTGTAGGTTTTTTAACAATATTACCTTTCGCAATTTTAATTGAAAAAAATAAGATTAAAAAAGAAATTAAAAATAATACAAAACTATTTATCAAATATTTAATTTTTATGGGAGTTTCTCTTTTTTTAGGAACTTTCTTGCAACAAGCTGCACTGCAGTACACTAACATTGCAAATGCAGCTTTCTTTACCGTTTTTTATGTACCTTTTGTACCTATTATTTTGTTTATTATTTATAAAGAAAAAGTTCATTGGAGTATTTGGCCCTCAATAGCTCTTTGCATAGTTGGCGTCTATCTTTTAACAGATTTTTCAGATGCAGAAATAATGTTAGGTGATGCTCTTGTCATTTTTTGCTCAATTTTTTGGGCCTTGCATATAATTTTTGCAGGTAAATTTATGCAAAAATTTGATATTCCGGTCTTTTATGCAGCTTTACAGGCTGCGTTTGTTTTTTCATTATCAATTTTCTTTGCATTTATATTTGAAGAAGTAATTTTATCGAACATATTACTTGAGCTAAGCTCCATATTATATGCAGGAGCACTATCAGGAGGTATTGCATTTACTTTACAGATGTATGCACAAAAAAATATTGAGGAAGCACCTGCTGCTATTATTTATTCTCTAGAAGGTGTTTTTGCAGCTATAGCTGGGTGGATAATCTTAGACCAATTTTTGAAGTTTAATAACATAATTGGATGTTTTTTAATTTTATTTGCAGTTATATTGTCTCAAATTCTACCAACATCAAAAATAAATAATATTAAATAATAAAACAGATAATAAAACCCTATAAATAACAAAAAGTTTTAGATCAAACCTTTTAACAAAAATTAAAAAGTATTTAATTGTAAAATACGAAAAGAAATAAGAAAGCAATACTGTTAATAAAATCATGGAGTTGAAATCTGTAGTTTCCTTATATAAATCTTTAAATCCAAGAAAACTAGCTCCAGCTATTACGGGTATAGAAAGATAAAAAGAAATTTTTGTAGAGTCATATCTATTAAACTTAAGGAATCTGCCTGCAGTTATAACAATTCCAGATCTACTTACACCTGGAATAAGAGCTAATATCTGAAAACAACCAATTATAAAAATAGTCTTCAAATCTAATTTTGCATTTAATTTTTTATTTACTTTAAATTTATCCGCAAAATATAATAAAATTGCGAAAATTAATGTTGTCCAAGCTATTATTTCAATATTTCTTAAATATGAAATTAAATTTGTCTGATAAAGTATAGCTCCCACAATAATGACTGGTGTGGAACCAAATATCATAAGTAAAAGTAAATTTTTGTTTCTAAATATATTGCTTAAATCTGAGTGAAAGTATGTAATTATAGCTAATAGCGATCCTAAATGTAAACCTATGTCTGTGAGTAAAGATTGAATTTTAAAATTGTAAATATCAGAAACAAGAAACAAGTGAGCTGATGAACTTACAGGAATAAATTCAGATATACCTTGAATTGCTGAAAGCAGAAGAATCTCAAAAAAATCAAAAGTCATTAAATTTCTTGTATTCTATATATTCATAAAATGAAGCAATAACGTGAGCAGATATGAGCTATGCAAAAAAGGAATTTTATCAATAAATATTATGATTTTTTAATAAAATAGGTAAAATATACTGTCCTATTTAACGTTTATAAATTGTTTACGTTAGTATATAAGCCTTCAAATTATGCCAGATAAAATGCTTAAATTTGTAAAAATAGGTCAACAAAATCCACCTAAAAGAGAGGTTGATTTAAGGAAAGAGGATTTTAATGAGATATACGATGAATTTATAAGTAACAAGGCAAAAGAGCAATCAAGCAGGTGTTCTCAATGCGGAGT
The DNA here is from genome assembly GCA_902560565.1 of uncultured Pelagibacteraceae bacterium. Lineage (GTDB taxonomy): Bacteria > Pseudomonadota > Alphaproteobacteria > Pelagibacterales > Pelagibacteraceae > Pelagibacter. The sequence continues at coordinate 67,795 of CACEMG010000001.1, read as the reverse complement.
TCCTTTTTGCCAGGTTCATTGTCCTTTAAGCAACAATATTCCAGATTGGTTAAAACTCACTGCAGAGGGAAGATTGGAAGAGGCATATCAGCTATCACAAAGTACAAATAATATGCCAGAAGTTTGTGGAAGAATATGTCCACAGGATAGGTTGTGTGAAGGTAATTGCGTAATTGAGCAATCTGGACATGGCACAGTAACAATTGGCTCAGTAGAAAAGTTTATAACTGAAAACGCGTGGGCAAATGGATGGGTTAAGCCTATTAATGTAAAATCTGAGTTAGAACAGAGCGTTGGAATAATTGGAGCAGGCCCAGCAGGTTTAGCATGTGGTGAACAACTTAGAAAATCTGGATATCAAGTAACAATATATGATCGCTATGATAGAGCTGGGGGATTATTAATCTATGGAATACCTAATTTTAAATTAGAAAAATTTGTGGTTGAAAGACGCACGGATCTTCTTAAAAAAAGCGGAATAAATTTTATTCAAAACTTTGATGTAGGTAAGGATGCAACTCTAGATCAGTTAAGAGAAAAACATGATGCAATATTAATTGCAACTGGGGTTTATAAACCTAGAGAAATAAATATTCCTGGCAGTGATTTAAATAACATTTTTCCTGCTATGGAATTTTTAACTGCATCAAATAAAAAAGGTTTAGGTGATAAAGTTGAAAAATTTGATGATGGAACTTTAAATGCTGAGGGAAAAAATATAGTTGTTATAGGAGGCGGGGATACAGCAATGGACTGTGTTCGTACTGCTGTAAGACAGAATGCAAAATCCGTAAAGTGTTTATATAGAAGAGACAAAGAAAATATGCCAGGGTCTTCAAGAGAAGTTGCAAACGCTGAGGAAGAAGGCGTTGAATTTGTCTGGTTATCGAGCCCCAAGGAATTTCACGGAAGCAACAAAGTAGAAAAAATAAGTGTAAATAAAATTAAACTAGGTGAACCAGATGATACTGGAAGAAGAAAACCTGAAATACAAAATGATGGAGGTTTCAATTTAGAAGTTGATATGGTTATAAAATCATTAGGATTTGACCCAGAAGATCTTCCAAAACTTTTTGATAATAATGATCTTCAAGTTTCAAAATGGGGAACAATTAAAACTGACTTCGAAACTTTAGAAACCAATGTTCCAGGTGTTTTTGCAGCTGGCGATATTGTAAGGGGAGCATCCCTAGTAGTATGGGCAATCAAAGATGGAAGAGATGCAGCAGAGTCTATTATTAAACATTTGAAACAAAAAGAAATTTCAAAAATAAAGGTTGCGTAATGAAAAGATATTTTAAAAATAGGAAACTACTCGAAAGAAATAATATTTACTCAAAGGATATGGAACATGATGCATGTGGAGTAGGTCTAGTTGCATCGACTGAGGGAAAGAAATCAAGAAAGGTAGTAGAATATGGAATTCAGGCTTTAAAGGCTGTATGGCATAGAGGTGCTGTGGATGCCGATGGTAAAACAGGAGACGGAGCAGGTATTCACGTTGAAATCCCAAAAGAATTCTTCAAAGAAAAAATAGAAGTAACTGGACACGTCTATGACAATTCAGAAATTTGTATTGGAATGATATTTTTACCAAGAAATAATTATGAGGCACAAGAAAGTTGTAGAACACTGGTTGAAAAAGAGTTGACTCAAAATGATTTCAATATTTATGGTTGGAGACAAGTCCCGGTTAACACAAAAGTTTTAGGAGAAAAAGCGGAACAAACTAGACCTGAAATCACTCAGGTTCTATTTAGACATAACAATCAAAAATTATTAGGTAAGCCGCTAGAGATAAAACTTTATGAGACAAGAAGAAAAATAGAGAATAATGTAAGACAAAATCATTTAGATAATTTTTATATTTGTTCCTTCAGTTCCAAATCTATCATTTATAAAGGTATGTTTTTAGCTGAGGCATTAGCTGATTTTTATACTGATTTAGCAGACGAAAGATTTATTTCAAGGTATGCCATTTTTCATCAAAGATTTTCAACAAATACAGCGCCAAGCTGGGACCTTGCCCAACCTTTCAGATCTCTAGCTCACAATGGAGAGATAAATACTCTTAAGGGAAATGTTAATTGGATGAAAGTTCACGAACAAGAAATGTCTAGCGAGGTATTTGAGGATGTTGAAAATTTAAAACCTGTAATTTTACCAGGAAATTCAGACTCGGCATCTTTGGATAATGTATTTGAATTATTAAATATTTCTGGACAACCCGCTCCTTTAGCGAAACTTATGTTGATACCTGACGCATGGTCAAAAAAAAGCGAAGTGCTTCCAAAAGATCATCAAAGATTATTTAATTTTCTTAACAGTACAATGGAGCCTTGGGATGGACCTGCAGCAATAGCAGCTACTGATAATGAGTGGGTTATTGCAGCCACGGATAGGAATGGCCTTCGACCACTTAGATACACCGTTACCAAAGACAACTTTTTATTCGCAGGTTCAGAGACTGGAATGATAAATATTGATGAAAAGAAAATAGTTACCAAAGGAAGATTGGGGCCAGGTGAAATAATAGGTGTAAGAATTGAAAAAGGCAAATTATTTACGAACGAAAAAATTAAAAATTATTTAGCTAAAGATTACAAACATTTTAATAACCAAATTGTTGATCTAGATAAAAAATTAGCTATGGCCGAGGAAAAACCATTTTTTACAGGAGATGAACTTAAAAAAAGACAGTATGCATTTGGAATAAGTCTAGAGGATTTAGAATTAATTTTACACCCAATGGCAGAAGACTCAAAGGAGGCAACAGGTTCTATGGGTGATGATACACCTTTAGCTGTGCTATCGGATAGATATAGACCTCTATATCACTTCTTTAGACAAAATTTCAGTCAAGTTACAAATCCCCCAATTGATTCATTAAGAGAAAATAAAGTTATGAGTCTAAAAACTAGATTTGGAAACTTGGGTAATATTTTAAATTTTGATAATTTAACAAAAGATAATATTTATGTATTAAATAGTCCTATATTATCAAATTCCCAGTTTTTTAAATTTAATAATTTTTTTAAAAAAAAAATAAAATTAATAGATTGTTCATTTAAAAAAGATGAAAATCTAGATGCTGTTTTAGAAAGAATAAGAAAAGATTCTGAGATTGCTGTTCGACAAGGATCAACGCAAATAGTTTTATCAGATAAAAATATTTCAGATGATAGGTTACCAGTGCCAATGTTGTTAGCAGTAGGTGCAGTAAATACTTATTTGATAAAACATAAATTGAGAGGTTATGTTTCAATAAATGTTCAATCAGGTGAAGTAATGGATACACATTCATTCGCAACACTTATTGGGGTAGGCGCTACAACTGTAAATCCTTATCTTGCATTAGACGGTTTATATCAAAGATTTGAGAAAAAACTTTTTGGTAAATTCCAATACGAGGAATGTGTCAGTAGATATATAAAATCTGTAAACAATGGTCTCTTAAAGATAATGTCTAAAATGGGTATCTCGGTAATTAGTTCTTATAGAGGTGGATGTAACTTTGAAACTGTTGGGTTGAGTAGAACAGTTGTTTCTGAATATTTTCCAGGTGTAATTTCTAAAATTTCAGGTATTGGCTTAAGTGGTATTGAAAAAAAATTAAGATTGATACATGAAAAAGCATTTAGCAATGAGGATAAAGTATTGCCAATAGGAGGTATTTATCGTTATAGAAAGAATGGTGAGGTTCATCAGTATCAAGGTAAATTAATACATTTATTACAAAGCGCTGTTGCTTCAGGCTCTTATGAAGCTTACAAAAAGTATGCTGAAGGAATATATAATTTGCCACCAATAAATCTAAGAGATCTTATTGATTTTAGACAAAGATACTTAAACAAACCAATAGATATTTCAGAAGTTGAACCAGTAGAAAACATACTTAAAAGATTTGGAAGTGGAAGCATGTCTCATGGAGCCTTGTCTAAAGAAGCGCATGAAACGTTAGCAATAGGAATGAATCGTATTAAAGGTGCTTCATGTAGTGGTGAGGGTGGTGAAGATGAAGTAAGGTTTAAAAAAATGGATAATGGAGACAGCGCAAACTCAAGAGTTAAACAAATAGCCTCTGCAAGATTTGGTGTAACAATAAATTACTTGAACAATTGTAACGAAATTGAGATCAAAATTGCACAGGGCGCTAAACCTGGAGAAGGTGGTCAATTACCAGGGTTCAAAGTTTCAGAGGAAATCGCTAAATTAAGACATTCGACTCCAGGTGTGACCTTGATTTCTCCCCCACCACACCATGATATTTATTCAATAGAAGATCTTGCACAATTAATTTATGATTTAAAACAAATTAATCCTAAAGCAAGAGTTGGAGTAAAACTCGTAGCCTCATCAGGAATAGGAACAATCGCTGCTGGTGTAGCAAAAGCAAAAGCTGATATTATTTTAATTTCTGGTCACAATGGAGGTACTGGTGCATCTCCACAAACAAGTGTTAAATACGTTGGAATACCATGGGAAATGGGATTAACTGAAGCTAATCAAGTTTTAACACTTAATAATTTGAGAGACTCTGTAACACTTAGAACTGATGGTGGAATTAAAACTGGAAGAGATGTTGTAATTGCAGCCATGATGGGAGCCGAGGAATATGGCGTAGCAACTACTGCGTTGGTAGCAATGGGCTGTATTATGGTACGTCAATGTCATTCTAACACTTGTCCGGTAGGTGTTTGTACTCAGGATGATAAATTAAGAGAAAAATTTAGTGGCACGCCTGACAAGGTAGTAAATTTGTTTACTTTTATAGCTAACGAAGTTCGAGAGATATTAGCCGAATTAGGCTTTAAATCGATTAATGAAATAATTGGAAGGACTGACTTATTGAGACAAGTAAGTAAAGGCTCACCAAATTTGGACGATTTAGATTTAAATCCTTTATTTGTTCAAGCAGATAGTGGAAAAAATAAACGTTATTGTGAGAACCAATCAATAAATTTTGTTCCTGATACTCTTGATCAAGAAATATGGCCGGCAATTGAAAAAAAAATCGACAATAATGAGAAAATAGATGAAGTATTTGAAATCAAAAATACCCATAGGGCTGTGGGTACAAGAATTTCACATAATTTATATAAAAAATTTGGTTATGAAAAGTTAGAGGATAATTTTTTAAATCTAAATTTTGTTGGATCAGCCGGGCAATCTTTTGGTGCATTTGGAGGAAAAGGTCTATCTTTAAATTTGAAAGGTGATGCGAATGATTATGTTGGCAAGGGTCTATCAGGAGCAATAGTTTCAATTAAACTCTCTGAAGAAAGTAACTTAAATTCTCCTGAAAATACTATTATAGGAAATACAGTATTATATGGAGCTACTTCTGGTAGACTATATGCTTCCGGTAAGGCAGGAGAAAGGTTTGCAGTTAGAAACTCTGGAGCCATTTCTGTAATTGAAGGATGTGACTCAAATGGTTGTGAGTATATGACCGGTGGAACTGTTGTAATTTTAGGTGACGTCGGTGATAACTTTGCTGCAGGGATGACAGGAGGAATGGGTTTTGTTTATGATAAAAATAAATTATTTAGCAAAAAAGTTAATTCAGAAACAGTAGTATGGCAAATTCCAGAAACGGATTACTGGAAAGATTATCTAAAATCCCTAATAAAAGAACATGTCAAATATACTGGATCTGAAATTTCTAAAAATATTTTGAATAATTTCGAAAATGAATTAAATAATTTTCTACAAGTTTGTCCTAAAGAAATGTTGGATAAACTAGAAAATCCTATCTCTACAAAATCAATGGTAAAAGAAGTAAGTTAAATTGAAAGAACTCAATATTTTTTTTTTTGGCTTTGGACAAGTTGCTAAAGAATTTATTAAAAAACTTCTTTCAGAGGAGTACAAATTAAATATCTCAATAACTACAAGACAAGCAAGTGGTGAAATCGAATTCTTAGGTCAAAAAGTTTCAAATTTTGAATTTAACAACGAAAAAATAGATAAAAATATTCAAAATAAATTAAATAATTCTGACCACATACTTATATCTATACCTCCAAAAGATAAAATAGATTTAGTTTTGAAGTATTTTTCAAAAGAACTTCTCAATCAAAATATTAAGTGGATAACATATTTATCTGCAACAAGTGTTTATGGAGATCACAAGGGAGAGTGGGTAGATGAAAAAAGCAAAACTTTACCAAAATCGAAAAGCGGCATTGAAAGATTAGCAGTAGAGAATGGTTGGCTTAAAATGTATGAAGAACATAAAATACCGATTCAAATTTTTAGATTGTCAGGAATCTACTCAAATATAAATAATGTGTTAGAGAGAATAAAATCTGGTAACGCAAGTATCATAAGAAAAAAAAATCAATTTTTTTCAAGAGTACATGTGGAAGATATTGCAAACATATTATTTATATCACTTAATAAATTTAAAAAAGGTGAAGTTTACAATGTCTCAGATGATAAGCCCGCATCTTCTGAAGATGTGATGCAATATGGCGCTAAAATTCTGAATTTACCTGAGCCCAAAGAAATAAAGCTAGATCAAATTGAAAGCGAAATGTTAAAAGCTTTCTACAATGACTCCAAAAAGGTAAGCAACAAAAAAGCAAAAGAATTTTTTAGGTATAACTTTAAATATCCTACATATATTGAAGGTTTAAACTATATTAATAAAAAATTACTTAATTAGAATCTTTGTAATTATTAATAATTATTTTTAACTCTTTTAAAATTTTTAACTTAAACTGCTTTTTAAATAGGCTATGATCGCCATTTTTTATTACAATTATTTTTTTTTGTGCAAACTTAAAAATTTTAAGGAGTTTTCGTGAATAAACTACTGGAACCGTATCATCTTTTTTACCATGAAATAATGTAACCGGTATTTTTAAATCTATTCTTTTATGCAATACCTTGTTTTTCCTTCCATCCTTTATGAGTTGAAAAGTAATAGGATACTCATATTCGCCGTGTTTTAAATGATAAACCCCATTTTTGATGGTCTCTCTTTTCATTTTCTTAGAAAATTTTTTCCACATGACTTTTTCTAAAAACTCAGGCGCGGAACCAATACCAATAAATCCTTTTATTTGTTTTGAAAAAAATTTAAATTGGTTTGTAGATATCCAAGAACCCATACTAGAACCGATTAATATAAAATCGTTTTTTTTGACTAATTTTTTGATAGCCAACTTAGTATCACTAGTCCATTTGCTAATATTTCCTTTCGTAAACTCACCTGACGATTTTCCATGCCCAGAATATTCAACTGCTAAAAATCCAATTTTATTCTCTTTGCAGAAACTTAAAAAAGTTTTAGGTTTCTCTCCCTCAACATCAGACATAAATCCATGCAGAAAAACAACATAAAGGTTTTTTGTATAGTTATTACTTAAATATCTTATTTTTTGATTATTCTTTATTTTAAGGTATTTAAATTTTGTCATAAAAGTTTATTAGAGTAATTTCTTAATATATAACATTAGAGAATGTCATCTAAAATAAAAGTTTTACAAGTTATACCAAAATTGGGCTATGGTGGTGCTGAAACTGGATGTTACGACTTAGCACACTACCTTCATGAACAAAATTGTAAGTCTTATATAGCTACAAGTGGTGGAGAACTTTTAAAGTACGTGGATAAAAAAAAAGTGAAGATAATAAAGTTACCTATACACTCAAAAAATCCACTTCTAATATTATTAAACAGTATTTGTCTAGCTTTCATAATTTTATTTCTCAATATCAATATTGTTCATGCAAGAAGTAGGTCGCCTGCCTGGTCTTGTCTAATTGCAACAAAGCTCACTTTCAGAAAATTCGTTACAACTTTTCATGGAACTTACAACTTTAGCTCAAATATTAAAAAATTTTATAATTCTGTAATGGTAAAGTCAGATTTATTAATTGCTGGATCAAATTTTATTTTTTCACATATAAACGATAATTATCCAAAATATTTAAATCCAAAAAAAAAATTTCTAGTCATCTTCAGAGGTATAAATACAGAATATTTTGATCCAGATAACTTAAAGAAAAATAGTGTTAGTAAATTAAAAACTCTTTGGCAAATAGAAGAAAATAGTAAAGTAATTCTTTTACCAGGCAGACTAACATCATGGAAAGGACAAGAATTATTTATTGAGGCAATTAACAAATTCAAAAAATTAAATTCCGATGTAGACTTCGTAGCTGTAGTTTTAGGCAGTGATCAAGGAAGAACTGTTTATAAAAAAAAACTTGAAAGATTAGTTGAACAATACGATTTAACAAATAATTTTAGGTTCATTGAGAAATGTGAATATATGCCGGCCGCTTATATGTTATCAGATATTATAGTTTCGTCCTCAATTGAGCCAGAAGCTTTTGGTAGAGTTTCGGTAGAGGCGCAATCAATGAGAAAACCTATCATTGCTAGTAACATTGGCGGCTCAAATGAAACTATAATTGATAATAAAAGTGGTATTTTATTTGAAAGTGGTAATGCAGATTCTTTATCAAAAAAAATTGACGAGGTTATAAATCTTGATACTTTAACCCTGGAATTAATGGGTAAAGAAGGTAGAAAGAATGTTATAAATAGATTTAATATTGAAAAAATGTGTCTAAACACTTATTCAGAATACAAAAAATTATTTAACCAATGACAAATATTACACTCCCTGATGGAAAGATAATTAAGTTTGAAAAACCCGTAACTGGCTCAGAAGTTGCTGAAAAAATTAGCAAATCCTTAGCAAAGCAAGCTTTAATTATGAGTGTAAATGGAGAACTTAAAGATTTATATCATATAATTAAAGAAGATAGTTCTGTAAAAATTTTTACTGCTAAAGATCCAGAAGGATTAGAAGTTATTAGACATGATGCTGCTCACATAATGGCTATGGCAGTTCAGGAATTATATCCGGGAACACAGGTCACCATAGGTCCAGTTATCGAAAATGGTTTTTATTATGATTTTGCAAGAAAGGAGCCTTTTACAAATGAAGATCTGAATAAAATTGAAAAAAGAATGTCAGAGATTGTCGATAAAGACGTCAAAACAAAAAGAGAAGTTTGGGAGAGAGAAAAGGCTATAAACCATTTTAAAAAGATTGGTGAAAAGTATAAAGCCGAAATAATTGAGAGCATTCCAAAAAATGAAGAACTTTCAATTTATCATCATGGTGAAACTTGGCATGATTTGTGTAGAGGTCCTCATTTGGAATCTTCAGGAAAAATTGGCAAAGCTTTTAAATTAACAAAAGTCTCAGGAGCATATTGGCGTGGAGACTCGAAAAATGAAATGCTTCAAAGGATTTATGGTACTGGTTGGGCTAATCAAAAAGATTTAGATACTTATTTAAAAAGAATAGAAGAGGCTGAAAAAAGAGATCATAGAAAGCTTGGAAAAGAAATGGATCTGTTTCATTTTAGAGAAGAAAGTCCAGGGTCAGTTTTCTGGCATGAAAAAGGATGGAGTCTTTTTCAAAAACTTGTTGATTACATGAGAGATAGGCAAAAAAAAGCGGGTTATAAAGAGATAAATACACCAGAAATTCTAGACAGGTCTCTTTGGGAAAAATCTGGTCATTGGGATAAATTTGGAGAACACATGTATACATCTACCACTCCTGATGAAAAAGTATTTGCAATTAAACCAATGAATTGTCCAGGATGTGTACAAGTTTTTAATCAGGGACTAAAAAGTTATAGAGATTTACCCTTAAAAATGTCTGAATTTGGAAAAGTCCACAGATATGAACCTTCAGGAGCTTTACATGGTCTTATGAGAGTAAGAGCATTTACCCAAGATGATGCTCATATTTTTTGTACAGAGGAACAAATTACAGAAGAGTCCTTAAGCGTAACAAATTTAATATTAGATATTTATAAAGATTTAGGCTTTAAAAATGTAATATTAAAATATTCTGACCGACCTGAGATAAGAGTTGGAGACGATAAAGTTTGGGATAAATCTGAAGCTGCATTATTAGAAGCAGTGAAAGCAACAAAATTAGAATATACCATTAATAAAGGTGAAGGTGCATTTTATGGACCGAAAATTGAATTTGTTTTAAGAGATGCAATAGGACGAGATTGGCAATGTGGAACCCTGCAAGTAGATTTAAATCTTCCTGAAAGATTAGGTGCAACATTTGTTGATAAAGATGGATCAAAAAAAGTACCAGTAATGCTTCATAGAGCTCTATTTGGATCATTAGAAAGATTTATTGGAATTCTCATTGAAAACTACGCAGGCAAGCTTCCATTTTGGATTAGTCCACTTCAAATAGTTGTCATCCCTGTCTCAGATGAATTTGATAAATATGCTACACAAGTAGCTGATAAACTTAGAAATATTGGATTAAATTGTGAAGTTGATTTAAAAAATCACAATTTGAATTACAAAATAAGAGAACATTCACTATCTAAAGTACCAGTTTTACTAATTTGTGGTAAAAAAGAAGTTGACAGTGATAGTGTAACTATTAGAGAATTGGATAATAAAAAACAAGAAAATATGAAGCTTAAAGATTTTATCAAAAAGTACACTGCTCTAAATCAAGCATCCCTCAATTAAGTGGCAGATCATAAAAAAAATTATTTTCAAAGAAGAACTAAGGATAAAGGTCCAAGGGCCAACAATAGAATCTATTCTCCAGAGGTCCAAGTAATTTCAAGTGCTGGTGAAAATTTAGGAATTTTAAATACAAATGAAGCAATTTCAATTGCTCGAGAAGAGGGTTTAGATCTTATAGAAATTTCTCCAAATGCCAAACCTCCAGTATGTAAAATTATGGATATGGGTAAATTTAAATACGACGCACAAAAAAAAGCAAATAAAGCTAAGAAGAAACAAAAAAAAATTGATCTAAAAGAAATTAAATTAAGACCAGTTACTGAAGTGCACGATTATTCTTTTAAAATTAAAAATGCTCAAAAATTTCTTACTAAAGGAGACAAGGTAAAATTTACTATTAGATTTAAAGGTAGAGAACTTCAACACACACATCTTGGAAATGAGTTGATGGAAAAAATCAAAACTGATATGTCCTCAGTTGGTAAAATTGAGCTTCAACCGAAATTTGATGGAAAACAGATGATAATGGTAATACAGCCATTATAAGCAATAATTAAGGTTGTAAATTAATTCTAATATTTGTATAAATCCTGCCACGTATGCCAAAATTAAAAACTAAAAGCTCAGCAAAAAAAAGATTTAAAATCACCGCAAGAGGAAAAGTTGTTATGCCTCAAGCAGGAAAGAGACATGGCATGATCAAAAGAACTAATTCACAGATAAGAAAGCAAAGAGGAACCACAATTATGGCAAAGCAGGATGGAAAAATTGTTAAATCGTATATGCCATATAATTTAAGAGGATAAAATGGCTAGGGTTAAAAGAGGTGTAACAAGTAGAGCAAAACATAAAAAAGTTTTAAAGGCTGTGAAGGGTCAATGGGGCAGAAGAAAAAACACTATTAGAGTGGCAAGACAAGCTATGGAAAAAGCAATGCAATATGCTTACAGAGACCGTAGAAATAAAAAAAGAGAATTCAAATCGCTTTGGATACAAAGGATAAATGCCGGTGTTAGATCAGAGGGACTTACTTACTCTAGATTCATTCATGGTTTAAACAAATCAGGTATTAAGTTAGATAGAAAGATTCTAGCAGAAATAGCATACGATAACCCAGAAGCCTTTAAAACGATTGTCAAAAAAGCACAATCAGCGTTAAATTAATCTTCACTATTGTTTTATTTAAACTAAGAAATAATCTGCAGATATGTCAGATATTATAAAAATAAAAGAAGAGTATCTTAATAAGCTTAAAGAAATTTCTGATCTTAAAGAAATAAACCAATTAAAGTCTGAATTATTTGGAAAGAGCGGGAAAATATCAAATGAATTTAAGAAGATAGGGTCTATAAATCCTGAAGAAAGAAAAACTATTTCATCTCAATTAAATGATGCAAAAAATGAATTACATAACCTAATTGAAAAAAAAATAAATGATCTCGAAATAAACGAAATTAACTTAAAACTTAAAAATGAAAGAGTTGATGTTACCTTACCCGAAAGAACTTTTAATAGGGGAAAAATTCATCCTGTCTCGCAAGTTATTGATGAAATTTCTTCAATCTTTTCTGAAATAGGTTTTTCTGTCGAGGAAGGGCCAGATGTTGAGAATGAATATAATAACTTTACTGCTTTAAATACACCCGAAAATCATCCAGCAAGAGATATGCATGATACTTTCTACTTAGATAAAAATAAAAAGTTTTTGCTCAGGACACATACTTCTCCTGTGCAAGTAAGGACCATGTTAAATGGCAAGCCACCTTTCAAAATAATTGCCCCAGGAAGAACCTATAGATCTGACAGTGATCAAACTCACGCACCTATGTTTCATCAAGTTGAAGGTCTTCATGTAGATAAGAATATTAACATGGGTCACTTAAAAGGCTGCTTAAATTATTTTATAAGAGAATTTTTTGAAGTTGATAAAATTAAGATGAGATTTAGACCAAGTCATTTTCCATTTACTGAACCTTCCGCAGAAGTCGACATTGGCTATGAGTTAAAAGATGGCAAAATAATAATTGGAGAAGGAAATAAATGGCTTGAGATTTTAGGATGCGGAATGGTCCATCCTAACGTTCTAAAAAATGTTAAAGTTAACCCTTCTAAGTATCAGGGTTACGCTTTCGGTATAGGTATAGATAGATTAGCAATGTTGAAATATGGAATTAACGATTTAAGAGCTTTTTTTGAGTCAGATTATAGATGGCTAAGTCATTTTGGATTTGATCCTTTAGACGTTCCATCTAGTTACAGAGGTTTAAGTCGATGAAATTCACCATAGATTGGTTAAAAGATCATTTTGATTCAAAATTAAATGATGAAAAAATAATAGATAAACTGACAAATATAGGTTTAGAGGTAGAAAGTTTTCAAAGTCAACAGTCAGAATTAGATCATTTTCTTGTTGCAAAAATAGTTAGCTCTGAAAAACATCCAAATGCTGATAGATTGAAAGTATGTGAGGTTGATATTGGAAGAAATGAAAATGTAAAAGTTGTTTGTGGAGCGCCCAATGCAAAAAAAAATTTAATAACAGTTTATGCACCGCCTGGAGCAGTTATTCCAAAAAATCAAATGAAATTATCAGTAAGTAAAATAAGGGGAGTTACATCTTATGGTATGTTGTGCTCCGAGGCAGAATTGAAGCTTTCTAATGAAAGCGAGGGTATAACTGAATTATCTACAAATAAATATAAAAGTAAAATTGGCAAAAATTATTTTTTAAATAACACCCCAAAAATTATTGACTTATCAATTACTCCAAACCGGGCTGACTGTCTTGGTGTAAGAGGTATTGCGCGAGATTTAGCAGCAGCTGGATCAGGTAAATTAAGGAAAAAAAACTTCCCCAAAATAAAATCCTCGGGTCAGCAAAACTTAAAAGTAAAAATAATGAATGAGAAATACCAAGGATGTGCAGCATTTGGAAGTTATTTAATCAAAGGTGTTAAAAATAAAGAGAGTCCTAAATGGCTCAAAGATAAATTATTATCTATCGGTCAGAAACCAATTTCAGCAATTGTTGATATAACAAATTATGTCATGCTTGATCTAAATCGACCTTTACATGCATACGATTCAGACAAAATTGATACAGAAATTGTAGTAAGAAATTCTAAAAAAGGTGAAAGTTTTGAAGCATTAGATAATAAAAAATATGTCCTAGAGGAAAATATGTGTGTAATTACTGATAAGTCGGGCATTTTGGGTTTAGGAGGCATAATAGGCGGGACAAGATCAGCTACAGAGCTTGGAACAAAAAATATTTTGTTAGAGTCCGCATACTTTCATCCAAAATCAATAAGGAAGACCTCACGGTTATTAAGTATAGATACTGACGCAAAACATCGATTTGAAAGAGGTATAGATCCTAATTCAATCGAAGAAGGTTTATTGGTTGCTGCGGGACTAATACAAAAATTATGTGGTGGAACAATAAGCAAAAAAGATATCCAGATAAATAAAAGATTTAAACAACGCAAAATTATTTTTCCAATTGCAAAACTTCAAAGTATTACTGGCTTTAAAGTTCCAGAAAAAGAGATCGGTAAAATTCTAGACGGTCTTGGATTTAAAGTAACGAAGAAAAAAAACGTTTTGGATTTGATAGTTCCTTCATGGAGACCAGATATAGAACAAGAAATTGATATTGTGGAGGAAATTGCAAGAATAATTGGCTACGATAAAATTGAAACAAAATTACCAGAAAAGGTAAGAATTAAACCAACTCTTAATAAACAGCAAAAATTATTCCATTTCTTGCAAAGATCAGTAGCATCCAAAGGATATTTTGAAACAGTTACTTGGTCGTTTACAGATTCGAAAATTAATGATTTATTTAAAGAAGATAAAAAAGAAATTGAAATAGTCAACCCTATAAGCTCCGACTTAAACGTTTTAAGAAGTTCAATTTTCTCTAATCTTATCTTTTATTTAAAAAAGAATTTAGAAAGAGATTTTAAAGACATTTCAATGTTTGAAATTGGGCCAATTTTTATTGGCAATAAACCTGGGGACCAGGAAATTGTTTTAGCAGGTTTAAAATCGGGATTAGCTTCAAGATTAAATTGGATAGAAAAAGAGAGAAAGCTCGATGTATTTGACTCTAAAAGAGATGTAATCCAAACTCTGCATGAAATAGGTTTAGATCCTGTTAAAATCAATATTAATAGTAAAACTCCTAATTATTATCATCCTGGAAAATCAGGTGCTATTTACCAAAATTCTATAGATAAACTTCCAATAGCCTATTTTGGAGAAATACATCCAAATATACTCCTCAAAGCAGATCTAAAAACAGATGCGCTCATTGTATTTGAGATTTTTTTAGAAAGGATAAAAATTGGAGAAGATAAACTTAAAGACTTAAAATCAAAATTTCAATATTCTGATTTTCAAAAATCCGAAAGAGACTTTGCGTTTGTTATAGATAAAAATTTTGAAGTACAAGAACTTATAAAAATTATTTCTGATGTAGATGAAGATCTCATTAAATCTATAAGAGTCTTTGATGTATACGAGGGAGATAATATAGATAAAGAAAAAAAATCAGTTGCGTTAAATGTAACTATTCAATCATCAAATAAATCGCTTACTGATGATGATTTAAATAATTTAAATAAGTTGATTATTTCTAATGTTGAAAATAAAACTGGTGCAAAATTAAGATCATAGATGTCAAATCTAGATAATATCAGAAATTTCGCAATTATCGCTCATATAGATCACGGTAAATCAACAATTGCAGATAGAATAATCCATCGATGTGGTGGTCTTACAGAAAGGGAAATGAAAGAGCAAGTATTAGATTCAATGGATATAGAGAGAGAAAGAGGAATAACAATCAAAGCTCAAACTGTAAAATTAAATTACAAATCTAAAGATGGAAAAGAGTACATATTAAATATTATCGATACTCCTGGTCATGTAGATTTCAGTTATGAGGTAAGTAGATCTTTGTATGCTTGTGAGGGATCAATTCTGATTGTTGATAGCACTCAAGGTGTAGAGGCTCAAACACTCGCTAACGTTTATCAAGCATTAGATACAAACCATGAAATTGTACCTGTACTAAATAAAATAGATTTACCAGCTTCTGATATTGATAGAACAAAAAAACAAATCGAAGATGTTATTGGTATTGACACTTCTCTTGCGGTTCCCTGTTCTGGTAAAACAGGAGAAGGTATTGATGAAATTTTAGAGCAAATAATTGCAAATTTACCACCACCTGAAGGAAAAAAAGAGGAATTATTAAAATGTTTGCTTGTTGATAGCTGGTACGACTCATACCTTGGAGTAATAATTCTTGTCAGAGTAATTGATGGAAAATTAAAAAAGAACATGAAAATTAAAATGATGTCAACAAATCAGGAATATATTATTGAAAAAGTTGGAGTTTTTACACCTAAACCAAAAGATATAAGTGAACTAAATTCTGGAGAAATTGGTTTTATAATTACTGGTATAAAAAATTTATCTGAAACTAAAGTAGGAGATACTATTTGTGATGCAAATAAACCTATACAAAAAGCTTTACCTGGTTTTAAACCTAGTAAACCAGTAGTATTTTGTGGACTGTTCCCTGTCGATAGTTCTGAATATCAAAAATTAAAAGATGGATTAGCCAAACTAAAATTGAATGACTCCAGTTTTTCTTATGAACCAGAGTCATCATCAGCATTAGGGCTAGGATTTAGATGTGGATTTTTAGGACTGCTCCACTTGGAAATTGTAACAGAAAGACTTGAAAGAGAGTTTGATATTAATCTTTTAACAACAACCCCAGGCGTAGTTTACAAGATACATTTAAATGACGGTAAAATTTTTGATCTTCAAAATCCATCAAGCCTACCAGATCCAACTTTGATAAAATTAATTGAGGAACCCTGGATCAAAGCTACTATTATTACACCAGACCAATATCTAGGATCAATAATCAAGCTTTGCCAAAACAAAAGAGGTATTCAAACAAATTTAAGTTATTCAGGTAATAGAGCTGTTTTAAATTACGATATACCTCTAAATGAAGTAGTTTTTGATTTCAATGATCGTCTAAAATCTATGACCAGTGGATACGCAAGCTTTGATTATGAAATCACAGGTCATAAAGAAGGAAATTTGGTTAAGCTTGGTATTCTTGTTAACACAGAGCCAGTAGATGCCTTAGCAATGATGGTACATAAGGATTTTGCTCAAACAATAGGAAGAGAGGTTTGTGAGAAATTGAAAGATTTAATACCAAGACATAATTTTATGATACCTGTTCAAGCTGCTATAGGTGGTAAAATAATAGCAAGAGAAACTATAAAGGGTTTTAAAAAAGATGTACTTACAAAAATACATGGTGGTGGGGCGTTAGATCGAAAAAGAAAATTGCTAGAAAAACAAAAAAAAGGGAAGGCTAAAGCAAAACAATTTGGAAAAGTGGAAATACCCCAAGAAGCTTTTATTGGTGTGCTTAAAATTAATAAAAATTGAAATGAATTTTTTTGACTGTTTTATGTATAACAATGAGGAATTATTGTTAGATATAAGGCTAAGTATATTATCCAAATATATTAAAAAGTTTATTTTAGTTGAATCCTTAGTAGATCACCAAGGTAATGCTAAAAAAAATTCATTTCAAATTGAGAACTTTAAAAAATATAAAGATAAAATCATTCACCTTAAGATCGAAAGTTTTCCAGAAACATTAAAGGGAACATGGGAAAGAGAAAATTTTCAAAGAAATTTTATAAGCAATGCAACCGAAAACTTGTTAGATGATGATTATATAATTATTTCTGATGTTGATGAAATTCCAAACCTTCGTAATTATAAGTATTCTGAAAAATTTAAATTTACAGTATTTCAGCAATCAAATTTTTGTTTTAAATTTAATATGAAAAATATGACCTTTCCAAATTGGTATGGTTCAAAGTTATGCAAAAAAAAATACTTGAAATCTCCTCAATGGTTGAGAAATCAAAAAGTAAAAAAACGTTTCTTTTTTGAATTTTATAAAATTAAATGGAATATCGTTCAAAACGGAGGATGGCATTTTTCGTTTCTCATGAATCCTCATCAAATCATAAGTAAAATTAAATCATTTGCACATGATGAATTTAATAAAAGTGAGTTTCTTGAGATAAATGAAATAAAGAAAAAAATTTCTTCAGGTATTGATTTATTTAATAGGGACCAAAAATACCAAAAAGTAAATTTTGATAAAACTTTTCCTAAAATAATTTTAGAAAATATGGATAAATACAAAGAATGGATTGCTTAAAAATATGAAAATGTACTGTTTATCTTTGAATAACTCTCATTTGAATACAATTAAAAAAATGAATTACATTCCAGTTGGATTAGGTACAGATAAATTTGATATGGAATGGACTAGGGACAATAGCGGTAATAACATTTCACATAAAAATAAATTTTATGGTGAGAATACTTTTCATTATTGGATATGGAAAAATCATTTAAAAGAATGTTTTAAGGAAAAATGGTTAGGTTTTTGTCATTATAGGAGGTTTTGGGTAAAAGACCCGAAAATATCCAATTTTAAAGATTTAAAATCAAACATAATTCAAGAAATACCCAATGAATGGAACAATTATGATGTAATTCTTGGAAATGAGTATTTTGTTAATCAAACAAAAATAAGTAAAATTATTAAACACGGTAGAAAACAATTAATTAAAAATCCTTTTGTTTTTTTCTCAAGGAAAACAATGACAATTAAAGTGCATTTTGACATGTACCATGGTTTTGGAAATTTAGATAAAGCAATTGAACTTTTGGAAGTAAATGACAAAAATGATTTTAGGAATTTTGTCGAGACCGAAGGCTCATTTAACCCTTTTAACATGTTTATCTGCCAATCTTATAAACTTTTGGATGATTATTATAAAACTGTATTCAAATGGCTTGAGAAATGTGAAACTGAGTTTGGATTTGATGCAAAAAAAGATTATGGTCAAATAAGGATTTATGCTTTTTTAGCAGAAAGATTTTTAAGTTATTGGTTTAAAAAAAATTCAAATTTCTACAAATTACATATAAAGCATTTTGAAATTTAATATTATAATTGGTATTTTTTTACGAACTTTTTGAATATGTAAAAAATATAATCAAGATCATTTTTTTTTAAGCCTTGATGACAGCCAATTAATATTCCATTTTTCATCACATCGTTTGCAATATTTTCAGAATCCTTACTTTTCTTGTATTTCTTTTTGTACATGACTGGTTGCTTAAGAATATTTCCAGTAAATATAGTTCTAGTTTGGATATTATTGTCTTCAAAATAAATTTGTAATTGTTTTCTTTTAAATTTTTTATTTGGAATTATAACCAATGGAAATGCTAACCATGGTGTTTTTACAAATTTATAACTTTCAGGAAGTTTAAAATATCCATTGTAATTAGAAAAAAATTTTTTTAAATAATTAAAATTTTTTTCTCTTACTTGAATATTATTTTTCAATTTTTTAACTTGTTCTAGTGCAAACGCAGCAGAGATTTCAGATGGTAAAAAATTATAGCCAAATTCTTTAAAAATATATTTTTTATCGTAATCAATTCCCGAAATTTTTATATTAAATCTTTTTTTTGAGCTTTCGGATTCATTAAAAGTCGCAGATGACCTGCCCCAGCCACGAAGTAATTTTGCAAACTTATATTTTTCATAATCATTGAAGCAAACTATGCCTCCAAATCCAGCACCAGAGATTATATGCGAAGCATAAAAACTATTTGTAACGATATCTGAAAATTTACCAGTATTACCATTTTTATATTTATAACCAATTGTATCTGCCGAGTCTTCAATTACTGGAATTTTTTTTTTCCTGGCTATATCGTAAATTACCTTCCAGTCAGCAATATTACCTAATAGGTTTGGTATCATTATTGCTGAGGTTTTTTTATTGATAACTTTTTTAATTTGTTCAGGATCGGCAATAAATTTGTTATTTAAAACTCCAACAAAATTTGCAATTAAACCTAATTGGTAAATTGGAGCTACAGTAGTTGAAAATGTAAGAGTAGGAGTTATCACTTCACTGCCTTTTTTTAATTTCAAAGAACTTAAGGCTAGTAAATTTGCTGAAGAGCCAGAATTTACCATTAGTCCATATTTTTTACCAAAAATTTTAGCTATAATATTTTCCAGTTTCTTTACATTTTTTCCATCTATTAAAGTTAAGCTTTCTTTTTTAAGCACTTTATTGACTGCATTAATTTCTTTGTAATCATATACAGCCCTACCGTAAAAAATTTTTTTCATAAATTGCTTATATTATATTTTTATTACTGAATATAAACTAATATGTAAATTAAACCTTTATGTCAATTTGGAGAGATGGCCGAGCGGTTTAAGGCGCACGCTTGGAAAGCGTGTTAAGGGGAAACTCTTTCGTGGGTTCGAATCCCACTCTCTCCGCCACAAAATATAAAAATTAAAAACTATTTATTTAGGGCTATATTAGTATTATTTATTTTCACATATGAAAAAAGATATTACTGTAATAATTACTCTCTATAAGACTCCATTAAAAAGGCTAAAGGATTTAAATCAGTATAAAAATTACAAAGTTATTATTTTTGCCCAAGAAGCAAACAAGCATTATCAAAATATAATTAAAAAAAATTCTCTTATCAATTTTAGATATTACTTTTCAAAAGATAATATTGGATTACCGAAGGCAACAAACTATCTTATATCAAAAGTAAAAACGAAATACTTTCTATTTACTCAAGCTGATATTCTTATAAATGAAAAATCTATTCAATATTTAAAAAATTCATTTAAGTATAAAGATGACATAATTTTTACTGGACCTTCTTTTAAAAATAAAAGAGAAAAAGGATTTAAAATCAAAAGTATTCTTAACGCAGCATGCATGTTATGTGACACAAATAAAACTAAAAAAATTGGTTTTTTTGATGAGGATTTCTTTTTATATTGGGAAGATGTCTTTTTAATGAGAAAGATTAGTAGGAGTAAATTTAAAATGCTTTTATGCAAAAATGCGATTGCAAAACATTCTTCTGGAGCCTCAACAGTTAATAACAGCAAAGTTCAATTTGTAAGAAATTTAAATTTCAAATATGGAGAATATTTATACGATTTTAAAATCAAAAAATTTAGATTTATTAAATTGGTTAGACAACTTCTTCAAAGCATCTTTTATTTCATTTTAAGCAGTTTGTCTCTAAACAAAAACTTTGCTATAAAAAACATTGCCTACACCTTTGGAATAATTAAGTTTATAATTTATTATTTAAGAAAATGATTAAAAAATTTTTAAATTTAGGATATCAACCTCTAGCAAATTCATACTTACGAGAAAAACAAATTAATAAAAAAGAAAAAAAATTTAAATTAGAAATAGTTTTTAATGATAAAAATTTTCTTGTTTCTATAAATAAAAAAATCCCCACAAAAGAAATGTTCAACTCAGATTATCCGTATAGATCTTCATTATCAAAAACAATGGTGAAATCTTTTAAAAATATTTCAAGTACAATTAAAAAAAAATTTAATCCCAAGTTTATAATTGAAATTGGGAGTAACGATGGCGCATTTCTATTTAATTTTAATAAAAAAAATATAATTGGAATTGAGCCATGTAAAAATGTAGCAACAATAACAAAACAAAAAAAATATAAAACAATCGATAAGTATTGGACAAAAAATCTTGCAAGATCTCTTACAAAAAATAATAATTGTGATTTAATTTATTCAGCTAATACTCTTAGCCATATAGAAAATTTAAAAGAAACATTTGGAGCAATAAATTTGGCACTTTCAAAAAACGGAGTGTTAATATTGGAGGGTCCTGCTCTTTTGCCCTGTATTAAAAATAACATTTATGATCAATTTTATTGTGAACATATTTATGTTTTTTCAACTATAGCATTGAATGAAATTTTAAAGAATTTTAATTTAGAAATTTTTGATTTGAATATTTTAAATACACATGGTGGCTCAACTAGATATTTTATAAAAAAAAAATATAATAAAAAATATAAAATCAAAAAAAAAGTACAAAAAGAAATTTCCAAAGAAAAAAAATTTGGGTTACACAAATTTGAAACTTACTTATCGTTTTCTAAAAGGGTTAATAAATCAAAAGAAGAATTAATAAACATCTTGAAAAAATTGAGAAAAGATAATAAAAAAATTATTGGTTACGGAGCAACAGCTAAATCTTGCACTGTCTTAAATTATTGTAAAATAAACGATAAATATATAAGATATTTTTTGGATACAACTCCAGATAAAATAAATAAATATTTACCTGGAAGTAAGATAAAAATTAAAAAATATAGAAAACTTTCAAAAAAAGATGCTGATGTTGTTTTCCTAGGTGCTTGGAACTTTAAAAAAGAAATCTTAAAAAAGGAAAAAAAATTTAAAAAAGCGGGTGGAAAGTTTTTAATACATGTTCCAAAGGTGAAATTAATTTAAATCATCACCAAAAATCCATTATAAGAAAAAAAAAAGGTTTTACTAAAATAAGCTTTATAAATAGACCCTAATTTAACCATTATGATCATGACCGTTTTATTTAATTTATAAAAAATGGTATAAATAATCTTCCTCAAAAAATATATGAAAAAAAATAAAGAATATAATTATCAAGCAGACTCAATTAAAGTTCTTAAGGGTTTAGAAGCAGTTAGAAAAAGGCCAGGCATGTATATTGGCGATACAGACGATGGAACTGGTCTTCACCATATGGTTTATGAGGTGGTAGATAACTCAATCGACGAAGCTTTAGCTGGATATTGTAAATATATAATGGTCAGCATTAATTCAGATGGATCTATTACTGTAAAAGATGATGGAAGAGGTATTCCTGTAGATATTCATAAAGGTGAAAAAAAATCAGCTGCAGAAGTTATTATGACTCAGTTACACGCGGGAGGTAAATTTGATCATGACTCTTATAAAGTGTCTGGAGGTCTGCATGGAGTTGGTGTTTCTGTAGTAAATGCATTATCAAAAAGTCTAAGGTTGACTATAAATAGAAACGGGAAAAAATATTTTATGGAATTTGAAAATGGTGAAGCTAAAGCACCCCTCAAACAGATTGGAACAGCTAAAGGTGATAATGGTACACAAATCAATTTTATACCATCTCAAGATATATTTTCATCAACAAAATTTAGTTTTTCAATATTAGAGAAAAGGCTTAGAGAATTAGCCTTTCTAAATAAGGGAATAAAAATAACTTTAACTGACAATTTTTCAAAAAAAAATAAATCTTTAGAATTTAAGTACGATGGTGGAATAATAGAATTCGTAGAACACCTTGATAAAAAACGCGATAGTCTAAAAAACAAAAATGGTAATGAGTTATTTAAAAAACCCATATATTTAGAGGAAAATAAAAGTAATCTTAATATTCAGTGTTCGCTAAAATGGAATGCTGGTTATAGCGAAGATGTATATCCATTCACTAACAACATATATCAAAAAGATGGTGGAACCCATTTGCTTGGCTTTAGAAGTGCATTGACAAGGGTAATAAATAAATATGCTAGTGATTTAAATTTGCTTAAGAAAAATAAATTATCTATCTCAGGTGATGATGTGAAGGAAGGTTTGACTTGTGTCTTATCCATCAAAGTTCCAGATCCAAAATTTTCATCTCAAACCAAGGATAAGCTTGTGTCATCAGAGGTAAGAAATATTGTGGAAACAATAATAAATGAAAAATTATCATTGTGGTTTGACCAGAACCCTTCAATTTCAAAAATAATACTATCAAAAATTATTCAAGCAGCACAAGCTAGAGATGTTGCAAGAAAAGCGAGAGAGACAGTAAGAAGAAAAGGGGCATTAGAATTAACAGGCCTACCTGGAAAACTTGCAGATTGTCAAAATTCAAGTCAAGAACAAACCGAATTATTTATTGTTGAGGGTGACTCAGCAGGTGGTTCGGCTAAACAGGGAAGGAATAGAGAATATCAAGCTGTATTACCCCTAAGAGGAAAAATATTAAATACCTATGTGGATACTAATGGAAATAAAAAAAAGGGTGATAATGAAATTCGAACCAAAACATTATCCAAAATGATATCGTCAAATGAAATTATGACTTTAATAAATGCATTAGGCCTTGATCCTAAAGATGAGGAGATTGATTTAAATAATTTAAGATATGGAAAAATAATAATTATGACCGATGCAGATGTTGATGGATCTCATATTAGAGCTTTGCTATTAACATTTTTTAATAATAAACCTTTTAATAAACTCATTGAAAAGGGTCATATTTATTTAGCTCAACCTCCACTGTTTAAAATAAACAAAGGAGGTAAAGCAACTTACATTAAAGACGAGAGAGAGCTTGATAATTTCATCAATAAAAATTCAAAAGAACTTAAAAAATTTAAAAAAGGATCAAAAGAATATGAAAAGAATTATACTCTAGAAAAATCAAAATTAAATATACAAAGATTTAAAGGATTGGGAGAAATGAATCCTGATGAACTTTGGAATACAACTTTAAATCCTAAAACACGAAACCTTCTTAAAGTTGAGTACTCTAAAGATATAAAAAAAGATATAAATATTATTCACACTTTGATGGGTAACGATGTTTCTTTAAGGAAAGATTTTATAGTTTCCAATGCAATTGATGTGCAAAATCTCGATATTTAATAATGAGATCTGTTAAATACTCAGAACTTTATAGTTTAAATAGATCAACTTATGTAAATTTAAGATGGATAGCATTTATAGGTCAAATCATATCGATTTTTATAGTTGAATTTATTTTAAATTTTAAATTTAATTATCTCCCCTGCCTAGGTATCATCTTTTTTGGTGTGTTAACAAATATATACCTACAATTTAAAACCAAAGAAAACCAAATTAATAACTCTTCTTCTTTATTCTACTTAGTTTATGATATTTTTCAACTTGGTATATTATTTTTTTTCACAGGGGGAATAACCAATCCTTTCATTTTTTTATTAATTATTCCAGCTGTGTTTTCCTCACAATATCTATCAATTCAAAGTTCAGTAATTTTAGTTTTTATTACAGTTTCAATTTTGGTTATTCTAACTTTTTTTTATTATGAACTTCCCCACCCAGAAGAATTACATTTTCATGTTCCAAACTATTATTTATTTGCCATTCCACTATCAATTTTAATTGGTTTATTATTTTTAGTTTATTTTGCAGTTCAGTTTGGGGAACAAAATAGAAAAAGAAAGAAAGCTTTTGATAAAATTCAGGAAATTATGGCAAAAGAAAATGAATTACTTTCTTTGGGTGGTCAGGCTGCTGCTGCAGCACATTCTTTAGGCACACCTTTATCGACGATTCTTTTAACGGTAAAAGAATTACAAAAAGATTTTAAAAATGACAAAAAACTTAAAAAAGACCTAGATTTGCTTGTATCTCAAAGCAACAGATGTAAGGAAATATTAAAAAAACTCTCTTTAAATCCAAAAATTGATGACGAATTTTTAAATACCAATCTCAACTTAAGTGATTACGTTAGTGAAATAGTAAGAACCTACGAAGAAATAAGCAAAAAAGAATTTATCGTTAATACAGATAATTTTACGAATAAAATAAATATTGGAAAGTCATCTGAAATTATTTATGGGCTAAGAAACTTTATTGGTAACGCAAACAAATTTAGTAAAAAAAAAGTTGAAATATGTATAGAGAATATAAAAAATAATACGGTTATAAAAATTATTGATGATGGAAATGGATTTCCGAAAAGTTTGATAAATAGCGAAAAACTTGGCGAACCTTACATTAGAACTTTTGACAATATAGATAGTTCTAAACAAGGTTTGGGATTAGGAACATTTATTGGGAAAACTTTACTTGAAAAAAATTATGCAATAGTCAAATTTGCAAATTCAAATATAGGAGACGGCGCTGAAGTAATTATAGAATGGGAGAATAAAGATCTTAAGAAGATTTGATTAATTTAATTTTTTTTTATTTACAAATAATCCACTTAATTGCTCAATCATTACATCTCCTAGCTCCTGTACATCTGTTATCTTAATTGCTTTAGAATAATATCTGGAAACATCATGACCAATTCCTATTGCAAGAATCTCTATATCACTTTTATTTTCAATATATTTAACTGTTTTTTTTAAATGTTTTTCTAGAAAATCTCCCGAATTTACTGACAAAGTTGAATCATCAACTGGCGCACCATCAGAAATCACCATTAATATTTTTCTTTCTTCTTTTCTTTTTTTTAACCTATTAAAAGCCCAATTTATTGCCTCACCATCTATATTTTCTTTAAGCAAACCTTCTTTTAACATAAGTCCTAAATTATTTTTGCTAATTCTCCACTGTGTATCAGCGCTTTTATAAATTATATGTCTAAGATCATTTAATCTTCCTGGTGATTTTGGTTTACTATTTTTATTCCAATTTTCTCGTGATTGACCACCTTTCCAATTCTTTGTTGTAAAACCTAAAATTTCAACTTTTACCGAACATCTTTCGAGTGTTCTAGATAAAATATCTGCACAAATAGCTGCGATAGTAATTGGTCTTCCCCTCATCGATCCAGAGTTATCGATAAGTAATGTTACTACCGTATCTTTAAATTCATAGTCCTTTTCTTTTTTAAAAGATAAAGAGCTATAGGGATCTATTATCACTCTTGTAAGTTTTGAGGTGTCCAATAATCCCTCTTCTAAGTCGAATTCCCAAGCTCTTTTTTGACTGGCTAGAAGTTGCCTTTGAAGTTTATTTGCTAATTTGGTAATTAAATCCTGAAAACTTACCAACTGTTGGTCAAGGTTTTTTCTCAATTTAACAATTTCATCTAAACCTTCCAAATTTTCTGCTTTTGCAACTTCATCGAACTCTGTTGTATAAACTTTATATTCTAGCTCTGAGGAATCATTTTTAATTTTCTGCATCAAATTTTCAGCATTTTCTTTCTCGCTATCGGTATCTACTAAATTTTCTTCAAGTTGGTGTTCGGTAAAATCATAATCAGTATCTATTCCTTGGTTTTGGTCCGAGGCTTCTTTTGAGCTTTCATCCTGATCTTGATTTTCCTCTTGATTTTCCTGATTATCATCAGATTTTTTATCATTATCCTCATTTTCATTATTATTCTGCGTTTCATCATTATTTTCAAATAAATCCATATCTTTTAGAATTTCTGAAACTTTTGAGTTATATTCTTTTTGATTTTGTAAATTATCTTTGAAAAATTGAATATAACCGTCAAATGCTAATTTAAACTCATCATGCCAAAAACTTAAAATTTTTTCACAGTCTTTATTTAAATTAATTTTAAAAAAATTTTTTAACATATAAATTTCAAAAGCTTCAGATATTTTTACATCTTCTTTATTTCTAATTTGCTCGATCTTTATTTTTGATATCGTATTTTTGTAATTTTCTAAAAAATTTATTTTTGTACCTTTAAGCATTTCTGAACCAAGCAGTTCACATCTAACTTTTTCTGAAAATTCATAAAGCGATTTACATGCATTATTTTTAGGATAATTTGATTTAAAAATACTTTCATTAGAAAACTTTTTAAGCAATGCTCTAGAATCACTTTCGGCTCTATATTTAACGAATTCTTCTCTCGAGTTGAGTGAATCAATGTCAAAATAATTTAAATCTTTTATATTTTTTTTATTTTTAGGGTTTTTTTCTAATAAATCACCAGAAATTGCTTTTTCCGTTGATACTAATGCAATTTTAAATTTTTCTTTTATATTATTTTCTTTACTCATTAAGTCTGAATATTGACCATTGACTCAGGTAGTTCCTCCCCAAAGCATCTCTGGTAATACTCAGATATTATATTTTTTTCAACTTCATCACATTTGTTAAGAAATGTTACTCTAAACGCATAACCAATATCTTTAAAAATATCAGAATTTTCAACCCAATGTAAAACAGTTCTTGGGCTCATTACTGTTGAAATATCCCCAGCAATAAAACCTTTTCTGGTGAGTGATGCTACTTTTATCATGTTGGATACTTTTTCTTTACCCTTACTATTGTTTAGATTCTTATTTTTAGCTAAAACTATTTCCATCTCTTTTTCTAAACTTAAATAATTCAGTGTGCTTACAATATTCCATCTATCCATTTGACCTTGGTTAATTTGCTGAGTACCATGGTATAGACCTGTAGTATCACCCAAGCCAACAGTATTTGTAGTCGCAAAAAGTCTAAAATATCTATTTTGTTTAATAACTTTATTTTTATCAAGTAATGTAAAATTTCCGTCTGCCTCTAAAACTCTTTGAATTACAAACATTACATCCGGCCTACCTGCATCATATTCGTCAAATACTAAAGCAATAGAGTTTTGTATCGCCCATGGCAAAATTCCCTCTTTAAATTCTGTGACTTGCTTTCCATCTTTTAGAGTGATCGCATCTTTTCCAATTAGATCAATTCTACTTACATGACTATCTAAATTTATTCTTACGCATGGCCAATTCAATCTAGCAGCTATTTGTTCTATATGAGTAGACTTTCCGGTTCCATGGTAACCTTGGATTAAAACACGCTTATTGAAAGCGAATCCAGATAAAATTGCCAAAGTAGTGTCTCTATCAAAAATATAATTTTTATCTATCTCAGGGACATATTCATTTTTTTTTGAATAAGCCTCTATTTCCATATCGCTATCAATGCCAAACGTTTGGTTTACTGATATTTTTATGTCTGGTTTTATGTTTAAGTTATTTTCCAATTTTTTGCCTATATGTATTTTTAAGTTGCGTGTAAGCCAGAGTAATTACTTTTAATTTTTCCTCAAAACTTTTATCACCAGCATTAATATCAGGGTGAAATTTCTTTACAAGTTTTTTAAACTTTTCTTGAATTTTATCCCATTTTAAACCAACTTTGACTCCTAAAATACCAAAAGCTTTAATATCATTTTGAGTAAAATTTATATTATTATTTTTAATAAATTTTTCTCTTAAATTTTTATCCTCGCTACCATCATTTAAAACATTATTCCAAAGAACCTTAAAAAAATTATCAGACGAACTAAAACTTTGAGTTTTTTTATGCCAAGTCATATCAGATTTTAAGAAATCAATTACTTGAGAATCAGACATTCCAGCAAAATAATTCCAGTTTCTATTAAATTCTTTTACATGCTTTAAACAAAGAAGCCTATAATTTTTTGAATTATCTTTTTCTATTGGGGCTCGATATTCTCCAGCTTCGAAACAATTATTCCAATCACAAATGACTTTCATGCTATAATAATACATATATTTTTTATGAATATAAATGATTTAAATGCCACAATTAAAAAAAAATTATCTAATCAATTAAATATTGAGGAAATTTTCATTGAAGATAAAACATATTTACATTTTAAACATAAAAATTTTCAAAAAAACAAATTTCATTTAAAAATTTTAATTAAGTCCAATGAACTTTCTAATATGACCAAAATTAGCTCTACTAAAAAAATTTATTCAATTTTAGATTTCGAGCTAAAAAATTATATCCATTCGATTCAAATTATATTAAAATAGTCTAACAGAAATTTCTCTATTTTTTTTACGTTGAATTTATAATTAAAATTTACCTTTCCTATTTTTTTAATTAAAATAAGATTAATATTATTATCTGAATTTTTCTTATCCGTAGACATAAATTTAATTATTTTTTTTATTGAATTTTTTTTAAAAAAATTTTTTAAAACTAATTTTTTATTTATTTTTTTAATATGATTAAATATTAATTTATATTCATTAATATTAATAATATTATTATATTGACTAAATTTAGCCGCACTAGATATTCCCAATATAACAGCTTCACCATGGTTAAGTTTAGATGAATACTTTAAAGAAGCTTCGTATGCATGTCCAAAAGTATGACCAAAATTTAAAACCTTCCTAAGATTTTTTTCTTTAAAGTCTTTTTCAACTATATTTTTTTTAATAATACAGCTCTTATAAATTGCTTTTTTAATATAACTACTTTTTAAATCTAGAATTTTTTTAATATTTTTATCTAAAAAACTAAAAAAGACTTTATCAGAAATAAGTGAATGCTTAAAAATTTCTGCATACCCACACAGAATCTCTCTTTTAGGTAAAGACTTTAAAAAGGAAATATCTGATATAACAAATTTTGGTTGATAAAAAGATCCAATTAGATTTTTACCGTATTTCGAGTTGATGCCAGTTTTTCCACCTATTGAAGAGTCTACCTGAGCAAGTAAAGTAGTTGGAATATTTACATAGAAAAGTCCTCTTTTAAATATACTTGCGGCAAATGCTGATAAATCACCAATAATTCCACCTCCAATAGATATAAGACAATCATTTCTATTAAAATTATTTTTTAATAAAATATTGATAATTTTATCCACTGTATTCTGCGATTTATTTTTCTCATTGGAATTTATATAAATTAGAAAAATTTTTTTTTTTAATTTATTTTTAATTTTTTGTACAATTTTTCTTGGAACTTTAGTGTCTATAACTAACAATATTTTCGTTGATAAAATATTATTTTTTTTTAATAAATTCCCCAATTTAAGACTTAAATTGTTACCAATTAAAATTGGGTATTTGCCATCAGAAGTATTAATTAAAATTTTACTGGTTTTCATAAATTTTTAAAATTTTTTTTGTAATTTGGATTTTGTTCAAACTATCACAATTAATTTTATAATCCGCTTTCAAATACATTTTTGATCTTAAATTAATTAAATTGATAATATCTTTCTTATTTAAAAAATCTAATTTAGGTCTTTTTCTACTATTTGATATTCTATCTAAAATTACATCATTTTTCCAATTAAGCCAAAATGAAATACTATTTTTTAAAACTTCAAATCTTATTTTTTTATTTAGAAAAGAGCCTCCGCCTAGTGCTATTACTTGGCCAGGTAATTTAATCGTTTTTAAAACTATTTTTTCTTCCACAACTCTAAAAAAATCCTCACCTCTTTGATCGAAAATATCTCTAACTTTCATTTTTTCGGAATTTTCAATTAATTGGTCTATATCTTTGAATTTAAGACTACTTTTTTTTGAAATTTCTTTTCCAATTGTTGACTTCCCAGAACCCATCATTCCTATTAATACTAGGTTTTTATTCATATTATAATTTCAGTGTTGAAAAAACACAAATTTGTCTTAATTTGAAATTATTAAACGTTATATGCATTTTTATAAAAAAACAAGTATAGGTAAATCAAATAATTATATAAAATTAATAATTAAATTAATTTTAATTTTTTTTCTTTTTATTGCATTATTAATGATGCTTGATCAAATTAATTTTCCTGCACCCAACAAAAAAATTGAAAAATTAATACCCAATGATACTTTCAAAGTTATTAAATAAGAAATTTTTTTTTTTATTTATACCAATATTCTTTATCTGCAATTATTTAAATTCAAATGAGCCGATTGATATTTGGGACATTGAAAATTCTAAAAAGAAAAATAATTCAAAGTTAGAAAATAATTCAGATATAGTGAATAATGATATAGGCTCAAATATTAATTTAGATGAGTCAAGTATAATTTATATTGAGGAAGATGAGAAAGGAAATTCTAATGAATTAAAATTAGTTGGATTATATGATCCAGACGAAAATGATCTTAATCTTAATATGTGGGAACTTTCTGATGGAGAAAAAATAATTAAGCTCGTTGAAAAAATTCAAAAAATTAAATTATCAAATGATGCAAAAAATATTTACGAAAAACTTATTTTAACTAATGCTTTTCCCCCTGAAAATAATATAAATTTTGAACAATTTACTGATTTAAAAATTAAATGGTTAATTAAAAATGATGATTTAAATCTTATCAAAGAGTTTATTATTAAAAATGACCAACAAAATTTTAATAATGAACTTATAAATTATTACTTAGATAAAAATTTATCCTTAGGGAAATTAGATAATACTTGTGAATTATTTTCATTGATAAAAAGTCAACCAGAAAGTGATTATATTTTAAAGTATAAAATATATTGCCTAATACACAATGATCAAAAAGAAATTGCTCAACTTCAATATGATCTTATAAAAGAAACTGGTTTTAAAGATAATTTTTTCGATAAAAGTTTTAACATTTTAATGGGATATACTAATAATAGTGAAGCTAATATATCTGAAAAAAGCTTGTTAAATTTCCACTTGTCTTATTTAACTGTAAAAGATTTTTCCTACGAACCAAATCAAAATACAAAAAAAATTATATGGCAATATTTATCATCTAACAACCTTTTAACAAAAGTTAATGATATTGATTTAGATGATAGAGAAAAAATTAAATCATTCGAAAAGGCTACTAATGATGGTAATTATAAAGAGACAGATTTATTAGATTTATACACAAGATTTCAATTTAATATTTATCAAATTATTTCAGTTTTTGACGCATATAAGCTTTTACCAAATTATGAGTCAAGGGCTTTGTTATATCAAGCGTTTTTAGTTTCAAAAGATCCAGATACAAAAATTAATTTACTGGAATTACTTAAAAAAGAATTCGATGACGATAATCTGGGCAAAGCTTTTGATAAAGAGCTCTTAAAATTGATCCAAACTATAGATGGAGATAAAATTTCCTCTGAAAACTCAAAATTTTATCAATTACAATTATCTAGACTTGGGAATGAAGAACTTAAAATTAAGTACAACAATAAAATTTTACACCAATCAAAATTAATTAATTACTTTAGTGGAAACATCTCTAAAGAAAAAATTGAAAAAGACTTGGATAAAATGTTAAAAAAGATAAAAAAAAATAAAAAATACTATTTTTCAACTAAAGATAATATCATAATTGAGTCTTTAATCTCAGATGGGATAAAAATTTCTGAAAAATATGAAAGCATACTTGAATTAAATAAATCCAATATACCAACAGATATTGAAGTAATGATAAATGATGGAGAAATTGCAATGATTTTACTAAGATTGGTGGAAATAATCGGAGAAGATAATTTGAAAGACCTTGGTACAGAAACTCTTTATTTCATAGTTACCACTTTAAATAAGCTTAACATTGATAAAATTAGAAATGATATTATTCTTCAAGTTATTCCTATAAAAGTATAATAATTTAGAAACATGACAGTCAAAAAACTAATAACAGTACCTGATGAAACCCTTCGAAAAAAATCGCAAAATATTGAAAAAGTAAGTGATGATGAAAAAAAATTAGTCAAAGATTTATTTGAAACAATGTATTATCATAAGGGAATTGGATTGGCTGCTATTCAAGTGGGTATACCAAAAAAAATTATAGTTTTGGATGTATTACAAAAAGATGAAAAAAAAAATCCATTATGTTTTATTAATCCGGTAATTAAAAATCTAAGTAATAAAAAATCCAAATACGAAGAAGGTTGTCTATCTATACCAAATACATATATAGAAATAGAGCGACCAAAAACTTGTGTTGTTGAATATGTTGATATTGATGGAAAAAAAAAAAATATGAAATGCGATGGTCTTTTATCTACATGTATTCAGCATGAAATAAATCATCTAGATGGTAAATTAATTATAGATTTCTTATCTAAATTAAAAAAGGATCTTATTATAAAAAAACTTTCTAAAACAAAAAAAAATACAGATAGAATCTTAGTGTAAATGTTAAAAAAAATTATATTTATGGGATCACCAATTTTTGCTGTTCCCATACTTAAATCTTTATATCAAAATGGATATCCAGTTTCAGTTGTTTATACACAGCCCCCAAAAAAATCCAGTAGAGGAATGAAGACTCAAAAATCACCAGTGCATAACATGGCTGAGACTTTAAATATAGATGTAAGAACTCCTGAAAATCTAAAAGGGAATTTAGGAGAGTACAACTTTCTAGAAGAACTTAACGCTGACCTCGCAATAGTTGTCGCTTATGGGAAAATATTGCCTGAAAATTTTTTACCCCTTACAAAAAAAGGCTTTATAAACATTCATGCATCAATCTTGCCATCTTGGAGAGGTGCCGCACCAATACAAAGAGCAATAATGAACCTGGATAATAAAACTGGAATAAGCATAATGAAAATCAACAATAAATTAGATGCTGGCCCAATATGTAACACGTATGAAGTTGATATTAAAAAACAAGATAATGCAGAAACAATATCCGAAAAACTTTCAATGTTAGCCTCTGAAAAAATACTTGAAGAAATTGACTCCATAGTAGATGGAAAAGCAAATTTTATTGAACAAGATAATAAAAAAGCGACCTATGCTAGAAAGATTGAAAAAGCTGAAGGTAAGATAAATTGGAACAATAAAGCAGATGAAATATTAGGTTTAATCAATGGTTTATACCCTAAACCAGGAGCCTGGTTTATATACAAAGGCGAGAGACATAAAATTCTAAAAGCAGAAGTAAGTAATGCTAGTGGAGAACCAGGAGTCGTTTTAAGCGAAAATCTAGAGATAGGATGTAATGAAAAATCCCTAAAAATAATTGAAATTCAAAGAGAGGGAAAAAAAATTCAAAAATCGGGAGAATTTTTACTTGGATCCAAAATTATAAAAGGTTCAAATCTAAATGATTTTTAGGTATCAGATTCTAATTGAATATGTAGGAACAGGTTTTATTGGATGGCAATCTCAACCAAAAGGCAAATCAGTTCAAAAAACTATTGAAAATTCAATAAAAAGAATCCTACAAGAGAAAACGTCAGTAGTAGGTCAAGGAAGATTAGACGCTGGTGTTCATGCAATTTCACAGTCTGCTCACTTTGATACTAAGTATGAAATTTTAAATATTAATAAATTCCTTAAAAGATTAAATTATTTGTTAAATAAAAAGTTTATCTCTATTTTAAGCATAAAAAAAAGAAATGAAAAATTCCATTCTAGATACTCAGCTAAAGCAAGAATTTATCAATATATAATTTTTAATAGAGAAAGTGTTCCAACTATAAATAAAAATAGAGGTTGGCATATAAAAAAAAAAATTAATTTAGAAAATATTAAAAAAGGTGCAAAATTTTTAATTGGAAAAAGAGATTTTTCGACTTTTAGGGCCTCAACATGCTCAGCAAAAAGTCCGATAAAGACTTTAGAAAAAGTGAATATATTAAAAACAAGAAATCAAATATCTATTGAATTTAGATCAAGATCATTTCTTCAAACCCAGGTTAGATCAATGGTTGGTTGTTTAAAATATTTGGGTGAGGGGAAATGGAATTTTAAAAAATTCAAAGATGTAACTTTATCAAAAAAAAGAATATTATGTGCACCACCGGCACCACCTTATGGTTTATTTCTTAAGAAAGTTATTTATTAATTCTGGGGGTTTTTCTAAATTTTTTACTAATTCTCCATCGACTTTCTGATCGAACTATATAACCACAACAATTTTTTGCACGACATTTACATGGGAACTGTTTATAATCTTCATCATACGAAAATCCGTAATCGTATGTAAGTTCTTCATTTTTTCTAATATCTTTTATTGCAGTTATGTAAATTTTATATCCTGTGCCATCAACCTCGCAATTTGGATCACAACTATGATTTATATTTTTTGCTACATTCCACGAAAAATCACCGTCTAATGAATATCTTTTATTAATATCAAATAAGTATATATCCTTATCATTATCATATTTAGGATTTCGCTCAACTTCACTATTAGTAATAATTTTTCCTTTATATTGAATTATTCTAGTACCGACTTTAATATCTTTTGCAGCGTAAAGACCTTTTTTATCGATATTTGATTTTTTTATTTTATATAACTTCATTTTTTATTTTCAGTTAAGGCGTTTACATGATTAAAGGCACTTTCCGCAAGAGCATTAAGGTCATATCCACCTTCCAGTACAGATATAACTTTACCTTTGGTAAACTCATTAGTTGCTTTGAGGGTTCTCTTTGTTATTTCGTAAAAATCCTTAGACTGTAGTTCAAATTGTGCAAGTGGATCTGCTATATTTGCATCAAAACCCATACTAAAGATTAAAAATTCAGGCTTAAATTCAATTAATTTATCTAAAACTTTATCTAATGCGTTCATGTATTTCTCAGTATTTGTTCCTGCTGGTAGTGGTACATTAAAAATATTATTATGATTTCCCTTTTCTTTATCACTTCCAGTCCCAGGATAAAATGGATACTGATGGGTTGATAGGTATAAAACGTTTTCATTATCGTAAAATATGTCCTGCGTACCGTTTCCATGATGAACATCTGGATCAAATATAGCTACTTTTTTGTAACTATATTTTTCTATGAGATAATGAGCTGCAACTGCACAATTATTATAAATACAAAAACCCATCGCTTTATTTTTTTCTGCATGATGTCCAAATATTGACTAGCGCCTCCCTTAGAAGGAAGGCGCTAGTCCCCAGGCGGTCTAACTGCACAAAATGCATTTTTAAATTTTTTACTTTCAACCCCGTCAATAGCTTTTATCACAGAACCAACAGCATCTATTGTTGCATCCTTGCTTCCTGGCGAAATAATTGTATCCCCATCTAAAAATTTTATTCCTTCATTTGGAAAACTTTTTTGAACCATGTTTATATAATTTTCATCATGAGCTTTTTTTAAAATTTTATGATCAAAAGTGCTTGGCTTATCCCAAATTAAATTTTTTTGTTTTTTTAGTTTTTCAGTAATAGCAACAACTCTTTTTGGCTGTTCTGGATGACAATCACCAGTTAAATGATTTATAGATGTGTCTGATGAAATTATTGCAGTTTTCACGAAAAATACTTATTTAAAATCAAAGAATAAATTTTTGTTAATTTTTTTAGATCACTTAAAGATACTGCTTCATCCACTTGGTGCATAGTTTTACCAACTAATCCAAACTCTAAACATGGAGATATATTTTTTATGAATCTTGCATCTGAAGTTCCACCAGTCGTAGAAAGTTTTGGTTTTATTTTAGTTATTTTTTTTACAATATTTTGAATCATAAATGTTGTTGCATTTGGTTTAGTTAAAAATGCTTCACCAGATACTCTATATTGTATTTTAAATTTAGATTTATTTTTTTTACTAATTTTACTAAATACTTTATTAAGTTTTTTCTTTAAAGAACTCGACGAATGTTTATCGTTATATCTAATATTAAAGGTTGCCTCAGCAGATTTTGGAATAACATTATCAGCATTATTATCTACATTTATTTTTGTAACTTCTAGGTTTGATGGTTGAAAAGTTTTTGTCCCTTTGTCAAATTTGATATTTTTTAATTCATCTAAAATTTTAATTAATGTTGTAGAGGGATTGTTAGCTCTTTGTGGATAGGCAACATGTCCTTGAACACCAAGAACTGTCAGCTTTCCAGTTAAACTACCTCTTCGGCCAATTTTAATCATTTCGCCTAGTTTATTTGGATTTGTGGGCTCACCAACAAGGCAAAAATTAATTCTCTCTTTTCTTTTTTTTAAATATTCTACAACTTTTTTTGTGCCATTCACTGCATCACCTTCTTCATCACCTGTAATCAATAAGCTAATTGATCCATTAAATTTTTTATTTTTTGATAAAAAAGTGCTTACAGCAGTAACAAAAGCTGCAATAGAACTTTTCATATCATTTGCACCCCTCCCAATTAGGTGACCATTTTTAATAGATGGTTTAAATGGATTTACAGTCCAGTCTTTTATATTTCCTGGAGGAACAATATCAACATGTCCGGCAAACATGAAGTTGGGCGTTTTAGAACCAAATCTGGCATATAAGTTTTTTACAGGTTTAAATCCTTTTTCTTTAAATTCTAATATTTTTGTTTTGAAACCAAGTTTTTTCAATTTTTTTTCTAAAAATTTCATTATCCCAGCGTCAACTGGTGTTATTGATGGAAATCTGATCAGCTCTTGAGCTAATTTTATTTCATTATAAGTTTTCATGTTCAGTCTCTAAGAAGTTCATTCAGAGAAGTTTTTTCTCTGACACGCTTATCAACTTTTTTTATTATGACTATGCAATTTAGTGAGGGATTCATTGGGTTATTTTTATCAGGAAGAGTACCAGGCACACAAACACTAAAAGGAGGAATTTCACCATAAGTTATTTGACCTGTATTACGATCTACAATTTTTGTACTTTGAGAAATTATGCAACCACTTGCAAGTACCGCTCCTTCTCTAACAATTATTCCTTCCAAACACTCTCCCATAGCTCCTAAAAAAACTCCATCCTCAATTATAGTTGGTCTTGCCTGAGGTGGTTCCAATACCCCCCCGACTCCAAAACCTGCGCTTACATGAACATTGTCACCAACACTACAAGCACTGCCCAAACGAGCTCCCGTGTCTAACATACAATTTTCACCGAGTCTTGCACCAATGTTGATAAAACTATTTGGCATTATAACGGAGTTACGACCTACCCAACTACCTCGTCTAATAACACAATTTGGAATTGCGCGAAATCCCGCTTTCTTGTAATCATCTTCAGTCCAACCAACTGTCTTTCCAGGAAGTCCTTGAATATCTAACCAATAATTGTATGGTCCTTTGATAATTTCTTTACCATTTGTTCTAAAGTAAAGCATGATACCCTTTTTAATCCATTCATTTACTTTATAACTTCCATCTTTTTGTTTTTCAGATACCTTAATTTTCCCTTTATCTAAAAGATTAATTGTTTCACTCACTGCATCAATAATTTTTTTATCAGATGTAGGAGATATATTTTTTCTATTTTCCCATGCATTATTTATAATTTTTTCTATATCGCTCATAATTTTATTGTTCTTTTAATAACCTTATTTTTTTTAAAAATAAAGATAGATTTTCAATTTTATAATCAATGTAATCCTTATCGGACTCCATTTTACCCCACTGTTCATCATTTATTAACCAAACAGTTGTGCAACCTCTTTCTTTGCCTATTGATAAATTTTTAGCAATATCTTCTACATAAATTGTGTTATTTGGATCTATCCCAAATTTTTTTACCATTAAATCAAATGCTTTTGCCTCAGGTTTAGGGGTATACCCTGCATCCTTTATATCAAATATTCCCTCAAATAAATCTTCAATGCCTAAATGGCTAAGCACATTTTTTGCATGATCAGTGCTTCCATTTGTAAAAATTAACTTTCTCATATCTAAATTTTCTAGCTGCTCTCTTAAAACTTGATCTTTTTTCATAAATGAAAGATCTATATCATGTACATATTTTAGAAACTCCTCAGGCGGTATATCATGGTGTACCATTAATCCATTTAATGAGGTCGAATGTTCGTAAAAATATTTAGTTTGTAACTCTTTAGCTTTTATTAGGTCAACTTTTAACTTTTCAGATATATATTTAGTCATTAATTTGCTGACTTGTCCAAATACCGCATCAAGATCTTGGTAAACCGTTCCATCTAAATCTAATAATAAATTTTCTTTGTTTTTTAGTTCATTCATTTAAATTATTTTCTAATTAAAGTTCCAGATCCCTTGTCTGAGAAAATTTCAAAAAGTACAGAATGTTTTTTCCTTCCATCTATAATAGCTACAGCAGTTACTCCATTATTAATAGCGTCTAGACACGTATTAATTTTAGGTATCATTCCTTTAGTGATAGTTTCATCTTTGATCATCTTTAAAATTTCAGATGAAGAGATTTCTTGTACTAATTTGCTATTTTTGTCTAATACTCCTTCAACGTTGGTCATTAAAAGAAGTCTTCTAGATTTAAGAGATTTAGCTATAAAGCCGGCTGCTGAATCTCCATTTATATTAAATGTTTGATTATTTTTTCCGATTCCAAGCGGTGATATAATTGGAATTAATTTTTTATCAATTTTGTCTTTGATAATATCAACATCTATTTTAGTAGGTATTCCAACAAATCCCAGTTCTTCTGCTTCTGGGATTACCTCTATTACATTATTTTTTTTTGTATTCAAAGATATTCCGTTAATTCCTTTTTCTTTCAAAGATGAAACAATATCTTCATTAAACTCTATCAATACTTTTTCTACAATATCAATAATTTTCTCATCGGTAACTCTTAATCCTCTGATAAATTTTGATTTTATATTTGATTTATCTAATTCTCTTTTTATTCTGGGTCCTCCTCCATGTACAACCACTACAGAAAGACCCAATTGAAATAATATAGTTAAATCCGTTATAAAATTATTGAAGATTTGACGATCTATAAAAACATTACCACCATATTTAACAACTATGAGTTCATTTTTATACTTATTTATGTATTTCTGAACTTCCTCTAGATTAGGACCATCTATTGGAAGAATTTTTTCCAATTCTTCTTTGTTCATAACTATATTTTAGTATTTATAGTACGGTTGATTACCCACTGTTGGATTATCGTTAAAATATTTGAAAAGCACCAATATAAAACCAACCCAGCAGCGAAGGGTGCTAAAATAAAAGTCAAAAATAATGGTAGAAAAGCAAAAATCTTTTTTTGAACTTTTTGCATTTCATCGCTTCCTGAAGGCTGTGGTGATAGCTTCATCTGTAGCCACATCGATCCCCCCATTAGTATAGGAAGTATTCCCACTTCTAAAAAACTTGGAACTTGAAAATTCAATAATCCAAATAAATTCACAAAACTAGTCGGGTCCTTATCACTCAAATCTTCCCAAATCCAAATAAAATTTGAGTGACGCATGTCTACATCTAAAAGCAAAAGTTTATAAATTGAAAAAAAAATTGGGATCTGCACGAGTATCGGAAAGCACGAGCTTGCAGGATTAATTTTATTTACCTTATAGAGCTTCATCATCTCTTTTTGTTGTTGTTGCTTATCATCTTTGTACTTAGCCTTAATATTTTCTATCTCGGGACCTAATTTGCGCATCTTTCCCATCGATTTCATTGAATATTGATTCAATGGAAAAAAAACTAATCTTACTAGTATTGTCATTAAAATTATTGCATATCCATAATTTCCAACTGATTTATAAATATAACTCAAAATAAACCACATTGGCTTTACAACAAAATAAAGATTTCCAAAATTTACAATTAGATCTAGCTTTTCTATTTTAAGATCCTCTTGATACTTATTGATCAATTCAATCTCTTTAGCGCCAATTAAAGACTGTATATTGTTTTCAATTACTGTATTAGGTCTAGATTCATAACCCTTCATGTCGATATAACTTGCCGTATATTTTTTATTGTAATTTATATCAAATCTAACTGGGCGTCCCTTTTCAGGAATAATAGATGTCATCCAATATTTATCCCCTTGAACAAGCACTGCATTATCAGCTTCTTTCGAGAATTTTTTTTCTCTTACGTCAGAATAATCTATTTCGTCCAAATCATTCCCATCAATAATGCTATAGCCTTCATGTAAAATGTAAAAATCTGTTAAATCATTTGGAAGATTATTTCTTTTAATTATGGCGTATGGATAAAACTTATAATTATTTGAAGAGTTATTAACTAGTGTTTGTTTAATGTTAAATAAATATTTTTCATCAATAGAAATTAATCTCTCAAACTTAATGCCAGAATCATTTTTGTAAGTTATTTTAATTGGATTGTTTGGAGTTAAGTTATTATTACCTTCAACTTTCCAAATACTATTTATATCTGGCAATGAAATACCAGAATTTGTTGTCCAACCAGTATATATTGCGTAACCTTCCTCGGTAGACATTGGATTTAATAATTTTATTTTATCTTTGCTATTTAAGGTCTCATTATAATATTTAAACTCAAAATCATCTATCTCTCCTCCTTTCAAATTTATTGATCCCTTGATAAATTTATTTTCGAAAAAAATCCTTGCCGAATCTTTCATAGCTTCATCTCTTGAAACTTTTTTTATCTCAACTTTTTCTTCAATTGTTGGAGTTTCAGAACTCTCAATCTGGGTTTTACTTTTATTCTTTTTAGAATTATTTGTTTCTTGGTTTGGACTAAAGAAAAGAGTATAGAAGACAATCACAGCAAGTGATAAGCTTATTGCAGCAATCACATTTTTTATATTATCCATTCTTTATCTTTCTTTCTTAATTGGATCGTGTCCACCTGTGTCAAACCAAGGATTACACTTAACTATTCTTACTACACTTTTATAAATTGCTTTAAACAAATTATAATTTTTAAAACATTCAAGTGCGTAGTTGCTACAACTTGGTTCAAATTTACAAGAACCGTAAAAAAAAGGGCTTATAAAATATTTATAAAATTTAATTATATAAATAAAAGGTAAATTTAATAATTTCATTATTTAATTTTTTTAAAATTTAAAAATAACTCAGTCTTTATATCTTCAAATCTATCATTAAAAACATTTTTTTTTGCAATAATTAAGTAAGAATATTCACTGTTTATTTTTATATTTTGAGCTACATAGCGCATAATATTCTTAATTCTTCTTTTTATTTTATTCCTAATGATTGCATTACCTAATTTTTTCTTTGCAATAACACTCAAATTTAATTTTTTTGAATTTAAATGGTCTAACTTTTTAAAAAAAATTGTAGAATATTTGTTGTTTAATTTTTTTCCATTAAGAATAGATCTGAAATCCTCATTTTTAGATAATGAGATAATTCTTAACTTCATTATTAAACTGTAAGTTTCTTTCTCTCTTTTTGCCGCCTTCTGGCAAGTAAATTTCTTCCACCTTTAGTTTTCATTTTAGATCGAAATCCGTGGCGCCTGGATCTTACTAACCTGCTAGGTTGATATGTTCTTTTCATAAATTAATCTTTAATTTTATCAAAATTTCGCCTTTTATAATAACAAAATATATAAATAGCAAATATTAGATTTTATTAATAGAATTAATATCTATGGAAAAAACCAAAAAAATTAAATTGTTTATTGGTTTATCTTACCTAGTAATAGTAGGGGTATTTTTATATTACTTATTTTCGAAATTTACTTTAGAACAATTATCATCTTATGAATTTATTAAAGACAATGTAAATTACTTTTCACAATTTAAAAAATCCAATTTAATACTCCTTTCTTTAATGTTTCTTGTATTTACTATCTTATGGGTATTCCCCTTTTTAGGGTTTGGTTCACCAATTGGATTATTAGGGGGATTTATATTAGGTAAATGGACAGGATCATTAATTGTTGTTCTAGGCTTAAGTATTGGAGCAACTTTTTTGTACATTTTTGGTAATTATTTTTTAAAAGATATTATTAGAGAAAAATTTTTGAATAAATTTCAAAATCTAGAAAATAAATTTAAAAAGTCGGAATTTCTTTATTTATTGGCTTACCGTGCAATAGGCGGAATACCTTGGCAGCTTTCATGTATTTTACCAACTTTATTTAATGTAAGTACAAAAAATTTTTTTTTCGCAACATTAGTTGGAATTATGCCCCAAGTTTTTTTGATTGTATCTATAGGAAGTGGTCTTGAAAAAGTCATTAATGAAAATTTAACGGCACCAGGAATTAAAGATATTATTATATCTCCTGATATATATGTACCATTAGTTATTTTTATTTTCTTAGTTATTACGACTATTTTTTTTAGAAAAAAATTTTATAAATAATAAATTTTATGCCCTCGAGGGGACTTGAACCCACTAGCTGACCCTTACCAAGGGCCTGATTTAACCAGTTAATCGACAAGGGCAAAAAATAATTCTAGTGTATAAAATAAAATTTTTCAAATAATTGCCTTAATTTTTATTAAAATCAGTTATACTATTTCAAGGGTAATTTATGAAAATTTATAAAAAAATTATATTTGATAAAAACAACAATGTAATTTTCGAGGATAGCTTTTTCTACCAAGGCGCCTTGAGTCTCGCAGGGATACATTATGATTATAAATCAACCCGCGGGGCTAAGGCAATGAAAAAAAAGGCTGAAAGGGAAAAACGTTTAGCTGAACGTAAAGCAAAAAGAGCTCTTAAAAATAATGTTGAGGTTAAAAAAGACGATGAAAAAATGATACCTGTTGATCAAATAATTACCCTCTCAGACATTACTGACCCTAATAAAAAATAATGAAAAAAAAAACCCAGTTTGAAAAGAACACTGAGTTAAGTTTTGCATTAAGAAAAAATTTGCAAAAAAGGAAAGTTTTTAAATCAAAACTTATAAAAAAATCTAAAAATGATTCTAAACGATAAGCAAATCAAAAAACTTGTAGAAGAACATAATATGATTAGTCCATATATAGATAAATCAGTTTCAACAGGTATAAGCCACGGCCAACAGAGTTATGGATATGATATTCGTGCAGGGTCTGAATTCAAAATCTTTACTAATATAAAAGGAAATGTGGTTGCAGATCCTAAAAATTTTTCTGAAGACAACTTTGTGACTGTAAAAAATAATGAATCAATTTTAATTCCTCCAAATTCATTTGCTTTATGTCACTCATTAGAACAATTTTCTATGCCAAGAGACATAACTGGTCTTGTAACACTCAAATCAACATACTGTAGGGTGGGTCTTGGACATCCACCTAGTGTTCTAGAGGCAGGTTGGAGTGGTGTGTTGGTGCTCGAGCTGGTCAATCATTCAAGTAATCCTGTCAGGGTATATTCTAACACTGGAATCAGCCAAATACTTTTTTTTAAAGGAGAAGAAGCTGCAATCTCTTATGCTGACAAAAAAGGTAAGTATCAAAATCAAGGCCAAGGGGATCAAAAAATAACATTTGCAAAAGCAAAATAATTTCAATGATAAGATATTTTATTAAGGGACCTAATAAAGGTGCTAAAGGCACAATTAATATAGAAGGGGCTAAAAATAGCTGTCTTGCTTTAATGGCAAGTACTGTTCTAATTGATGGGACAGTAACTTTAAA
Source organism: uncultured Pelagibacteraceae bacterium (assembly GCA_902560565.1). Lineage (GTDB taxonomy): Bacteria > Pseudomonadota > Alphaproteobacteria > Pelagibacterales > Pelagibacteraceae > Pelagibacter. Next base: position 23,518 of record CACEMG010000001.1, on the reverse strand, counting down.
AAATGTTCCTCTTGTAGAAGACATTATTACAATGTGTAAACTTCTAAATGCTTTAGGATCGAGTGTTAAAATTTCAAAAAGAAACAAAACCTTAATAATAAATAACTCCAGAACAAATAAATGTATTGTGCCGTACCAACTTATATCCACTATGAGAGGTGGCTGTCTTCTAATGGGTTCTCTTTTAGGAAAAAATCAAAATAAAAACATAAAAGTTGCACAAGGTGGCGGTTGTGCATTAGGAAACCGCGAAATAAATTTTCATTTATCTGGTTTTAAAGCGCTAGGAGCAAATATAAATTTAAGTAAAGGTTATGTAAATCTCTCAACAAAAAAAGGATTAATTGGAAATAAATATAAATTTCCAAAAGTAACAGTAACAGGTACCAGCAATTTGATAATGGCGGCAGTAAAAGCGAAGGGGTTAACGAAACTTTATAACGTGAGTCGAGAACCCGAAGTTGTTGATTTAGTAAATTTTTTAAATCAATCTGGTGCAAATATAAAATTTGAAGGACAAAGAAAAATTCACATTCAAGGGGTTAAGAAGTTATACGGAGAGCATTATAAAATTATTCCAGACAGAATAGAGGCTTTTAGTTATTTATGTGTTGGAGCAATTACTAGGGGATCTGTAAAAGTAAAAAATATAAATCCAAATTTTTTAAAATCAGAAATTAAAATTTTAAAAAAAATTGGGTACACTCTTAAAATTCAAAATTCTACAATAGGTATTTCAACAAAAAAAAAATTAAAGGCAGTTCAAATAAATACCGGACCATGGCCTAAGTTTGCAACAGACAACATGCCTCCTTTATTGGCTGTTTTGACACTCATACCAGGTATAAGTCATATAAAGGAAAATGTATTTGGGGCACATAGATTTCAATGTGTGCCAGAACTTAAAAGAATGGGGGCAAAAATAGAGATTATAGGCAATCAGGCAAAAGTATATGGGTGTAAATCTTTATCAAGCGCAGAATGCATGTCATCGGATTTAAGAACAACCTTTTCAATTATTTTAGGATTAATTATGGCAAATGGAAATGGATATGTTTCAAGAGTTTATCATGCTTCTAGAGGATATTTTGATTTATTGAATAAATTAAAAAAATTAGGAATAAACATCAAATCTCAATCTGTTTAATGTCAAAAAGATTTTTTAAAAAAATTATCGCTCGGTCAGAGCCAGATCTAAGAGTCATTAGCGCATTATGTGAGAATTCGAAAGTAGAAGTAGATCAAATTAAATTTTTAAAAGAGAATAAAATATTTATGCTTATGCTAGAGAGAAAGCTAAATGAGGAAAATAATTCTAAAAATATACAAAGTATTATTAAATGCGAATATGTAAATAACGTAAAATCAAAAAAAATAATGCAAACACATAAGGAAAAAGTTTTAGATTTATTTGCAATAGATTCACATAAAATTGATAAAAAATATATGATTTCCTTTTATTTTAATAAAAAAGCAATTATAACAATCGACGCTGAAATTATAGAGATTACTTTAGAGGACCAAAAATTTACAAATGATAAAAATAATTAACAGTACAAAAAAAAAAAGTTTGAATAAATTTAAAAAAATCATTCAAAAAAGATCAAAAATTGATGATAAATTAAATAAAACAGTAAGAAATATAATTAATAATGTAAAAAAAAATGGTGATAAATCACTTATTTATTATGAAAAAAAATTTAACGATAATAGTAAAATTATTCCCTCAAATAAAGATATTGAAAAATCTATTAAATCTTTAGATTCAAAAATTAAAAAAGAAATTTTTTATACATACAAAAGAATTTTTAAATGGCATAAGTTTCAAAAAGTAAAAAATATAACTTATAAAGATACGTATGGTAATAAATTTTCATATATAACTAAGCCAATAAAAAATGTTGCCTGTTATTGCCCATATAACCTTCCCAGCTCTGCTTTAATGAATTGTATACCAGCTAGTATTGCAGGAGTGAAAAGAATAGTGCTTGCAACCCCAGCAATTAGTGGAAAATTAAATAGTGCTGTAATGTATGCAGCCAGACTTTGTGGAGTTAAAGAAATAATTAATATTTCAGGAGCAGGAGCAATAGCAGCATTAGCATATGGAACAAAAAAAATTAAACCAGTGGACCTTGTAGTTGGACCAGGTTCAAGTTACGTTGCCTCAGCTAAAAGAATTTTATCTTCAAATAACTTGATTGCTCAAGAAAGAATGTTTGCGGGTGAGTCCGAAATAGTTTGTTGGGCTGATAACAGTATAACAGCAGATCAAATTAGCTATAGTTTATTAGCACAGGCAGAGCACTCTGAAGGAGTTATGGCTGTGATGATATCTAAAGATTTAAATTTAATAAAAAAAGTTAAATCTAAAATTGAAATAAATATTAAAAATCTTCCAAGAAAAAAAATAATATCCAAAAGCTTAAGAAAGTATGGTGCATTAATATATTGCAAGACAGATAAGGATATTTTAGATTTAATAGAGTACTTAAGTCCTGAACATTTAGAATTGTCAATTAAAAACTATAAAAAATATTTATACAAACTCGATAATAAATTAAGCAATATAGGATCAATAGCAGCTGGACCTAATTCATCAATGGCGCTTAGCGATTATGGTCCCACCCAGCACAGCTTACCGACCTCCATGACGTCTAGATATTCTGGAGGTTTAAAAGTTGCTGATTTTACTAAACAAATAAGTATTAATGAATTATCTTCAAAGGGGTTGAAATTTTTATCAAAATCTGGATACATACTCGCAAATGAAGAAAACCTTAAAGCACACAGCCTATCTATTAAATCCAAAGTAATGAGGAGAAATTAAATTGCCAAAAGAGGAGTTATTAATTTTTGATGGCGTTGTGACAAATCTTATGCCGTCAGCAACCTTTGAAGTAATGTTAGATAATAAAGCTAAAGTGATATGCACGGCGAGTGGAAAATTAAGGAAAAACAGAATTAGAGTCCTTCAAGGTGACCGTGTAAAAGTTGAATTAAGTGGGTACGACTTGAGTCGCGGTCGTATATCTTATCGTTATTAAGCATATTGTGATAAGATATTAATAAGTAAATATGCGAACCTGGTGTACGTGGTCGGCACGGACGCCTGAAAAGCGTCAGGATACAGTTCGATTCTGTGGGTTCGCATACCAATTTAATTAATGTTTATTTATAAAAATTAAAATTAAGCTCTAATTTCAAAAAAATAGTACTTGCATTAAATATTTGAATGTATATGTATTCGTTTTGTGAACTATTAATGTTCGCAAGTTAACAATTAAAGAAGAAAGAGTAAATATGAGTGAAGAAAAAACTGAGGGTCAAGGCGTTGTCAAGTGGTACAACTCAAAAAAAGGTTATGGGTTCGTCGCGCCGGACGATGGTTCTAAAGATATTTTCATCCACGCTAGTGCATTACGTAGCGCTGGGATAAGATACCTGCAAGAAAACGATCGTATCAAATATACAGTGGAGCAATCCGAAAAAGGACCAAGTTGTATTAACATTTCTAAGGTATAATAAATAATCCTCAGATATGAAATTTGTGTAGGGACATGCTATAGGTTTGCTATAGCCCCTATACAAAATAACTTGTAAATTTTAATATACGTGATAAACAACCTACATATGAAAAGTATATTAAAAATTTACGCATCAAAAAAAAACCATCATCATTCTCTACATGCTGGCTAAGGCTAGCTATTATTCAATATAAAAATTTAATTTTAGACAAAAATAATATAAAATTACGAAAGGTTAAATTGTAAGTAAATATTTGTGCAATCGTCATGATGCCCGATTGGTGTAGTAGAAGCATATTTCTCTGTGAAAGAAAAGGGTCCTTTGCGAATAAGGAATCGGGTACCAAAATGAAATTCAAGACGTGGACAATAGGTGAAACAAATGAAAAAAGATAAACTTATAGCAAAACTTCCAAAAGGTTGGATTGATACGACGGGATCTTCTTTAGCAAGAAAAAAAAAAATTATTAAAATTATTGAGGATAATTTTATCAATTTTGGATTTTCAGCTCTAGAAACACCATTTGCTGAGATTAGTGAAAATATTGGAAGTTTTTTGGCATCTGATTCTAACAACCCTATGAGTGATGTTTATTCATTTCAAGATGGGAATGATAAATTAACAATTAAATACGATAATTCTGCACCCCTTGCTCGTTTTTATGCAGAACGCTATCGTGAATTGCCATCGATTTTTCGTCGCTATCAAATAGATAGAGTAGCTAGAAATGAAAAATTTGACTCTAAAAAAATCAAATTAAAATCTTTCACCCAAGCCGATGCGGATATAGTTGGAGTGGTAAATAAGTGCCAAGCTAATTCAGAGTTAATAAATCTTATAGCGGACACTTTTTTCAAGTTGGGGTTTGAGAGTTCTCAGTTTAAAATTTGTATAAGTAACAGAAAAATCATAGAGGGATTTATCAATGATTTAAAAATTAGCGATGAAAAAAAGAAAATGAGTATTTTCAGGGCTCTTGATAAGTTAGGAAATCCTAATATTGGGAAAAATGGAGTAAGAGATTTATTAGGTGAGAAAAGAATTGATAGCTCTGGCGCTGTTCAAATGGGAGCCGATCTTTCCGAAAGTCAGATTAATGAAATCATGAGTTTTCTAGAATTTAAAAATCTAGATGAAATCTCTTCAAATATAAAAAATTCTAGGTCAAAAGAAGGTATAGAAGAAATGAAAAAATTATTAGAAGTTTTAAGTTATGGAAAATATGCAAATCAGGTTAAGCTCTCGCTGGCTAAAGTGCGCGGAATTTTTTACTATACTGGATGGACAGTTGAAACAGAATTAAATTTAGCTAATTGGGCAGGAATCTCCCCAGTTAGTGGTGGAGAATATGGAAACTTAATATCAAGATTTAAAAATGTGGATGTACCTGGAGTTGGTATTAGTTTTGGCATTGAAAGAGTAATGTCGGCGTGCGAAGCAATTAATATGACAGCAAACGAACCCAAGCCAGTATTAGTGTGTGTTATGCAAGAAAAGTATCTTCAAAATTATTATGAAATTTTAGAAAATTTAAGATCAAACAATATAAATTCTGAAATTTTTTTAGATACAGGAAAAAATATGGTTAAACAGATGAAATATGCAAATAAAAGAGGGTGTCCAGTTGCTGTTATATGTGGCGAAAATGAGTTTAATAATAATACAATTACTTTAAAAAATTTATTATCTGAAAAAGGGGATTTAAATCAACAAACTACAATTTCAAAAGATAACTTAATAAATGAAGTCAGAAAAATTTTACCAAAAAATAACTAAATTTATAAAAAATGAAGGTTATAAAGAACTCAGCTTAAGTTCTGTCGTGGATATTAAATACATTAGAGATGAAAAACTAAAGAAATACCTTTTTACCTTTACAGATAATAAAAAAAATAAGACTTTTGCTTTAAGACCAGATCTAAGCTTAATGAGTCTAATAGAGTTTTCTAAAAAAATGAGTAACAAAAAAAGTAAAATATATTATTCAGGAGAGTCTTATAGGAAAAATCAAAAAATAAATTCACAAATTGGTTTCGAAATTTATAATTCTAACAAACAAAATGATGATCATGAGATAATTTTAAATAGCGCCAAAATATTTCAAAAAGAAATTGGAAAAAGGGGTCAAATAAATATCAATAATGTTAAATTATTCGAATCTGTTTTAAGACAACTTGATTTACCAAAAAGATGGAAATCAAGAATTTTATATTTGAGAAATAATACAAGATATCTTAACGAAATATTAAAACGACTTGAAACCAACAAATATCTTGATGAAAGAAATATAGAATTAGATAAAAAACTATATTTTAGAATGAAAAAAGTAAATCCTAATAAAATTATTGCCAATAGAAAAGTCAAAGATATTCTTCAACGTTTTGAACAAAAGATTTATATTCAACCCAGACCAGCAGAAGGTAAAAGAATAGTTAAAATTATCAAAAACTTCCTAAAGATAAAATGCCCAATTCAAAAAGCTCCTTTAATTCTAAATAATTTTTTTAAAACAAATAAATTAAATATAAATGTTTCAAGTGATTTTTTTCCTGTAAAAAAAAATAAAATAGGTAATTTGAAAGTATATTTTAATAGCAATGAATTACCTGCTGTTGAAATTTATGATAATATGTTATTTTCTATAAAACCAATTGGTTCAAACATTAATAAACAATCCATCGTAGGTGGAAGATTTAACTCTTTAAGTCAATCAATAGGATTAAGAAAAATTAACGCAGTGGGAGCTGCTATAAATCTTAGTTAATGAAAAAAGAAATTATAATATCTTTGCCCAGCAAGGGACGATTGCGTTTTGAAACTTTAAGAATATTCAAAAAAAAAAATCTAAATATTAAATTTGAAAAAGGAGACAGAGATTTAATTGGTAAAATAAATCATAATAAATTTGATATTGTTTGCATTTTTCAACACGCTAGAGAGTCTATTGTATCTATTGCCAATAATAATTCAGACATAGCTATATCAGGAATTGATTTGTTACTAAATTCAGATGTAGAGATTCAAAAAAAAATTAATATTTATAAACGATTAAATTTTGGACACGCCACACTAGCCATTTTTTGTATGAATTCTTGGATTGATTGCCAAACAATGCTTGACGTTTCAGAGATAGCAACAGAAATGTTGAAAAAAAATAAACAACCTATGAAATGTTCAACAAAGTACAAAAGTTTAGTGCAAAACTTCTTAGAGGAAAAGAATGTTAAAAATGTTGAGGTTACTGACAGCATGGGAGCAACTGAGGTTATGCCAAGAATTTCTCAAAGTTCTATAATAGGAGAAATATTTTCCAGTGGTTCAACAGCCGCTGCGAATGGTCTGAGGCCTTTAAAAGACGGCTATATTTTGAAGTCATCTGCAGCATTATTAGTTTCAAAGAAATCCTTTAAAAGACCGGATGTAAAAAAATTATTAAAATTACTTTCCAAACATTAAGTCTTTAATATAATTAAGAATAATTTTTAAAATATCAAAATTTTTAAATATCAAAACAGTAACCATTATTAATAGTATAAAAATTAATATAGTTTCCATATTTTTAAATTTTTTTTAAATCTTTCATCTGCTTTTTTAAAAAAAATTTCTGTAAACTGTTGTTTTTCTTCAATTGCTTTTTTAGCATCATTTTTTGTTTTGTAAAATTGTACTCCACGTAAGTGCTCTGGTATTTTTGTTTTTCCTTTTGGATTTTTAAAATCAATACTATATCTATCATTTATAGATGCAGCTTTTTGACCACCCCTTGCATATGGAGGAAAGTTAAATATGTTTACTTTTAGTATTTTTAAATATTTTTCTTTTGATTTTGTAATCTTGCGGTTTAGTTTTTGAGTTTTTATCAAACCGTTCTTTTGAGCAATTTTTTTTATTCTTTTAATATTACTAACATTTAGTTTTATTTTATTTTGTGTATATGAGTTTATTTTTTTAATAACTAAAGTTGATGTTGGCGGTGGTTCTTTTTGAAGTTCATTTAAAATTTTTAATATTATATTTGTATCTTTTAATTTACCTTTATAAGTTGGCTGAAAATAAGTAAAAAATATTTTTTTGATATTATCTTTGTTCAAGTTTGTCATAATTTAAGTTTTTTTTTATAAATATTTTTCAAACTCATTCATCTTACCAACCAAATAATCATCCAAGTCTTGTAATTGTTTTGCTTTATTATCGTCTTTATCATTTTCAGCATTAAGTTTAAGCGTATCCAATCTTGCTAACTGCTCAGGAATTTTAGTAAATGGAAGACTTTTATTTGATTTATCTAACAAATAGTTCGCAATCCTACTTTTTACTTTATTTAAATCTTTTTTAGAGAGAACTTTACAAAAATCATCTTCAGATAAATCTTCATACAGTTTCATTTCAGCAAGCAGTTTTATATCTTGATGTTTAAATTGCATAAACTCCTTCTTTTTGTCTGAAATTTCTTTTGCTTGATTAAAATTTAGCATTATTTTTCTCTCGTCATTACTAATTTTCAATCCATATAAATTTTCTTCAGGTTGTTTCTTTTCTTGTTCAAACTGATTTTTTTCCTCTATTTTTTCATTAGCTAGATCTCTTAATCTTACTGACAATTCTTCTCGGTGTTTTCTTAAAAAATAATATCTTCTTTCAATTTCTTTAATTCCTAAAGTTTTATATTCCTCATCATTTTTAAATGCATTTTCTTTTTTCATAATAATTGGAGAGCGATTCCCTTTACAAATTCTTATAAATCGGGGACTACTTTCAACTTTTTTTTTCAATTCTTCTCTATTATTCATTATTGAGATAATTTCCTCAGGTGATTGGCGCAAATCAAAAAGGTAATGCCAATTAGGATAAATGGTGCTTCCTATATAACAACCACAAAAAATTTTGGCACGCGCAAAAAAGAATTCATTCCAGCAAAATATATCATCTTTTATTCGGGATATCACATCCTCCTTCTTTCTTAATGCAATTGAAGCATTAAATACTTCTGGAGCATTTTTATACAAAAGGTGGCCAAGATCCTTAGTTGCTCTAGTATCCCAAAGAGAATCGTGAGCTATTTCTGATTTTATATTATTTGCTTTGATCATGTCCTGCAATTTGTATGAAGTGTTTCCTTTAAAATTAGTTAAATAATTTAATGCCTTTGGCTCAAACACAGATGCAGTTCTGACTGCTGGTAGCAAATCAAACTGTTCTTTACTTGTTATATAGGGCCACTTTAAATTTAAATGTAACATATGATTTAAAAGAATTTGATCATACCCACTTGAATTGTATCCAACAAAAATTGTTCCTTTTTTTGCAAGTTCAATAAATTTGGCTTCTAGCTTTTCTACTAGCTCTCCATTAGATAATTTTTCACTTTGAATCTTTTTTAATGGGATTGAATGGGCAAGCATAGCATCAACTTCGAAAGCCCTAGATTTTCTTAATCTTGAATTAAATGTACCTTCTTCAATAGTTTTGAAATTTGAGTCTACAGTTACATAACTACAACTTAAGCAGGTAGCTTTTATTGCTGATCCACTATCAGCTTCCATGTCATAGAATGTAAAAGTTTTTTTCATATTATTTGATTATTTAAAAAAAGTTACGCTATTTTTTTCCCTTCTTTAATCTTAGGGAAAATTAAATCATCAAATAGGCTAACGGAAGACTCCTCTTTAGAAATTTTCTCTGCAGTTGCTCTAGTATCCCAAAGAGAATCATGTTGCTTGTTTGAACCTAAAAAATAATTTAGCTTTTTATTCAATGCAATAAGCCTAGCTTCTTCAAAAACTCCTGAAACATCTTCTATTCCAAGTTTTTTCATATATGGATTATTTTTGAAAGCTAGTTCCAAGTAATATGAACCTCGATACTTATTAACTAATTCATCTACATTTAATAATGATGTTTTACCTCCTTTAGCCATTACATCATCTATTTCTTTTTTTTGTTCCTTTGTTAAAGGAATATCCACAAAGGGCAATCCAGAAAGATTTTCTTTAATTTTAATTTTTTTAGATTCATCTTTTGATAAAAATTCTGAAGTTTCATAATTATTACCAGAATTTTCACTAAAAGAAAATTTTCCAGAATTCCAGCTAAACTCTCCACCAATTTTATTCGATCGTTTCAATTGTTTGATAAATCTTTTTTTCACTAAAAAAGTTCCTTTGCTAACTTTGTCCATTTTTATTTTTTGATAGTTTGTTGGTGAATAAAAATTTGGAACGAAGATTAATGTAAGTTGCTCACATAGATAATAGAAATCTTTGATTGATTTTACTAAATTTTCAAATTCAATATTTTTTTTAAATCGTTCTTCATCCAGAATTGGGTCTCCTTTCAAACGAATATTATTTAGATTATCAAAACCCTCGTCTTCACTATCCATCTCACTTAAAAATGATTTATACTCGTTATATTTTTCTTTAGTGACTACTTCAGCAATATATCTTTCTAATAAATTTGAGGTTTCAATAAAATCAATATTTTCTAATTTAAGCAACGCTGCAATATGATGATCAAGAGCAGGGAGGATTAAAATTTTTATTACATCTAAATTTTTATTAATTACCCTACTTAATATTGATATGAAAGATTGGTTCTTATTAATTTTATCCCTTTTTATTGAGTGATAAACCGACGACAAAAAATTATAACAAAATGACCTTGGGAATATGTTTTCTTTATATTTGTAGATATAATTGGTTAAATAATTTTCATATTGCCCCATATTTTTCGAAGCTATGGCCTGGGAAATCCCAGATTCACTAAGTAATTCCCATAAAATTGCACCTGGCTTACTTATTTTGTTACTTTTTTTTCGAATCATATTATTTACTCTTTATATATATACAGTATAAATATAATGAATCAATACAAAAATATTTATAAATACAGTCTTGACACAGCAAAATATATTTGTTATTAAAACCTTATGAGCAAGGAAAAAGACAAAAAAAAACCTTTGAAAGGAAAAAGTTCAAAAAAAACGAATATTGTTCCTTTTAAAACTAAATCTTTGAAAGAGCAGAAAATAGAGACGAGGAATGAAATCTGGGAAAGAATAGATATTTTTGCAAAAAATTTAGTTGATGCCTTTAAACAAAAGGCTGCAAAAGAAGCTCTAGATAAAGATGAGTGTTTTTACATTTTCTATTACCGAGTAATGCAATCTTTAATGCTAGAAATGTCTTATCCAAAGTTCAAATACTATACAACTTTTACAAAGAATCAACTTCTACAGCACAATAAGGATTTTATGAATTCTTTAGATGAATGGACTAGTAATCAAGCTGATGAAGAAGATCTTTTTGGAAGAAAAAAAAAAATTAAAGATAAAACGCTACACTAAATGAAAGGAAATAAAATGAGACTAGAATATAAAAACCACATTAAAAATTCGTTTAAATTCTGGGAAATTAAAATTGATGCAAAAAAAAAGGTTATAACAAAATACGGACGTATTGGTATTCATAACCCAGCAGAAAAGGAAAATCAATTTAGTTCAGAGGAAGCTGCAAAAAAATATGCTGAAAAAAAAATAAGAGAAAAAATTGGTAAAGGATACGTGGAGATAAAATAAAATATGAAAAAGAATTACCAAAATTTATTGAAACAACGTCTAGAATATTATCTCGAGTGGAAATCAGATTTTCAGGATTGGTTTAAGCATCAAGAAATAAACGAAAAGGCTAAAATCAGATTTTATGAAAATAAAAAATTTTTTGGATTAATTATAAACTTTTATTTTATACCTCTTAATCTTTATAAATATTTAAAGAAAAAAAGAGCCCAACATATATATCATAGAGTATTAATAAATATAGATGTTCTTAAAGAAGAATTAAAAGATGAAATTACTAATAATAAAATATAGAGGGAAAAATGAATGATATAAAAAAATTTAAAGACTTGCTTTTAGAAGTACCTGAAATTACTTCAACAGAGCACTTAAAATCAGTTCCATCTGCAATCACTACAAGTTGGTCTGAAGAAATATGGACTGAAGATATGATTGCTAGAGATACGCTGCAAAATTTTTATGATGGCTGCTTGGAAAACAAGCTGCCAATAACAGATATTAAAATTTCTATCGAAAGTGATACTGTAAGAATTTACGCTCCTAATGAATTTAACTTAGAAAAGCTTTATTATATTGGATCTACTAAATCTGAATCAGAAGTACAATTCTGTGGCTCCCATGGGGAAGGTGGTAAGAAAGTGTTTTCAGATCTTGCTAGAATGGGTGTCTTTAATCCTATATTAATTTCTGGCAACAAAGCTCTTATCGTATCAGTAGGAAATGAAATTCCGAATACCGATGGATTGCGTCCATTAATCTATAACTATTTCAAAATAAACAAACTTAAAGGTAATTATTTTATAATAAAAACTATAAGTAAAAAACTAAAGAAAGCTTACCAGTATGGAATGAAAAATTTTTTTTATAGTGGTAATAAAATAATAGGTGAAATTTTACATGACCATAATGGAATAAGCATATTTAAATCAACTGAGCCAAACGGGGTGGGTTTTTATAAGAATTTGAGAAGGATAGATATCATTGGGATCCCTGTAATTATACACATTAACAAGTCATATGCTGCACTTGATAAGAAGGTTCGCATGGACCGTGACCGAAAAGCTTTTGATTCTAAACTTCAAGCAACATTCTTTTCAATACTAGCTCGTAGTGGTTTTTATTATAGAGATATGGTTGGAAATGTGGCTATAAAATATATTTTAAAATCGAGTAAAAAAATTTGGGAAAAGGGGCATTTACTTTTAAGTGCTATAGCTACTAATTCTTATGGATGGTTAAAAGACGACAAAAATTTAAAAGAATTATTTGGAAATGATTACTTTGCAGAGTCTAGATATACCTATTCTCGAGAAATTACTTATAATGAGTGGTTTAACACAGGTGTCCAAAATTACATTCGTAACAGGACAAACAAGGAAAAGAAAAAAAAAATTATTCTCCCGTCGTATTTTACTAATTTTGGAGTAATGAGTGCACTTGAAAGTTTCATTCGAAATAAAAAAAATAGCGAATCTAGGATTAAGAACAAAAAAACAAAAAATTTGACATATAAAGAACAAAAATCGATCGATTTTTTATTTGAAGCAGTCAAAAGTATTTCACCTGGTTTTGCTAAATTATTCGTAGCTGATGGACATGATGATCCTATGTACGATGTGAAATTTAAAACTATAACATGCAAGGAACTACTTGGGCAAATGAAGGATAAATATGATTATAACCATAAAGTAATTTATTTACATAAGTCTTTATTCAAACAAAAATTTAGTGTCTTCTGCTCTGTAGCGCTTCATGAATTGTCCCATTGTCTTGGTGGTTATGATGGTGATAGAAGTTTCAGTGACTGTCTTACAGTTTTATTAGAAAAATGTATTGAAAATAATAAATCAATTCAAAAATATTCTAAAGAGTGGAGTAAATTAATAAATTAATATATTATATAGGTATGATAGCAACTTTATCAATTACAGTTCTCATATTAAGCGTAACAATTGTTTTTTTGTTTTTATATATACTAAATCAAATTAAAAGTTCTAAAAATATTGATAAAAATAATCCGGAATATTTAAAACTTCAGAATGAACTAGATAAACAAATAGATAAAACAGACTTAGTAGAAAATTATATTAAAGAATTAAAAAAAGATAAAGAACAGCTCATAAGTAATAAAAATGACGTAGATACATTTAAAGAAATAAGCAATAGATCATTTTCAGAATATAAATCTGTTATTTCAGAATATAAAAATTTTCATGAAAAATTAGTTGGTGATGTTAAATATCAAGGAAAATTTAATGAAAGAACTTTAAGAAATATTTTAGAAAGACACGGACTAAAAGAAGAGGATGGAGATTTTGATGTAGGAAAGGAAAAAAAAATTTCTGATCCTGAAACAGGGGAAGAAAAAATAATAAAACCTGATTTTATATTAAACCTTCAAGATAATCAAAAAATTGTTATCGATTGCAAAGTTTCCCTTAAAAATTTTGAGGACTTTGTTAATTCAAAAGATAAAGATATGAGAGAAGAAAATCTAAACAAACATATAGAGTCTGTGAAAAAACATATAACTGACCTTGGATTTAAAAATTATTCAAAACTTTACCAACTTGAAAACATGCAATATGTTGTTATGTTTATGCCATTTGACGCCTGTTATCTTTCAGTGCTCGAAAAAGAAAATAGTAGCTTATTGGATTTGTGTTATGAAAAAAAAATACTTCTTGCTGGTCCTATTAGTATTATGAGTTTAATTGCAACTGCTACAAGCATTAAAAATGAGAAAAAAAATAAATCTTTAGTTTCCAAAATTGTAAAGGAAGCAACGGCAATTTATGACAAATACACTTTTTTGAAAAAAAATTTAAAAAAGACAATTGATAGTCATAAAGCGCACACAAATTCTCTTAAGCAAGTAATAAATGCAGCTTATGGTTCAAATCAATCATTAGAAGATAAGTTAGTAAAACTAAAAAAAACTGGAGGTTTAGGACAAACAAAAGAATTACCAAATACTACTGAAAATGATGTAAACTTGGATTATGTTGAAGATCCTGAGAAACCAAAAATTGTTAATATAAAAGAATGATAAGCAAAAGAGAAAAAAACCCATATAATCTAAAGCTGAAGTCAGAAAAAGGTAAATTAAAAGGTTATTTACATGAAGAAATTCCTTCAGGATATTTAACATCTGAAGAGTTTATAGATTATTTAAATACGAAAAAAATTGATTTTGAAAGAGATGATAATCTAGCAAGATTTTGTAATAACAATGGAATTTCAATGGTTAAAATTAAACGAGAAGGTAAATTTGGAGCAACACCATATGCTTATAAACAGCCAACAGTATCTCAGATACAAAAAATTATTGATTCTTTAAAAAATAATAATAATTCGATTTTGGGAAGAAAAATTTTAAAGAAAAAAAAGGATAAAATTTTAGAAATATTTGACTCGATCCCATCTGCTGCTGATTATGATAAAAGAATAAAAGATGCAAAAGAGAAAAAACTCGATATTAAGAAAATTAAAGAAATTCAAACTGAAAAAAAAAACAAATGTCATTCAAAAACATCAATTGCAAAAAAAGTAGCTGAACTATTAAATGTATCCTGTAATAGAAAATTGGTAGCAAGTGTTTTAGACTCAAAAAGATCTTCACAACAAGATAAACTTATTAAAAGAGATTAAATCAAGTATTATATGGCACAATTAAGAGAAAAAAATTTTTTTTCTCCGTCCATGCTTAAAAAGTATTTAAGCTGCGGGTATATTATATTTAATGAAAAAAATGAAAATCATCTTAAACTTAAAAGAAAACCTCATTCCAATATTGATCAATTAAGATTTGATAAAGGGAATATTCACGAAGCAAAATATTTTGAAAAGTTAAAAAAAAAATATTCAAAGATTAAAAATATAAAGAAACTAAAAAATGTAGATAAATTTAAAGAAACTCTAAATGCCATGGAACAAGGATATGAGATTATTTATGGTGGTTGGCTTTCTGATGGCAAATGGAGTGGAGAAGCTGATTTTCTTGAAATTAATAAAAGCAAAAAATCGAACTTTGGAGACTATTTTTATGAAGTGATAGATACAAAGAACTCAAAGAAAATTCGAGGTGATCATATCTATCAAGTGGGAATCTATTTTGATCTTTTAAAAAAATCTCAAGGAGTAGCTTCAGAAAATTTATATATTTTATTAAAGGATGGGACTAAGCAAAAAGTAAAGCTAAATCAGATTTATGATGTATTTAATTCCCACAAAGAAAAATATGAACAATTTCTTAAAAATGAAATAGACAAAACAAAACCTGAAAAATGTTCTTTTTGTGCATTTTGTGATTGGTCTGAAGTGTGTGAAAAAGAATGGAAAAAAAAAAGGCACCTAAATCAAGTCGGTGGAAATAATAAAATAAACATTAAAAGATTTAATAAAAGTGGTATTAAAACAATAGATCAATTAGCAAAATTGAATCCTAAAACAAAAATTGAGGGTTTAAGAGATGTAATAAAAAATAAAAGAATTGAACAGGCTAAATTACAAATAGAATATGAAAAAACTGGTAAACCAATATTTAAAACTGTAAAGGAAAATTTATTTATTAGGAAAGGTTTTAATTTATTACCAAAACCTTCACAATGTGATTTATTTTTTGATCTCGAAAGCTCAATGTGGGCTTATGATGAAAAATTGGAATATCTATTTGGTATTTATTACGAGGAAAATGGAAAGCAAAATTATTTACCTCTTTGGGCCCACAATAAAGAAGATGAGAAAAAAAACTTAATAAAATTTTTTGATTTTACAAAAAATCATTTTAAAAAGTACCCAGATTCTAAAATTTATCATTACGCAGCATATGAAGTAAATGCCTTAGAAAGATTAACATCTTTACATAAAGTTAAGCATGTCGAGTATGATCACTATTTACATTTAAATAAATTTGTTGATTTATTCAGAGTTGCTAAACAGGCAATTCTTATCTCAGAAAATAGTTATTCTATAAAGGCTTTGGAAAAATTTTATAAATTTGAAAGGACTGGAGACGTTAAAAAAGGTGAACAGTCTGAGGAATTTTATATTGAGTGGGTGGAAACAAAAAAGCAAAAATTATTAGATGAAATCGAATATTATAATAAAGAAGATTGTCATTCTACTTTCAAATTAAGAGAATGGTTATTAGATATAAAACCAGAGGGTACTTCATGGTTTATTCCCGATAAAGAAGAAATTGAAACTCGTCCTTTTGAGGAGAAAATTATTGAATATAGAAATAAAATAGAAAATTCAAAAATTAAAAATAATAATATTCCTAAATTAATGTTGGATATTGTAGGTTTTTATAACAGGGAACAAAAACCAGAATGGCGAGAACATTTTGATAGACGAGATTTTTCAGATGAGGAATTAATTGAAGATAAAAATTGTATTGGAAATATGAAACTTGTTTCTTCTCATCCAGAAAAACAGTCTGTTATTTACACTTATATTTTTAGTGATCAGGAATATAAGTTTCGAAAGAACGATAGGGTTGTAATTGCGAATAACATCAACTCTGATAAAATAAAAGATTATGCCGGAACAATTGTTTTTTTAGATCAAATTAATAAAACAATAAAATTAAAAAAAAAAACCACAATTGACTCACCTCAACTTCCAAATACACTATCTATTGCTAATCAAATAATGTCTAATGACATTTTCAAAAATTTAAATAATAACATTTATAAATTTATCGATAGTATTTTAGAAAATAAAAAAAACTATCAAGCCTTAATAAGTTTTTTAAACAGAGATCTTCCTTCGATCAATGGTATTAAAAAAGGTGATAATATTATAAAAACTAATAATTTTTATTTAGAAATACCAAATATTATATCAAATCTGAAAAATAGTTATTTATATCTTCAGGGTCCCCCTGGCACAGGCAAGTCCTCCACCTGTGCAGCTACAATACTTGAATTAATAAAGAAGAAAAAAAAAATAGCAATTACTGCAAATTCCCATCCAGTTATCCATAATCTTCTTGATAGAATAGAAGTTCTAGCTAATAAAAAAAACATATCTTTTAAAGGAATTAAAGCCGGCAAATCGGACAAGAATGATTATAGTTATTATGATGGAAAGTTTATTAAAACTAATAATAACGACAAAATTTGGATTAATGCGATAAACGATAATTCAACATCTGTATATGCTGGAACAAAATTCCATCTTTCAAGAGGTTATTGTTATAATAAATTTGACTATCTAATTATTGATGAAGCAGGACAAATTAGTTTAGCAGATTTAATTGCTTTAGGTGGAATTGCGAAAAATATTATTCTTGTTGGAGATCAGATGCAATTAGGCCAACCCATTCAAGGTAATCATCCTGGTCAATCAGGACAAAGTGTACTTGATTATTTATTATGTGAGCAAAATACTATTGCTCCAGAAAAAGGAATTTTGTTAGATCGAACTTTCAGACTCCATCCCAAAATAAACTCTTTTATTTCAGAATCATTTTATGATGGTAGATTACTGACAGATGAAATTACTTGTCAAAGACAAATTGATTTTAGTAGTAATAGCTTAATTAAATCTGAAGGAATACATTTTATTGCAATGGATCATCAAGAGAGGTCTCAAACATGTTTAGAAGAATATAAAGTTATAGACAAATTAATGAAACAACTTGTTGGGTCAAAATTTACATTTAATGGCAAAACCAGGAAGTTAGAACTATCAGACTTCTTAATTATAAGCCCTTATAATGCCCAAGTTAATTATCTTTTATCACGTTTAGAAAAAGGTACAAAATGTGGGACAATTGATAAATTTCAAGGACAAGAGGCGCCTATTACTATTATTAGTATGACTTCATCAGATACAGAAAATCTTCCTAGACATAAATCATTTTTTTTTAATCGTAACCGCTTGAATGTTGCGATCAGTCGAGCCCAGTCCGCATCAATTATATTATTTAATCCAAGACTATTAGACACTGCTCCTGCTGACTATGAAGAAATGAAAATGCTTAATAATTTTTATAAACTACAAAAATATAAAATAAATTGATTTTATTTTTTTTTAATAAAATCAAAAAATTTACTCATATATTTACATAAATCACATTCTGCTGTTGAAGCAGGTATTTTATTTGTTTCCAAAAGATTTTTAATATCAATTATAGTCTTATCTACCCATTTGTAATCTTCAGTACGGTAAGGAATAATTGCCCATTCAAATTCCAGTTTATTTTCAAATATTGCTTGCTCTTTTTTTGCATTAACATAAAAAAAATAACTTGTTGTATTCATATCTAAACCTAAATTTGATAAAATCCATAAATATATTTCTGCTTGCCGTTTATATCCAATAAGATACGGTGCATCAAATTTTTTGAGTTTCTCAAAATTTTCATTAAAAGTTGATTTATAATCTACCACTGATATTTTTTTACTATTTGTATCTTGCCATAAATCATCAACTGACCCACAAACTGTAATATTAGTTTCTTGGTGATGAAATCTTGCCGCTTTAAAGGGTTCGCGCCA
Source organism: uncultured Pelagibacteraceae bacterium (assembly GCA_902560565.1). Lineage (GTDB taxonomy): Bacteria > Pseudomonadota > Alphaproteobacteria > Pelagibacterales > Pelagibacteraceae > Pelagibacter. The sequence continues at coordinate 4,906 of CACEMG010000001.1, read as the reverse complement.
TATATGAAGTTCTGGATGATAATAAGGAATAGAACTTATGCCTGCTTTTTTTTGATAAATCGTCTGTTCTTTTTTGTCTCTTGCAACATCAAATTCATTTTTCAGCAGTGTATCAATTCTCGAGTTTAAATTGTATGGAAATGGTTTTGGACCCTTAATGCCTAGACGCATGTCAAGATATGCACATCTTTTACACCTTAAGAATAAATCTATTTTTGATCTACTGATTATAAAGGGATTTTTACTATTTGGAAAATATTTAAATGACCACGGGTAATCTTTATCCATAAATTTATAATAATACAATATTAGGAAAATAATAGTTTTATAATTGTTGAAATGTACAAAATGATAAATTGACAATTATTAACTAATTATTTAAAAAATCTTATGCTTATTAGTTTTAAAGATTCTGATTTCGAAACCAAAGTAGCAAATGAGGAAATTTCTATAATACAATTTTCAGCTAGCTGGTGCGCACCGTGCCGTGCTCAAAAACCAATAATGGAAAAACTTTCCCACGAATTTAAAAATATGAAATTTTTTTACGCAGACATTGATGAAGATGCCATTAACACAGCATCACATGCCGCAATTCGTGGCGTTCCCACAATTGTTATTTACCGTAAAGGTGTTGAAACTAGTCGAAAAGTTGGTGGAGACTCAGAGCAGAATTTACGAGCTTGGCTTACAGAACATAGTGCTTAATTAAGTTTAAGCATTTCAGAAGCTAAGTATAAACTTCCAGTGATAACTACGATATCATTTTTCTTAATAGGTAGAGATTTAATTGCAGTTTCTATATTTTCTTTATAAGTTACATTAGAAATATCTTTGAATTTTTCTTTTAAATCTTTACCCTTTATTGCATTCGGATTGCCAGGTATATCTATTACAGTCATCGAACTTATATCTTTAAAATAACTAATATATTTTTTATGATTTTTATTACACATCATCCCACATATTATGTGTTTGTTGCAACCAAGTGTTTGAAGATATTGATTTAAAACTTGTGCGCCATGCTCATTGTGAGAACCATCAATAATAAGTTTATTGTTTTTAACTAAATTTTTCAATCTACCTGAGCTAATTTCCTGAAGTCTAGCAATATTTTTTATTTTAGTAATACCTCTTTTAATATGATCATCATTAACTACTAAATTTAAATTTCTTAGAGTTGCAATAGCCGTTGAAATATTTTCTAGTTGATATTCACCTAAAACATTAGGCATTGGTAGGTCTAATTCACCAAATTTATCCTTATAGTAAAATGAATTATTTTTACCAATTGAATAACTAAAATCTTTCCCAAAATAGTACTTATTTGATTGGTTGTTTGATATAGTTTTTTTAATACACTCCATTGTTTTTTTATCTCTTTGTTTAGCAACAATGATATTTGAATTTAAAAGAGACGAGGTTTTCTCAAAGATTATTCTTTCAACAGTTCTATCATTTTCTGGCAACCAATCCTCATGATCTCTTGAAATAGCACAGCAAACACTAGCAAGATTTTCTTTTAGAACATTTGATGCGTCGAATCTATGAAATAAACCAGCCTCGATTAGATTTATATTATCTGGGTATTGTGCTGCTTTATAGAAGAAGCAGGCAGCTAAAATTTCGAACAGAGTTATAGTTTGGTTATCATTAATTTTTTCAACCTCTTCAAAAAGTTCAGCAAGCTCATCATCTTTCAATTCTTCATTATTAAATATAAATCGTTCATTAATTTTTAAAATATGTGGGCTTGAGAAAACATTACAATTAATATTAGATTCTTTCAGTATAGAAAACATTCCAGCTATAGTCGAAAATTTACCATTTGTTCCAACAACAGTTATAGCTTTAATCTTATCTTGAGGATTTCCAAGTCTTTGACAAAGGGACTTGATTCTATCTAATTTTAAATCAATTTCGCGTTTATGCAGTTTTTGAAAGCGATTTATTATTTTCTGGAGTTTCATTTTCTGAAGTAGAATTTACCTCAGAATTGTTGTTAAGCAAGATTGATAATAAATTATATATTACAGAAGAAATTTCCTTTCTTTCTAATTCTAAATCTAAAAATCCTTTTTCTAAAACCCACCCTGATTTTTGTATATTTTCATCTAACTTTTCACGAACAGTTGCCTCAATAACTCTACGACCACTGAAGGCTATGGTTACATTTTTTTCTGCTATGGCAAGGTCTGAGAGAGAGCTTATACTTGCCTGAGTTCCTCCTGCAGTTGCAGGCGAACAGTATAAATTTATAAAAGGGAGCTTATTTTTTTTAAGTTCGTTGATTGCAATAGTTAGCTTCGGCATGCACATTAATGAAAGACCTGCTTCTTGCATTCTCATGCCCCCCGAGGCGCTGGCAAATACGTAAGAACATTTTCTTTCAATTGCTGAATTTACAGCAGTTAAAATATTATTAGTCTCATTTTGAGCGATAGATGATCCCATAAACGAAAAGTTCATTGCAGTCATAACTATTTCGATACCATTTAATTTTCCTACACATGACATTGCCGCACAATCTTGTTTAGTCTTTTTTCTTGCTTCTTTAAGACGTGCTGTGTATTTTTTTGTATCTACAAATTTAAGGGGATCGTCTGGATAATTATAATTTGGTTTAATTTCCTCCCAATTATTCTCACCAAACGTATAATTAAAACGCGTTACAGGGTCAATTGGATGATGAAAATTACATCTCGGACATACATACATATTATTGTCTAATTCAGACTTTTGAAGGGGGCCACTGTTGCAACAATTTAATGGAGCCCAAGAGCTGTGTTCGAGTTCTTCAACAGTAGGTCTTTTTTTTAAAAATTTCTTTATCTTGTCACCAATAGATATAAATCGGGTTATCCAGTTCAATGTTTTACTCCTTGTGATAATCTTTTAACATATTTACCAACAAATTGGGCTAAATTTTGATTTGTTAATCCTTTTTTGTTTCCTTCTTTAATTTTCTCTACAATCGAGCTTCCACATACGACTAGATCAGCAAGTTTCGAAACATTTTTAACATCATTATAATTTTTAATGCCAAAACCAACTCCTATAGGAATTTTTGATTGTTTCCTTATCAATTTGGTCAATTTTTTTACATTGTTTATATTTACCTTTTTTGATCCTGTAACTCCAGCGTAAGAAACAATGTACAACCAAGATGAACTCTTTTTCAAACTTTGTTTTATATAATTACTATCATTTGTTGGAGCAATTAATTTTATAAAAGCCATATTATTATTAGTAAGTCCTTTAAAAATTTTATCGTCCTCAGGTGCTTCATTGTTACTATCAACCACTATACATCCATCAACACCACTTTTTTTACAATCATTTATATATCTATCAATTCCATATACATGGATCTGATTTAAATATCCCATAGTCACAAATGCAGTATCACTTTCAATATTTTTTTTAACCTGTTTAATGAGTTTAAAAATTTTTTTTGTTTTAGCCCCAGATTTTATCGCACGGTCATTAGCACCCATAATGATGGATGAATCTGATGTGCTCGTATTGAAACTTACCCCTATTTCAATACAGTCACAATATTTTGATAATTCTATCAAAATTTGTTTGGAGCTTTCATAGTCTGGATCCATACCTGTAACAAAAGCAACAAAACAAGACCTATTTTCTGACTTTGCTTTCGCAAATATTTTTTCAAAAGTTTTATTCATTATTTCGTTTATATTTTAGCATTCTTCCAACATTAGACTCACCAGATCCGCAAAGGTGAATTAAATGATTTTCTCTTGGGTTTTTTCTTCTTTTTATTTCTTTAATTGCAGCATGTATTACATAACATGCTTCAATAGCTGGAAGTATACCTGTTTTCTTACACATTATTAAAAAAGTTTCTTGCGCTTCTTTATCAGTTGTTGCTCTAAATTTTATTCTGCCTGTACTTGCCATGTAACATATTTCTGGTCCTGTTCCACTGAAGTCAAGCCCACTGGCTTCTGTTTCAGAAGGGTCTACTTGACCGTCTGCGTCCATTAAAACGTTTGATCGTGCACCTAATAAAATTCCAATAGGAGCTTTACTTGTTATTGTTGCCGCGTGAGCTCCTGATGCAATTCCCTTTCCAGCCGACTCTATTCCAAAAATATCAACATTTCTCTCATTGTAAAAAGGATAGCTTATTGCTGATAAATTCGATCCTCCTCCACATACTGCAAATACAGTTGAAGGTGATTTACCTATTAGATCTTTCATTTGTTTTTTTGCAATTCTACCAATTATACTTGCAAAAGTTCTAACCATTAATGGATATGGGTGAGGCCCACATACTGAACCTACAACGTACATTGCGGTAGGGTCACTTTGCCAACTACGAAGAGCTGCGGCCATCGCTGGCAAAAGCGACTTTGTAGAATCGTGACATACTTTAATATCTGCACCGTAAAGTTCAGTTATATCTTTATTTAAGGAAACCTTTTCCGCATCGAGTGCACCGATGTGTACTTCGCAAGCAAGATTTAGTTTGGCACATGCTGAGGCAACAGCTCTAGCGTTCATAGAGGCACCGGTTTCAGTAATTATTTTCTTGGCTTTAAGAATATGTTTAGCAAAAAAAACTGAACTAAAAGCACTTACAGGTTTATGAGAACTGTCATGATGAAGATCAGTTCTTTTAAGAAAAATTTTTCCTATTTTTTTCTCTCCTCCAGCTATTTCCTCAAGTTCTTTACTTCTCAGAATTGGTGTCACAATACCAATATGATTAACAAGCTGTTCTTCAAGGTCAGCTAAGAATTTCTTGTTTTTCATTGCTTTTTTAAATCCTGTCTCAACTTTTTTAAGATTAGGAATTAAAAGAGGACTTATGTACTGCCCTCCATATTTTTCACCAGTTTTTTTATTAGTCCAATAACCTAATTTATCTGGTGCATTA